>DAIUCF010000005.1:0-55043 GCA_036846305.1 Candidatus Poseidoniaceae archaeon | reverse complement strand
AATCAACAAGGAAGACGAATAATCGAACCCTCAAGTATGAGTGTCGTGTGGGAATTCCATGTCCCTTCGACCCCAACACTCACGCATCGGCGACGGTGTGAGGATTGTAGGGACAATACTCATTGCACTCCACCTGTTTATGTCGGCTTGGTTGGTTATCCAATTTGAGGGCCAATATACTGAAGGACGACCTTCACCAATGAAGGTTAAAGCATTGGTTGCAATTGATAATGAACAGACACTTATTGATGTCAAAATGGAGAATTCTACTCGATTTCTTGTGTACATGCTGGTTCGCGATTATGACGAACCGATCAATACAACCCAGCCGCCCCCCTCGTCTTCTGAACCGTCAAATGAGCCTTCAACCACTTCAGATTCTACCAAAGACGGTTTTGACTGGCTTGAAAATGGACGAAAAGCTACGCTGGCATCTCTCGTCCTCCTCTGTTTAAGTGAATGCTTAGTTGTTGTAGGGATTCGTTTCAAAGCCACTTTACGGGCTGTTTTGTTTGCTTCAGTTGTTGCGTGTTTTTTGATCGTCATGCCGACATCGTATGTTCTTGATTTAGCTGGGGGTAATGAGAACGATGAGGGCAATGATGGTGAAGACACCATTGCAGACGAGACCTTTGTTGCTCAAACAGAACAAGGGTCAATGGCCCATGAAAAAACCAGTATCGAACCGTCTTTACTTCTAACCGGTGTTCGTTTTGACATGATGTTCAGCGGGTACGATTTGGGATTAGTGGAACCTGAAAATTATTCATCGGTTCGTAGTGAGGTTCCGAAAGCCAACGATACAGATTCGAAATCGTTCGTGGAATTTCAATCGCATCTTGATTTGAAATATGGTAAGAACATTCCATCGATGTTTTTGATACCATTGATGTGGTTTTTCTTTCCCTCACGAACAAAAGAGTTTGAGGACACTGACGTGCATCTTACTGAGCAAGAATAAGTTATGATTTCAATGACGAATGGTTCAAGCCATTGATTTTGGAGCAGCAGCATTTACCTCAGCAGAAACCCCTGCTTCATAGCGAGCAAAGTTTTCGTTGAACATCGAAGCAAGTTGATCAGCAGTTGAGTCGTACTCTGAAGCATCAGACCATGTGTTTCTAGGTTGCAGAACGTCGCTCGGTACATCTGGGCACTCAACAGGTACTTCAAATCCAAATCGTGGGTCAACAACGAATTCGACATTGTCCAAATCCCCGTCCATGGCCGCATTTAGCATGGCTCGAGTGTAGCGTATCTTCATACGGTTTCCGACTCCGTATGCACCACCGGACCAGCCGGTATTGATGAGCCACGCAGTAGCGTTATGCTCATCCATCTTCTTTGAGAGGAGATCAGCATACACGCCTGGGTGCATTGGCATGAAGGGTTCACCGAAGCAAGCCGAGAAGGTCGCTTGAGGCTCCTTGACTCCAATTTCAGTACCTGCTACTTTTGCTGTGTATCCAGAAATGAAATGGTATGCCGCTTGCGAAGGTGTAAGTTTAGAGATTGGCGGTAGAACTCCGAATGCGTCACAGGTCAGGAAAATTACGTTTTGCGGGTGGCCCCCTTTCGAATCCAATGTCCTGTTTTCAATAAATTCAATTGGATAAGAGCCACGCGTGTTTTGGGTTTTACTTACATCAGCAAAATCAGGAACTCCGTTTTTGTCCATGACAATGTTTTCTAAAACGGTGCCGAATTTCCGCGTAGTTCCAAAAATTTCAGGCTCATCTTCTTCAGAGAGGTCAATCAATTTCGCATAGCATCCGCCTTCAAAGTTGAAGACGCCGTTTGAGCCCCATCCATGCTCATCATCCCCGATAAGAGCCCGATTAGGGTCGGCAGATAAAGTGGTTTTTCCAGTACCAGAAAGCCCGAAAAAGATAGCAGTATTTTCCCCGGTCGTGTTAGCAGAACAGTGCATTGGAAGGATACCTTTTTTTGGTAAAATGAGATTCATTACTGAAAATATAGACTTCTTGATTTCTCCAGCATAACGGGTTCCACCAATAATGACTTCTTTAGCTTGGTAATTGACGATAACGAAACAGTGGGAGTTTAAACCGTCTTTTTCTGCATCGGCTTCGAGATGAGGTGCATGCATGACGGTAAACTGTGGCGAATGTGTTGCTAGTCTCTCAGCATCAGGGCGGATGAACATATTACGTGCAAAGGCGTTGTGCCATGCATTTTGGTTAATGACTCGAATTGGCAAAGCTTCGCTGAAGTCAGCACCGCAGTACAAATCTTGAACGAAAAGGGTATCCTGCGCTGATAGGTATTCGACAACTTTTGCCCTCATACGAGTAAATGTCTCAAGGTTTGTGGAGACATTAACATCCCCCCAATTGATGTCATCAAGGGTTGTTTCTTCTTCAACGATGTACTTGTCATTCGGTGAACGGCCAGTGCGTTCACCGGTTTCTGTAACCAAGGCTCGGTGGGCACTAAATTCGCCCTCATTTCGGGCAACAGCGAGCTCGATAAGCGCCGCAGCCTCTTGATTCCAGTAAACATCTCCAGATGGTGTAATTCCGTGCGAAGTCAGGTCTCCAGTCGGAGTCCCGTAGGTTGCCGCCATGAGGGGTCCTTTCGCGGGCCCTCTTTGTCCCTTTTGGCTCCACACTTTCACATTTAGTGATTTTTTGAACTGAAAATCGGGGTACGCCGTTAAAGTACAACGAAACATTTGGAAACAACTACGAGTTTACAAAATCGCTCCGAATCAGTCTAATTATCAAAAGCATTGAAGGCGAATCGGATTGGTTGTCAACCATGACTGAGGAGGTGGAGGGCGACAGTCCCGGGTCAAACCCCTCTCGCTCTGTAGATGAAATTGTCCGCAAGCGCGATTTTCAACGCGCCCAGGGCGTGGACATTACATCATTCATGGTTGAAAGTGAAGATGAACAATCCGACGAACCAACTCCCGTAGTTGAGGAAGTTGAGGACATTGCGATTGGACAGGTATCATCACTTTTTTCCTCGGGCGAAGAGGAATCCAATCTCCCAGGGGCGGTTCAAGCTGATGGAACCGTACTCCACCCCCTTGAGAATGATAGCGTTACAGATTTAGCAGTAGAGGGTGAAAAACGCCTTAGTTTCGGCCTTTTAGTCGCCATGGTCCTCACTTGGTCTGCTATAGGGGCTATAGTTGGCACAGTTTTACCGGAAATACCGAGCGGCATAGGATTACTTGCAATGGGCGCCTTCGGTCTTTATCTTGGAGAGCGATGGATTCCAAATCCAAACATGCGCTTACTTGGAGTAACTTGGGTTATTATTTCGATGAAACTTTTCTATGGGCTGGTTCTTGACGCATGGCATTGGGGATGGTTTGACGGGTCTCCTTTTGGAGCAAATCAGACATTAGGACTTGGCTTGATGTCGGTAGTGTCGCTGAATGTAGCCATTGCACAACGCCATGACGAAGATGCCATCGCTGCTCAGGCGACGCTGATTCTTTTGCTTGTTGGAAGTGCAGCCGGGGCGCTGTACGGAGAACTAGGTGTCGCATCAATGATTGCGTTTGGGACCGTACTTATGCATGGTTTGGCCATCTACCGCGGCTCTGGAAACCTTGCGAGTTTGGGCATTGCCTCCTCTTACCTTTGGGTGGGCGTTCATGCACTGTCGAATAACTGGAATTTTGCGGGGTTAGAATTAATTTCTTTTGAAGATGATTTGTTACTCTTTTTGCTGATGACGTTTGTGACTGCGACCAATGCTACCATCGCTGCTCGTTTCGTGACTGCAGAGAATTGGTTTTCGAAAGCGTTTGAAGGCATTGGCTTGGGTAAACCGTCGCTCTGGGCGGTTTCTGTAGGGCTTGGCATGGTTGGGGCGTTGTTAGCAATTGCAGCCCATCGACTGGAAACGGGCTATGCATTGGCTCAATTGATGCTTCTTATCTCTGCATTCGTAGGATCATATCTCGTTGTTCGAGGTGTTCATATCAAAGATGTTACCCCTTACTTGATTCTACCTGCTCCGTTTCTTTTGGTTGCATTGTCCATTTACAGTTCCGGTGTTTTGAGTGTTACCTTACCTTTGGATTTGGACGGTTACAGTGTTTATGCTGCTCTCACAGCTTTGTTTACTGCGATTGCCCTTTTGAAAAATCAAACATCAGTCTCAGACCATGTCATTTGGCTAGGCGGACTTGCCATCGTTGGTCTGTTGACATTACTCATTCCGGCAGGTGAGGGCTTGAGAGGGGCGCGTTTATTGCTCGTCACCCAAGCTATCGTATGGTTGGGTCTGTCAGGTTTGGCCATCGTCCGTTCATCTCCATCGATTGCAGGAACCGCAGTTATTGGGCCATGGCTATGGCTCCTCATGTTTGCTACCGATGCCGACTCCCGAATTATTTCAATTGATTTCCTGCCGATTTTCATCGATGAAGTTGATTTATCTATCTGGATGGGCTTACTTGTCATTCAGCAGATTTGGGTCAACATTAGTCACGGTCACATCGGTCTTAATTTGGCATCTCGGCTGGTTGGTTTTTCTGAAATCGGCGCTCGCCTTCGTGATTCTGGATTTGCCAAACTTTGGAATCTTAGTTTTCTCCTCACTCTAATTGCAACTTGGGCCGTTGTGCGTCCAGGTGCTTTACCGGTGTACGGCCTTCTTCTAGTCCTTGGAGGCTTATTGGTTGGGCATTCACTTATGGTATATTTTGAACGTCATCTCGGCAAGCCACAAACACTAATGGGGATTTGGGGGGTCTTTGCCCTCATCTTTTCATGGACATACGGTCATTCCTCATCTTGGGCCTTCTTCCTTGTTATCTCATCTGCCATCCTGCTGAAAGCATCGGATAAACAACGCCAACTAGGCGCTTCAGAGAGCCAACTGGAGCAAATAGAGGCACTACCCGGAAAACTCCTCACGATGATGATGGGATTCTTGACGGCCTTTTTCATCATGATTGCGCTGGATCCTTTGACAACTACGCCACTTACCGGTTCAGAATACCTCCCGGATAAAACCACAAATCTGATTGTCTTGATGTTTGTAGGACTTGTTTCACTGACTCTGTATTTGGTCCGCGCAGCCACTTTAGAGAAGCTGTTACCTCCAGCAGTGACTGCCGTAGGCCTCATCGTATCAATGGCTCTGGCAGGACAGTCAATTTCTGTAGAAATAGTGGTGTTGGCGGCCCTGTTGGCTTTCGTTAGTTCAGGGGCATATCTTGCCGTTCAAGGCGAATTCCGTGCTGGAATTCGTGCATTAACCAAGAAGGAGAATCGCATTCAGCGCCTGCAAGAAAAACAGGACCGTATTCAGGCTTTTTTAGAATCAAGCGGGTTTGAAGGGAATGAAGTGTTACAGGTGGGCAACACATCGGATGACGAACAGCCTCAAAGTACGCTGCGCCTCATTGACACGGAACTTTTGACTTTGGCTGAGAAACAAAGAAAACGCAAAAAGAGGGCAGGTTCGTCTGGAGAAATGGACCTGTATGTTGGAGATATTCATCACCAACCAACGATTGTTTTGTTGTTTTTAGGAACCACCATTTTGGCAACTTCGTTTCTCTCTTTCACAACGGGCAACACCCTTTTTGCACTGCTCTTTACCGTACTGATTTCTGTTCTTTTCGTCGGACTTTCTCGAATCCGTGCTAATCAAATTGGTTTGAGGTTACCCGATATATTGGGGATTGAAGCCCCTATTGCTCTTGGAATGCTTGGATTGGTTTTAGTCCATGTAGCAGGCCGAGCATCAAACTCGGTCGTCGTACTTGGTGACTCAACGCATCTTCTGGTCTTTTTCGGAGGTCTGACAATGCTTGCAGGGCTGGGCCTTTTGGGTCGGAACGACCTCGGTCTCCGAATTCCAAATGCTCTAGAAGGCGTCGTCTATCTTGCTGCGTTGGACAGAATTTTGTGTGTAATTATTGGTGGAGAAGTACCTATACCTTTCACACTTGACCCATTTACCTTTGAGTCGAGCATGCTTGTATGGACTGTACCTTTCCTAATCATTGAGGCGATGCTGTTGGGCGCGGTTTTCCTGTTTGATTGGGTCGAAGCCAAGCGAATTCAGCATGAATTAGGTGACCATAGAGGAGCCGGAGGTCGCTCAGTTTGGATTTTACTTACGGCCATGCTTTCTTTTGGCCCTGCAGGATTCGCAGTCATCGTGCTTTCAGCACGGCGAGGAACATGGTGGACTCAACCAGCAGTTGTTTTATGTGCGTGGTTAATGGTGCCTTTGGCCTATTTATCAGTCAGAGTATGGCTTTCAGAATTACTTACTTTATGGCTTCCAACAACTGCACACATTGCTACACTCCTTGGAACAGTATCCATTGTTTTTGTAGCTTGGTCGGTGGAGAAACGACAGGGACTTTGGCTACCCGCAGGCTTATGGGCGATGCATATTTTGTTTATCGGCTCAAGTTTCGGTTACTCCAATCTTCTATTTGCAGTATTATTCATTCTTCTCTGCTCGACAGTCTCGTGGGTCTCAGGAGTATTGACTCTCCGAAAGTCTTGGCGTATCATTGGGGCATTGGATCTCGTCCTCGGATGGATAATTGCATGCATCGTTCTTGTCCAGGGTGCCTCAATCGAAGTCTTGCTTTCGATTCTCATAGCCTCAGCAATGCTTCTTGGAACGGTGACCTATCTCACCCAAACCTATGAAGGTGAAATGTCCAGCGATTGATGAAATCCCTTTCGACGGGATAAAGAGTATATACATTAACGATGACCAACCATCATGACCGCTCTCTTCCAAATGGACCAATATATCATTCGAACAAAATTTTGGCGTGTTTTTGGAGGCGTCTTTTACTTCGAAGACCTTGAAGGAAATTGCGTTGGCTACTCAAAGCAGAAAAGATTCAAACTTCGTGAGGACATTGTTTTGTACACTGATGAAAGTTGCACACAACCTTTAGTTCAAATCAAAGCACGCTCAATGTTAGACCTTGCTACGACCTACGATATTTTTGACCCGCAGACGGGCGTAAGTTTAGGATCGGCAAAGCGTCAGGCCCTCAAATCAATCCTGAAAGATTCTTGGGTTGTTAACGACCCAGCAGGCAACCCATACGCTTCTTTTGTCGAGGATAGCATCGCAATTCTACGACGTTTCATACCTTTTATACCTGCAAAATACCATTTTGAGGTTGCAGGACACCCTCAAATTTTGATGCAGCAGCAATTTAACCCAATTGTCAAGAAAACGCTGGTAACCATCCCTCCGGGACACCCGCTTGACCGTAGAGTTGTTGCAGCAGTCGCTTTACTAAGTTCAGCGATTGAAGGCCGACAAGGCTGATTACTTCATTGCTCGAGATAATTTCTCAGTCAGCAGTGGTACGACCAAGGATAGTTTTTGGTGCGGCATCCCAGAAGAAAGGCGAAGCGATACGCTGATTTTTGCCTGTGTACCACTATTGCGAACGCCCAAGGAGACCAACCCCCCATCGACAAAGGCCTCAATCAGCATAAGATTGGCCTCCCCCTCGAGACGTTTTCTCTTCCATTCTGTGACTTTACCACATTGTTCAAAATGGGTTTTGGTCAAAGATTCAATTTCATTCGCCAACTCGTTTTGCCCACTCCATAATGTTCGGTCTACACCGCTAACCGATGAACGAAGCTTCCAACCTCGTTGCATGAGTTGGCTATCTCTTGCGATACTACGGGCGAGTAGGTACGATACGAGTGTTGCTGCTCCATCTCCTACGAGACTCCAGAGTTCTCTGTGATTCGGATGTGGTGCTGGGAGAACGGCGTGTCCGGAATCTTCAACTCCGATAATCGGTGGGGGATTCTTTGATTCTTGGAGGTACTTTCGTAGCGCATGAGAAAGCCATCTGTCACCAACAGCTGTTTCGTGGGCCACTGTAGTAGTTGATAGTCTAGGCAACGATGAGAGCAGTGCAAGATCAGATTCGATACTTGCAGCAACATTCCAAGTTCCAACGGTTTTATGTCCAGCCACAACAACCGTGTCACCAATTGCATCACCATCGATAATTTTGTATCCATTGGCAGTTGATTCGATGATAAGACAACGATCTCCATCTCCATCCAGTGCAGCTCCCACGATGGTCCCGGCTGGTGCAGGAGCAAGTTGGCGTAACAAGAGGTGGTTTGATGAGGCAGCCTCCTCAAATGTCCATGTCGCTGTTGGAGAGAATTCGCCAGCCCCGCATTCGTCGTTTAATTCCCGGGCTTCAAGACTGATTTCTTGTGTTTGAATGCCGTTAGAGTCTAACCATTCGGCCAGCCATGACGCCCCAGAGCCTTTAGAACAATCTAACAGCATTGGATTTGCAATAAAATCGTATGTTGGTTTCTGGATACCAAACATTTGCTTGAACAAACCGAATCGGAGTTGTAACCATTTTGGGTGGTGTTCTACAGCCCAATGGAGGTTACTTTCTTCACTCGGTTGAGAGAGTTCTTGAATATCAACAAGGTCTACCTCACGCTCTTCCTCGCTCAGAGCATACGCAACTGAAGTGATTTCATCCTCCATTTCCGGAGTTGTTTTGAATCCATTGGCATCAAACACTTTGATTCCCGAGTCTGAAGCAGGATTATGGCTTGCAGTCATCATGCAGCCAATTCGAGCATTATGCCAAAGTACTGCGTAGTGCAGTGCTGGCGTCGCACATACGCCGATATGTGTGACTTTGCAACCTGCGAGTCTTAATCCTAGAGTAATTCCTGCGACCAATTCCTTGTTTCCGGGGCGTTCGTCCCACCCTATGACCACATGTTCACCTTCACCAGGCATTGTATCGATTAAGTGGCCAAGCGCCTCACCGACCAATCGCATCAGGGTTGGACAAACGCTTCTTTGCTTGTGCAGAGCAGCCAGTGATGCTTTTTCGTCGGGGTTTGCTGGAACAATATTGCCTCGGATACCGTCGGTTCCAAACAGACGTTGCGGCATAGCACTTCACCTATGCAACGAATTTGATTCGTGAACGCCAGTAACTGTTGCGTTGGGCATGACGTGAGAGTGACGGCCTAGAATTACACCAGGGTTTGTAACGCTATTGCATCCCAACTGACATTCCTCGCCAAGAATGGCGCCGAATTTCCGCAACCCGCTTCCAACTCGTTCATTTCCGATTCGTAGATGTACTTCACCACCGTCGTTTCTCAGATTACTAATTTTTGTTCCCGCACCAAGATTAACACCGCTACCCAAGATTGAGTCGCCGACATAGTTGAAGTGAGGAGCCTTTGCTCCGGGGAGCAAAACAGAATGCTTGGTTTCAGAGGCATGACCTACAACTGCGTTTGCACATATCCATGAGAAGGAGCGAACATATGCGGCGTGTCGTACAATCGCATTCGGTCCAATGTAGCACGGCCCGATAAAGTGTGAGCCGGGTTCGATTGTGGCTGAGGCATCGATAACTACCAGCCCCTCCGTCTCATCGATAGTTGCTCCTTGTTCAGTAGCACTTTGAGGAGATTCAGTGTATTTTGCAACGAGGCTTCTCATCTGAGTTTTGAGTCCGGTTGGGTTGTCCGGATCGAGAAAGGAAAAAACGGTCTCATCAGTACTGATTTGTGGGCATTCCCCATCAAAGCTGGTACTTTGATACATGGATGGGAACAGTTCAGAGGCAAATGGGAGCGATTTTGGCCATTCCATGGTTGATGCAATAGCCACTGTTCAATGAACTTAATCCAAAATTATGCAGCAATATGGTAAAGACGTTTGCCAGTCGAGTTGTCCAAGGTAAAACCAACTAAATCAGAAAGGTACCGAGGAATGAAAAACCCAACTTTACGCGCTGTAAGCCCATGGTTTCTCATTTTTCTCTCGTTTGAAAGATAATCGACAATGTCTGCAGCTGAACACTGAGGGCGAGTAGATACATACTCGATAATTTCATTTTTCAATCGGTTTAATCGTGCTTGTTTTTGTACGCCGCTTCCCTTCATCGTTACCATATAGAAGTTGTTTTCTAAGATATAACAAATCCCCGTGGGAATGCCATGGGCCCCCATTCAACACCTAGATCTGTTAATTCGTTTTCAAACGATGTCAAGGATATCATTCCATTTTTTAGAAGAACCGCGACGAAACATTTTTTCATGGAATTCACGTTGTCCGATATGCACACATCTAGCTAACCTCCCCCTGTTGTCATAACAGCCGTGTTGTGTATGTACTGCGACCATGACTGTACTGAGGTCGACCTCACACCCAGTAAATGCTGGGGCAGGCGATTCAACAACTTCCTTGGCTCCATCCCAAGATACATTATCCAGTAAGGGGCTTGGTAACAGCCCGTTCTCAAAGTGTAAACTTCCTTCTGCAGGCTTGACAGGTCTCCATGTACCCTTTCGACCTTGGTCAAGCCAAGCTATCATTCGCTTCATCTGCTCAACAGTAGCCATTCCAAGGTGTGCGCTCTCCCACCACCCCTCCGTCCGAGCAAGCGTGATGTGGTGAACTCCGGGTTTTACTTCTCGATTATCAAGAGCGTCTGCGTAGGTTCTGCAAAGTCCGGAAATGCGTGTAGTGAAGATTGGCATACTTCCTAAACCAATGTCTTGTAATCGATATGGGTTTGCCAATTCTCCTAGGAGTAGAAACGGTCTACGCTCTGACATCGGAGCCTCGTCAAATGCTTGGAGCAAATCATGCACTGTATGACTATTCGACGTGAATGAGCCACAATAGTCTTGCAAGAGTTTTCCCGATAGAGTCTGCTCTGCAGTGTTTCTTGGAAATTCTAGAGGGACAAGTTCATTCGGATGATACAACAAAGGTTGTTTTGGCAGTGCTACGGGAGAATTTGAAGGAGTATATGTCCAAAGACGAGGGGATGAGTTCTCCATGTACTATCCAGAGGCTAATGCTTCATCAAATCAACGCTCACGAAGTGAATACATTTTCTTGTAAGCATTGGGGGCAAGTGACTTTGATTGGTCGGATATCTGGAATGCCCAACGCCGCACCACACCCCGGGCAAACAATTGCTTGAGCAATATCCGTGCGGCGTTGAGCCGCTTGAGGAGATGGATCGTATTCAAACCTGAAATTCGATTTATTCATCACATTTGCTGCAGCAGGGATATTTCCTACTTGCTCTGTTTCTGGGACGAATGCTACAGATGATTGTTGAAGGGCTGGATTGGGATTGGGTTGAAGCATGGCAAGGAGTTGGCTTTCAGACAGCCCATACTGCTTCATCACACGGTCCATTTCAAGCATTTGGTCGTATCCGGACAACGTGCGTAATGCAGCGAGTTCATGCTCGGGTATGGCTGACATGAATCTTTCAAAGTGAACTGACATTTTAGCCTTCACTTATATTGAGTCGATGTGATTCGACGAATGCCGGAAAGCAAAGACTAGGATGTGGAAGTTAACATGTGGTCGAAAGCCTTGAAAGAGAAGCGCGTGCGCCGGCGCAATGAGGAGGTACTCCGTATGCCACAATCCAAGCCAAGAAAATTCACTCGAGCCATGCTATCAAAGATGTCGGCTTCAGAACGTTCCCAGACCGCTCGCTCCATTACATGCGGCGAGACAATGACGCAAGCACATTGGATTTGGGATGACAGTTCCATGGTCGAGGTTATTGAAAATTTGACATCAAACAATTGGGACCACATCTTTGTCATCGATGGCGAACGCACCCCGTTGGGCCGTATTCATGCCGTGGATGTCCTGAAGATAATAGCGCGCAAGACCGTTAACAGAGACATTGCATGGATGCATGGAATTCCAGCACAGCAACTTGTGAACCAACCTCCAATAACGGTGAATGAAGAAACACCCCTTCTCAAAGCGGGGGCTCTTATGATTGCCCACGACTTGAACCAAATAGGCGTGGTTGATTCTCGAGGCGCACTAATCGGTGTAGTAGGCCACAACACTATGGCACGAAAAATGCCGAAGTTCATTTTGTGATACTAAATTCCCCAATAGCGCTCGGTTTGTGCTTGACGAGTTCGTAGGGAGCGGACAATGGTCATCGCCATCCAAAGCACAACAATCCAAATCATTGGATACTGTAAATCATCTATGATCACTGGCACACTGAATTCATACGATTCTCCAAGGAGAACCCGAATTGCGATATCTAAGGCTGTGTCGACAAATGAATAGACAACCATTCCAAAAATACCGAGAACAAGCAATCTTCCAGAGAAAGAACCTCGCTTTAGTCGAAGAAGCATGAATCCTGCAGTCGAAGTTAAGAAAGCAATAACAATCCAAGCTAGTGCAGAGTGAACAACTTCGAGCCACAATACCGATGAACCTATGTTAAGCACTTGCGAGTTGTATTCCCGATATCCTTCTGCAACTGCAAAGATTGCGCTGAAAAGGGTGGCAGTCCAAAGCAGAGAGGAAAACATCGCTGCATCAGCGTTGTCTCTCATTTCTTGAATGACCTTGTTCACTGTTGTTTCAATTCCTGCACCTTTGCTGAGCAAGTACAGTCCAGTTACCAACGGCAAACCCCCAATTACGATGCCCCCAATTTCATTTGGAAGCATAATCCCGAGTCCGAACAGCGCCAAGACCAGGCCAACTGGAATCATGATTTTTGAACGCCATTTTGGGTCGTCGAGGGCTTTTACAATGTAGTAATACGTACCCTCAATGCCCTTTGATTGTTTAACAATGATTTTTTCAACATGGTCAATACGAACTTGGGATTGAATAATTGGAAGAACCGATTCATCTTCCGCCCCATCGGTCACAAGAATGGCTTTATCAGGTTGAAATGCAGCAACAACTTCCTCCAATTGGGCAGCAACGGAACGGTCTGAACGGATACCGACTTTCTCGTCCCCGGTTAAAATTGCAATTTCTACTTCTTCGTCTTCAGCATTATTGTCTGCTAAATTATCGTGTTGTGATAATGCACCAAGAATAGCATTCGTGTCGCTTTCTTCTGGGTCCGCAATGCCGAGTTTCAAGGCTGCAGCCATCACTTGCCGCCTTCCAACAACAGGCCCGCGAATTCCAGTTTTAACTCCGAGATCATTGTCACGGTCTACGGTCAAAACGAGCGTTCGAGTCATTAGTGTTCACCGGTGGTTGGTATAACCTAACCATCCACCCGTTTCAAAGTCTTCGCGCGAATGCCCATTTATTCCTGCGAATCATTGGGTTTAGATTCTTCTTCACTCTTTTGAGAAATGAGTGCGAGCGCTTGTGCTTCGGCTTGCTGGTTTTTGGCTTTCCATCGTTGCGTTGCGCGAATATATTTCAGCGGATGGTCCAGCCAAGGTTGATCACACAACCTGTCATCCCCTGGAAGTACGGGGCAATTGTGATTGACCTTGAGTTTACCACAACCCGAAGGTGTGTATTCGTGTTGGTAAACATGGTCTACCTGATACGAAGTTGTGCTTTCACTGAAGTCGGGGGCTCCCCTGAAGAAATTAACACATGCTTCCTTTGGAAGAGCAAGTGTTGCCGCCATTGATGCGAGAAATAATCTTCCAAAGTGATTCAGATTAACCCCATTTGCTAATTCAGCCACCGCCTTCCTCATACACGGAGGCCAATCGTTTTCATCTGCGCCTACTAGGGCAATCGCTTCAGTAGCTTTGTTTGCCATGAGATTACGAACCATGCCAACCGGTTCCGCCAATCGAACAGCTAAATCCGTTGTAATCTCGCTCATTTTTTCGAGTGCTTCTTGTTCAACACCCGATTTAATTCTCTCACGAAGAAGTCGAGAAAGTTTAGCAGAGGAGCCGTATTGTGGTTCTTCAAACAAGGTAACCCATCCATTGCTTACATCGCAGTTTGGCAACCTCCAACGAGAACCGGTGATTTTCGGACATATTTCGATGAAGTCACTCAAACCTATTTTCCATAATGGGCCTGCTTTAGAGCGTCGTTGTTGTTGCAATGCGCCACCGTAATTGCTGTTACCAATCGCACCCATTGTTTGGGATTTTTGTTCGGTTTTTACAACCTCTTTGATGTATGTTCGGGCGATTATGTCGAGGTTTTGATAATCTTTGATGAGTATTTGTTCCGCCCGTGCAGCTTCTGCTTGCGACCAACGGGCGATAAGGCGCTCATCCTCCGATGCACATACGACCAGACGAGCGTAGTAGAAAGAAAAAGCCTCAATTATGCGCCCTTCTTCCGTGTAAAGGTCTCCTCCGACAACCTCTACTCCTTCTTTAGATTGAATTGAGTCTATCAAACGAATCCGTGCTCTTGAACGGGCTTTTTCCATCCAAGCCCCGTCCAATAGTTCGTCTAAATCGATATCATGTTGAATGGCCATGTTTCGAATCCAACCCCCTGCTTGGGGCAAAAACGGATATCGGGCAAATGTGATTTCGTCGTCAAGTTCCGGCAAGGCACTTGGGACGGGCATACCTGCCCCACACATATCAACTGCATAAGAACTTCAACAAAATGAACGGATAATTGATGAGCGTGAGGCAGACCCATGGGGCATGCACGATGCTCTTCAGCCGAGTTTGATTTCGGTTCAAGACGAGGTACGTGCGGCTTTTGGGTGGTCTGAAGAAGCAGATGCAGAAAGCGCGATTGCTTTGCTGGAGTTTTTGAAAGACCATGACTTGTGGACAAGCGACCATCGCCGTCAAACATTGACAGAACTCCGTAGCAGCCTGCAAAACGCTTCGAGAATTGTGATTATCGGGGCGGCCGTAGAGAAATCGGAAATTGAGGACTCTTTCTTACCAGGAGACACCTATGTCGCTGCAGATGGTGCAGTGGGCGCACTTGATTCATACGAGAATCTCGCCTGTGTAGTTTCAGATTTCGATGGAGGAGAGCATCTACACAAAGCGGCATGTTCGGGTCAAACAATAGTGGCGCATGCCCACGGGGACAACTTACCTGGTTGGCAGAATTGTCTCAATAAATGGCAGGAACTCTCACTCCCACCATCTCTAGTTCCATCTCACCAAACGAACCGTTTGTTTCCCGAAATGTACAACTTTGGTGGATTTACTGACGGAGATCGGGCCCTATGTATGGTTCTCTCGTGCGGAGTAGCAGCCGAAAAAATACACCTCATTGGCTTTGCAGCAAACCGAGTAGGTACTTGGTCTGGGGCGACAGTCAGGGTACAAAAATTATTGAAATTAAAATGGATGGAGAGGATTCTATCCGAACTTGGTTTTGCGAAATTTGTTCGTAAATGAAAACATACTCCTAAAACCTAATCGGCAGATTTTAACGCATGGCCCAACGCAAGTGGAATCTTCTGTTGTGGCCTTTGGCTTTTCTCCTCCTCAATTCGCTTTGGGCTGGTGTATCTGATAACGCTGCACCGTATGAAATCAATGATTACGACCACCCTATCGAAACAAGGACCGTAACTATAGGCGACGTTTTAGGACAAGATAGGCCAATGACCTCTACTTTTGAGTTTGAATTTGAAGGACAGAGTACGAACAGTGGTTATGTATCTTGGGAAATCATTGACTCTTCTGAACGAACAGTAGCGCAGTGGTCTGGTAGCCTCGGAGACCAAACAACAGCATGGGAAGGCGATTTGTTACCGGGGAATTATCGAGTTGAAACAACAGTGGATGAGGGAATAATCACGCAACAGAAACTGTACATCCAACCCTTCTCAGCGTTTTCATTTGAAGGCCATATTGGCCTGACATTCCTGTTGATTGTGGTTGCATTCGGTGAATCTTTTGTCCGTAAGAAAGGCAAAGAATACCTTACGAAGAAACAATCGAAAAATCAGCTGGCGATTGAAAAAGTACCGTTCAAAAGGCACGGTGTAGGGCGACAGGAGGAGGGTCTACTTTCGTTTGACGAAGATCCATGGAGGACACCGAAAGGCCTGTAAACACGCTGCACCGTCTAGCAGAATCTTCAATTCCACCTACTTCATTTTGCTCAGTTTTATCAATTTCGTTACTGGGAATAATAATCTGCAATACTGCATTTATTAGTTTTTATTAAATAGTTAATATCAAACGGAAAACCATGCGAAGTAAGAATTTCCGCGTGCTGTTTGTAAGTGCAATTATGATTTTATCCAGTTTAGCTGGCTGTTTAGGCGGTCTTAACGATACATCGGATGATGGCGATTCCACCGAGTCCCTGGGCGTCGTTATGGTTTCTACATACCACGTTGGAGAACTAGTCAAAGGAATCGCAGGTAGTCAAGTTACGATGGAGTACATGAGTCTAGACAACATACCGGTTCACGATTATGAACCATCAGCATCCGACTTAATCCGTTTGCAAAATGCTGACGTATTCTTTTACCATGGACTAGGTCTTGAACCATGGGTCGAATCAACTCTTTCCTCACTTGGCGCCGATGCCCCAACCTCTATCGAGGTACACACAATGCCGACCGGCCAAGAGACTCTCGATTACGAGGGGGTTCTAGTAACAGACCTGTGCGCTACACTCTCAGAAGGACCTTTCGAAAACGCAATGCTTGTTGACGAAAGAGGTCATGCAGATGATGTGGAGGTTCACGCTGAGTATACGGCATACAATGTCTCGTTCCCGCACGAAGATCACGATGATGGCCACGACGGCCACGCTGAGCACGACGACGGCCACGCTGAGCACGACGACGGCCACGACGAACATGATGCTGGCCACGAAGGCCACGCTCACGTCGAAGCCGAGGAAACCATTGCTAACCCAACGGGCTGTCCAGCCGATTCAGTTATTTCAATCTTTGAACTTGAAGAAGGAGAGTATGTACTCGAGTTTGATGCAGAACACCCTGAAGATTTCACAATGGCTGTTCTCAAAATGGGCGGAGGACACGCGCACCACGACCACGGCGAAGAACATGGAGTATGCCACGATATGTCCGACCACACGAACACAACACACGACTCTAAGGCGGAGTGCGAAGCAGCAGGTCTACTATGGATGGAAGAAGAACACGATGAACATGACGGAGAACACTTCGTATGTCACGACACAACCACTCATCTAAACACAAATCACTCTACAGAGGCTGATTGTGAAGCAGCAGGTAACCAGTGGATGAAGGAAGGCAGCCATTCTGCTCAACATGGCGACTACTGTCATAATTCATCTTCTCACCTAAACACAAATCACACCACCAAGGCAGACTGTGAAGCAGCAGGCAACATGTGGATGGAAGCAGGCCACCATGATGGAGAGATGACTCCTGAACGCGCCCTTCGAGACTTTGATTCTAACAATGACAGCCACCTGTCTTGGGACGAATTTTGGGCTGGCTGGGAAGACGACCATGACGAGGGCTCTCACCACGGACACAGTGAAGAACACCACAATGTTGCAGTACTGTATCCAGATAACAGCATGGCATTGTACGAGGCCGAACACGATGCTCTACCAGAAAACGCTACAGGATGGAACTTAACACACGCTGCATTGAACGTTGATGGAAACCTTACGCTCAACGTCTCGGTCCACCCAACATACGGTACCAGCCTTAACGGAATTAACGGAACCGATGCTCCAGATGACTTTTCATGGTACTGGCAACTTATGCTTTGGAACTCCACATCAACACCTCCGTCATGGGAGCCAAGCCAACATGGAATTGATTCAGTAATGGTTGGAGAAAATTTCAGCAACGTTATGGGCTCCGGTGCATCAGAAGCCGAACACATTGCTTGGGCAGTCAACACATCAAACCACTCACTTTTGCCAAGTCAACCAACGCATGAGGCCCATGAAGAGCATGATGCCCATGAAGAGCATGAAGAGGAGATGCTTATGGCAATATTCAACGAATCGGACACGAACAACGACAACTTGCTTAACATGAGCGAACTTGGACACTTTGTCGAAGAGGTTCACGAATTTGAAAACCGCATTCCAACTCCAGAAGAGGCACTTGAACTGCATGATGCCAATAATGACACCCACATTTCTTGGAACGAGTTCTGGACGGCTTGGACTACTGAAGAATACGGTGGAGCTGACCATGATGACCATGATGAACATGCTGGCCATTCAGGCCATGCCCAGAATGTAACCACCAACGCCACTCACGACGACCATGACGAGCATGAAGAAGAAATGCTCATGGAGATGTTTAACGAATCCGATATGAACGCCGATGGATTGCTCAACATGAGTGAACTAGGCCACTTCATTGAGGACGTCGAAAAGTGGGTCAATCCACCATTAGGCTTTGCAGTAATCCATATATTGGCAGAAGGCGATTACGGATTTGTCATGCCCGCTGATGTTGGATTCCACATTTTGATGGGTGAAGGCGGCCACGAAGGTCATGCAGGTCATGATGGCCATGGCGACGAACATGGCGACGACCATGATGCTGACGGCGACAATCACAGCGCTGAAGAAACTCTGAACTATGATCCTCACAGCTGGCTCAGCCCGTTGGCTTTCAAGGCGCAAGTTAGCGTTGTCATGAACGGACTTACAACAGCCTTCCCAGATGGTGAAGAAGATTTCAAAGCCAATGCCGAACTCTATTCTGCTCAACTCACAGCACTTGACACAGCCTTCGACGCTGCATTTGGTGATAATGGCGCATGTATGGCAGGAAGTCTCACAAAGACCGTAGCTGCCAATCACAACGCTTACTCATACATTGCAGTAGAATATGGGATTCAATTCGTTACAGTCCACGGACTAGACCCTGAAGGTGAACCATCTCCAGAAGACATTGCAAAGGTTGTCAACTTCATTAAAGAAGAGGGAATCACGGTACTGTTTGTTGAGGAATACACCGATCAGTCATCTGTTCAGAGCATTGTCGATGAGACCGGCGTGACGATTAAGATTCTTTACACAATGGAAATGGCTCCAAGCGATTCCAGTGATAACTACATGACTATGATGACCAAGAACCTTGAGAATTTGATATCTGGAATTGGATGCTAATTTGGCAAGACAAATTTCTAGCAATTACTGAAAACTGGGTGGAATAAATGAGTACAATAGACATTATACCTGTTGTGTTCGTTACAGGGGTATTTTCCTTATTGATTGGAAAGATGCTTCTTCAATACGTTAAGGCGAACAGAGCATAATTGGTTTCGGAATCATTTGAACTAATATACTCTAAGTTCTCGAGTTGAACGGAGGGACCTTAATGGAACCAAAAATCGTCCAAGAATCGGAACAGACTGGTCCAATCCTTGAGGTCGAAAACATGACCGTGTTTCGTTCTGGTAAACCCATCCTCCGAGACATAGATCTAAAAGTGTTCAAAGGCGAATTTGTTGGCATAGTAGGTCCTAATGGCAGTGGAAAGTCAACTCTTTTACTCAGTATTCTAGGCCTGTTAAAGATTCAGAAAGGGACCGTCCGAATTTTCAATAGGCCCCCTGCCTCAATCTACCTTTTTGGGAAAATTGGGTGGGTTTCCCAAGCAGCATCAAACCTTCCGAGAGATATCAAGATTACAGTTCAAGAACTGGTACAATTGGGCACAATCAATACAAGGAATATGCTTAGATTCATCAGCAAAGAACGGCGCGAATGTGTTGAGAGAGCCATTCAGATGGTTGATTTGCAAGATGTAAGAACAAGCGAAGTCGGTCGTCTTTCTGGTGGGCAACGCCAACGCGCAGTTATTGCTCGTGCATTAGCATCAGACGCAGAGCTTATTATTTTGGATGAGCCATTGGTAGGAATAGATAGGGAATCGAGAAATTCGTTGCTCAAACTGCTGGATAACTTGTGCCATGAACAGGGAAAAACCATCCTAATGGTATCTCACGACCTTGCAGCAATTCGTCAAACCTCTCACAGAATGGTTTTCTTGGAGGAAACCATCCGTTATGATGGCGATACAGCAAATTTCCCTGATTTGTCTGAACTTGCCGACTTGCGTGGTATTCACCAAGTTCATGAACACAAACACTCACATTCTAAAAAACCCCGGCAGGTGGAAGAATAATGGGCATTGGGACAACTTTGCTTGAGTTCGTATCACCCTTCATGGAACTTATCGCTCCATTGGTTCCTGGAGAGACTTTCCCGTACTTTTTCACCATGGAAATGTTTCAGCGCGCAATGCTTTCAGCACTATTGGTCACTGCTGTCGCAGGCATATTAGGTACCTTCCTTTTGGTGAAAAACTTAGCTTTGATTGGTGACGGATTGGCACACGTATCGTTCGGTGGCGTTGCAATAGGTATCGTTCTTGGAGCAACCTCTCCGCTGTTGTATGCTTTATTTTTCAGTATTGCTGCTGCTATCCTAATTTATGAAATGCAGTCGAGAGAAATTCTTACTGGAGATGCCTCGATAGCCATTTTCCTCACCGGGATGCTAGCCTTTGGACTGGTCGCACTCCGATTAGGTGGTGGAGGAATTACTACCGATATCGAAGGTTACCTGTTTGGGAATCTTCTGTTAATCGATGAAGGAAGTCTTGATTTCATAACCATTATTTGCATAATTTCTATTGTTGTGCTATTGTTCTTACGTAACGGATTGCTTGCGACCGCTATTGATCCTATTTCTGCACGAGTTCAAGGGCTTCCTGTTCGAAATATCGGCCTTTTGTTCAGCGTCACAACTGCTGCAGTTGTTGTCAGTATGGTTCAGGTTGTTGGTGCGTTACTGGTGACTGCTTTACTTGTCACACCTGCTGCCACGGCCAAACTGGTTGGAACGAGTTTCAAATCCTGCCTGCTGTGGACACAATTTTTTGGTTTTTTTTCTGTTCTAGTGGGCCTGTATCTTTCTGCCGAATTAAATACAGGTAGTGGTTCAATGATTGCATTAGTGGCTGCACTCATATTTGCTGTCGTTGCTATATTCACAACCTTAGTTCGTTCGTTATTTAATCCGAGTAAAAACCTTTGAATATTCTGTATTGGATGATATTGTTTCGCAACTTGGGAATCAAACGGCACTTCATTTGCCGATGACAAGAAATGCGATAACTCCGCCGCAAATTACAACCCCCAGTATCACATACGCAATAAAATTCGCAAGTACATTTTCAGCACCGTGTTTTTTGTAAGTATCGACATAGCCGCACTCATCACAAACCTCTTCTCTGGTGTAATAGAGGTTAAGGATATTAATTTCAGACCCTCCACAACGTGGGCACGAACCTAGTTCTTTCATTGGCTTTTAGTTTCTCGACCAGTTAATGGTTGTTTTCATGCTCAATGAATTTCCTGTTAGGTCCTGCTATTTTAGTGAATTATTCATATATTGGGGTCATAATTTCGGAGCATGAACACATGGATTTACCTTGCACTTGCAATTGGTTCAGAAGTTTTAGCGACTTCCTCCTTGAAATCAACTGAAGGTTTCACTAAATTATGGCCGTCAATGTTTGTTCTTGTCGGATATAGTGCTGCTTTTTATTTTCTTTCAATGACACTCGATACCATACCTATTGGAGTCGCTTACGCGATTTGGTCTGGAGTAGGGGTCGCAGCAATCACGCTTGTCTCCATTTTCATTTTTGACCAGAAAATTGACACAGCAGGTGTGATTGGAATTACCTTCATCGTCATTGGGGTAATAGTACTCCGACTATTCAGCGAAAGTGGTGTTGACTAACATCAAACGCACTGCTGTCAAAGAAATCAACCTTCAACTTCTTTTTATTCTTGATGAGTCTACCCATTCATCCCAACTGGAATCAAATCCAACATAGTGGATAAGATAGAGACCTTCCTGAGAATTTTTTGACCCTACTTCTCGAATCAATGCATTCCACCAACTGCCATTCCATTCAGCCTTGACTTGTTGGCCAGCAACGAATGCGTTCGGTAAAGGTAGGTTCGGGTCGTTTGCAAATGTTGGGTACGGGGCCACCCCCTCTGTTTGGCCGTCACTAAGCCACCCGCTCAAAGGGGGGGTATCTGAGGATGATTTGACGCGATAATAATCCCCTCGCTTTGAATCAAGGCTATTACGGTCAGCTAAGTACCACCACTGGTCTCCATTTCCCATTTTCCAGCGAAGTAACAAGACGTCTCCATTGATGTAACTTGGAACGCCATCAAATAATGTGGCAGGAATGTATGACCCGTTACACTTTGATGTTCCCGCTCCTTGAATTGTGTAGAAGTGGTTGTCGGCCTTGTTAAAGGGGTGTTCAGCAGGTATCACTTTCCAACCGGTTGGACCAACGACATAAAGCGTATTTTGCGTTTCAACATGGGCTGTTGCTCGTGCATCATAGGTCACGGAAATAATCCGGCTACTACGGACGGCGCCCTCGCCGAGTTTTGGATGTGCATATGCGTGCCCGTACAACTTCCCATCCCGAATTTCTGCATCCCGAAGAATAACTTCTGCTTTGAGTTGAATTGTTTCATCCCCTCCGATCATCAATTTGACCAACTCAAGATAATTGATTTCGTTATCAAGATTGATGCCAAGGGAAGTAAACTCCTGCAGTACCTCATCCTCAGACAATGGTGTATCTCCAAATTGTGTAAGAATCTCAAAATACTTTTGAGCCGAAATAGTTCCAGTCTTTTCGGGGTCAAACACCTCAAAAGCTTCGATTAACTCATCTCTTTCGGTCGATTGCTGGTGGAGGAATTCCTGCACATCACTTGAATCAACATCGACCTTTTCAATACGACTCCATTCTACACGGTCTTCTATGTCTCCGTCATCAAACAAGATTAGGAAGGTGTGGTCTTCATATTCCTTAGAAATGGTTCCAGGATAATATGTACCGTAATTTTTCCAATTTACCAAAACCTTGTCGCCTTGACCAAGTGGGGGATTAGCAGGGCGAATTGTCCCTGGGTTTGTTCCAATGACGACGGCTGGTTTTACCTCTATTGAGGTGTCTTTGGGGACTTCGACACGATATGTTCCATCTGGGTTGACGCCGATAACTGTACAGCGGTCAAGCCAACGAGCATTTGTAGGGCTGTGATATTCAACATGGTCGCCGACTTGGAACGAGGCAGGCAATTCAATGTCTTCTACAGGCAACGATGGGGCCTGATTCGATATCTTCCGTTCAAGCAGGCCAAGCTGTTGCAACGCTTCAATCACTGCAGAAGTTACTGCAGCAGTATCATTGTTGATCACCGTGTTGTGTACGATGTCACCACTCATTACCGAGTCTTGTAGATTGAGGGTATTTGCTGGTGCAGGAGTTTGAGCAGCAGAAGCGTTTGGAGGAGCAGGAATCCATTCCGTCCCCGTCCACATGAACTTGCCATCGGGGCTGTAAACGATGTCCGCCATAGACAATGATGATTTCCCCTACATGTAAGCATGACTCGGGGAACTTCTAGCAATCATCTTGAAAACAGAAGTATAAATGAACAATCGGCAAATTCAGCACATGGTCCAGTCTTTCCTCCTCGTGGGCGCAAGCAGTGATATCGCCCTCAACTTAGGCCAAAAACTGCTTGATAGGGGCACCATTCTCACCCTTTTAGCACGGGACGCAGAGCGCGTCCAGCCATTAGTCGACCAAGGTGCTACCCTTGTTCAAGGAGACGCCCTCGACCGAGAATGTGTTCAACGGGCAGTGGATATAGCGAAGGACAACGGAGAGGGGAGTATATCTGGTGTTGCACATCTTGTAGGTTCACTCGTCATACGCCCACCGCACGCCCTGTCTCTTGATGCGTTCAATGAAGTACTCCACACCAATTTGTCGAGCGCCTTCCTTACTCTGTCTGTGGCTTGCAAGGCTATGCTGAGGAGCGGCGGCGGGCGACTCGTTTTCACCTCGAGCGTGGCTGCGACTCTTGGATTGATGAATCATGAAGCAATAGCTGCTGCAAAAGGAGGGGTTGAATCGATGGTTCGTTCTGCAGCAGCAACATATAGCCAACGAAACATACGGTTGAATGTTGTTGCTCCAGGGCTTACAGAAACACGGCTAGCTGATACAATGCTTCGTTCTGATGCTATTCGAGAGGCAGCAATAAGTAAAATACCGTTGAAGCGAATCAATCAGCCAAGCGAAGTCTCATCCACCATTGAGTGGCTTCTGTGCGACGCACCTGACAATTTCACTGGTCAAATTCTCCATCTTGATGGAGGAATGAGTCAAATAAGTGGGTGATGAAGTGACATGGAAGAACGCAATTAAAATCAAACGTCTAAAAACTGGAAAAACCAAAATGGTTACTTTGGGATTGAAGACTGTTATGGTGGGGCAAATTGGAGACGAGTATTTTGCAACTGAGGGATTGTGCCGTCACATGCGGTGGCCCTTGGCGTGGGGTGGGAAAATCAAAGACGGCTGTGTTCGATGCCCTCTCCATCAATCAACATACAAATTGAGCGACGGCGAAGTCACGGAGTGGTCTCCGTTTCCTCTGTTTCCTCCTTACGGCAAACTCGTAGGAAAACTTTCGCGGAAAAAAGATTTAAAAATTTATCAAACCCGAATATCGGGTGACTATCTTCAAGTTGAAGTCTAAATCAAACCTTGAGATTTGCTTGACGAGCAAGTAGCACGATACGCATACTGTGTTCTAGCATTGCAGCATTGGCCCATGCCTGCTCAAGAGTTGCTCCAACTGCATACGCACCCATACCTCGAACAACGACACACCGCATCCCCCCCTGGTACAATGCTTCGGTAATCTGCTTCAAGAAATCCGCTGGGTCCTCTTCGTCTGGGTCTACAATTATGACACTCCCAATTTGCTCTTTTCCAATTTCATCAATTGGCTTAACAAGGACCAAATCCTTTTCACAACTTGCTGCGGTGGTATAGGCGCCATGTGAATGAATTACGGCAGCAGGGCCACCGGTAATTGCGCTGCTAGCAAGAGCGAGTATGACTTCCAATGTCCGCCAATCAGCTGGAGCACCTCGTGGAGCTGGTTGTCCTAGAAGGCCTGCACACAATCCACGCTCATCGAGACGCGGTAGCATTACTCGGTTTCGTGTTGAGATCATAATGCCGAGGTTGTCGGGATGCAGCATAGCAATGGTTCCCATTGTAGCCCGAATGAGTTGTTCCCTGTCCAGTTGTCGAGCAAGTCGAGCAAAGTCGCTCACAATGTGTGCGCCAATCACGATATCCTCGATAACAGCCGGCGGCATTGGCGGTGTTTCAAGCTCTTCGATAACGTCAGCAGCGCCAGCCATCGACTGGCGAAGGCGTTCGACTTCAGCGTTCAGTCGAGCGATTTCTTGCTCAGCAAGCAACTGTTGTTCGGAAAGCTCCATTTCATTTTCATGAGAATCAAGGGTATTTTTATTCTCCATCGAAGGTTCATTATTAGATTTGGATGCGGGCATCTCTTTCTCAAGAGGTTGAACCTCATCTTGATGCATCGGCAACGGTTCATCAACCTCCTGGATAGCAGCCTCAGATGCCTCAATATTCTCAGCCTGGTCCATGACATTGGATTCTACAGTTGGCTCTGGCTCCACCTCTTCTACAGAGGCATCATTGACCTCATTCCCGGCAACTTCAGTATCCATGGATTCCACAGGTGGCTGGCCAGGTGGGCCAGATGGTGATGTGTGCTCTTTTGCGCTATCTTCTATCTCAGTATCAGTGACATCTTCTTGCGAATCTAATGGAGAATTAACAGGTGGGTCCGAAGGCAGACTGGGCGGCGGCCCAGACGGAGGACCCGACGGTGGACCCGAAGGCGGCCCAGATGGAGGGCCTGATGGTGGATTCGAAGGCGGACCGGACGATGGCCCAGACGGAGGACCCGATGGAGGACCCGATGGAGGGCCTGATGGTGGATTCGAAGGCGGACCGGAAGGTGGTCCAGATGGAGGACCCGAAGGAGGTCCAGTAGATTCACTCGGGTTATCATTCACAACATCGTTTTGCTCGGAGACGGGTGCAGACACATCTTCTGAAGTCTCAGATGTGTCCTCGGCAGGTTCGGAATCTACTTCCTGCAGCAGCTCAATTTCTTCTTCATGCTCAGATTCAGCCGGCACAACGGTCAGTTCCTCGGCGTTTTTTTGTAAACCCCCAAGGTCTCCAAATGCTGCATCGAGAAGGTTTCCGACTTGAGCATCTCTTTGGTCTTCTTTACTCTGCTCTACAGATGTTTTTTTTCTCGCCACAGACAACGCCCCACACGGGCCACATGGCGCGGCTTAAATAGCGGTTGCGTAACGGAACTCTTGCATAGGCCCGCTTGGTGTAGAGGTTATCATGCAGGATTGTCATTCCTGCGACCCGGGTTCAATTCCCGGAGTGGGCGCCTAATTCTTCTTTATGTTGAGAAACAGTTCTTCATATACTCATTTCAAAACGTAGGCTCATGACCATTAAACCGAGGCTCGCAGTATCTTCGTGTCTGCTAGGGCAAAAAGTCCGCTACAACGGCGACGCTGCTGAATTTCGTGCGCTTACCCGCAAGTGGAACGGGCATTTCGATCTGGTTGGAGTATGTCCTGAAGTTGGAATTGGGATGGGAGTCCCAAGACCTACAATTCGATTGGTGAATAATGGAACATCTGTTCGTTTAGTGAACCCCAAGAACGGAGAAGATTTCACAACCCCAATGCTTGAGTACGCTCAACTACAAGCCGACGCACTGGTCGATTCGGGGATTTGTGGCTTTGTGTTCAAAAAAGACTCACCCAGTTGCGGCCTCGAACGTGTCAAGGTCTACCGAGAGGGGCATGTACAGGCTATTCGCAACGGTAGGGGGATGTTTGCTAAAATCTTCACCACACTTTACCCGCACATTCCAGTAATCGAAGAAGGTCGACTTACTGATGCAAGGCAGGCTGAACACTACTTGGCCCGAGTTCATTTCTTTTCACTCTGGCGCGAAGAAGGAATAAACGGCTGGACTGCAAAAGGCTTGATGAAATTCCATAACACCAACAAACTCTTCCTCCTCAGCCGTTCACCGGATGCAAAACGTCGACTTGGCCGCTTGATTGCAGCCGGTTTTGACAATGGCGAGCATGCAGACACGGTAGCGCTCGCATACATGACAGAGGCTCAAAAATCTCTCAATGTCTTAACCAAGAGCGGGCCAATTGCTCATACTATGGAAAGAGTACTGGGTAAACTATCCCACAATCTCAGCAAGAGTGAACGGCAGGAACTTCTCGAAGTGATTCATGATTTCCGCCAGGGCTTATTGCCACGTTCGGCACCGTTAACTCTGCTTCAACACCATGTGCGACGATGCAACCTCGATACGCCAACAAATCAACGCTTCATGTCTCCAATACCGCTCTCTCTTGGATTGATGGCGCGAGTCTAGTGAAAACAACCATACTGCTGTTTTTCCGTATATTCTACGAGTGAACATTCACGTCTTTAATCGATATGAACGTGTAAAATCCTTACATACACTTGAGTACATTTCTCAGAGTGGATGGAAGATAAAGGCTTGGAGGATTGTCTAAAGTTTGGTTTAATTTTAGCTTTGAATTCACGTTCTTTGACATCATCTAGAAATCGCTATTGCCACCTTTATATGTAGTCGGGAAGTTAGACTTGTGAAGTGATAATATGGATGAGGAAACATACACCGTAGAAATAGCAGACGCAACTGGACATAGCGAAGTCCAAATGACCAAGAAAGAACTGATCGACCACGCGACACTAACCAAGGGTCGCTGGATTTTCGTTGATAACCGCATGGTAGCCTCCGAAGAGTTGGCGACAATCGACCTCTCAACAGCAAGCCACATACGAAGCCTCCCGAGCCTCCAGGCAGGGCTTGATGAGAAAACATATTGCATCGAGATTGCCGATGCCACAGGTCACAGCGAAGTCCAAATGACGAAAGCTGAAATCATTGCGCATGCAACAAACTCGAAAGGTCGTTGGGTTTTCATTGACAATCGTATGGTCGCAGCTGCAGATTTAGCGAACACAAATTTCGATACAGCACAACACATCCGAAGCGTGCCGAGTTTGCAGGCAGGACTGTGAAATCACTGACAAATAGCCTCCTTTTTGAGGGGACACCTTCAAGAAAGGGTGGCCGGTCGGAACGAATGGAGACGAACATTATGGTTGAACTCGTTGATTATAAATGCGCAGTTTGTGGGAATCTTGAATCTTTTCACCGTGAACGAAATGGAATCAGTTGCAAATCCTGCGGCTCACGTATTTTCATGAAACTCCGTCGCACAGGTACTAAGCGTATCAAAGCGGAATAATTCTCCTTCGTTTTTCCTACATAGGGTTGAAAGACTGTTGGCCATATGGATGAGTCATGACAACTTGGTTGGCTGACAAGAAACCTCTTCTTTTCGAAGAGCTTTTGCTTCCAGATACAGTTGTGACCAACATTACCCGAACCGCCCTACAAGCAAATCCACCACACCTGCTTCTTTCCGGCCCTTCAGGGTCTGGTAAAACAACTGCATGGCGATTAATTGCACGCCAAGTTCTTGGCGCCAGTTGGGAATCTCGTACGCATGTTCTACAAGCTCGCGACTTATCTCGGACATCTGGAGCGATGGCTAAGTTTGAGGAATTTTTACGTCCAGAGGGCAGCGGTTCAGAAGACACTTTGGCTGGAAGGACTAGCCTCGATGCCTTTGACCACACATTTTCAACGGGTGAAGCAGCCTCCCCACCCCCTGCAGGAATGGAATCCGAACATTCTTCAGGTAAGCAGGCAGCAGTGTCTCGTTTGATCGTTCTTGAAGATGCAGATTACTTGGGCACTATTCGTCAATCATATCTTCGCAGGATGATGGAGGTAAGTAGCGGAAGTGCTCGTTTTATATTCACGGCTCACACACCCTCTCGAATTATTGAAGCCTTGAGGAGCCGTACCCAGCACATACGCTTCCCCAAGATTAACCGAACACTCATTGAAGAGCGCCTTACGCAAATTGTGCATGAAGAAGAACTGAAACCAGTGAGGGGGATTATCGGAGACATTGCTCACGTTTCATCTGGTAATGTTCGGAAGGCCATTTTTATCCTAGAGCTTCTAGCCCATAGGGGATTGCTGAATGAACGCAAGAATCTTCAAAATCTACTCGCAGCAACCTCTCTTAGAGAGGTTCAACATATCCTTGAAGAGGCCTTGAGGAATCGTGTTCACGATTGGCGTTGGGAGAAGACAGGAAATAAAAATGTACGAACACTCAAAGGTGCAATGGGCGTAGTGGACCAACTTATGTCCTCGAACAATTTAGAACCGGAAGACATCGTTGAACAATTTCACCTCCTTCTTACCGAAGGCCGCCTGCACTTGGATGAACACGTCCTATCTGAAATACTTCAAGCGTTATCTGCTTGTGATGTAGCGCTGCATCGTAGTCTCCAGGGGCGTATTGAAATTGAACGATTTTTATTCCAAGTCGCAGCAATTGGAGAACGAATGAATGCTGCGAAAGCGTCTTGATACCATCGCCTTTGGAACGGCTGGGCGTGTAGCACAGCTGGATAATGCGTTGGCCTCCTAAGCCGAAGATCCCGGGTTCGAATCCTGGCACGCCCGCTCATCACAATTTTCAACAGTGCCCAGATTCACCGGTTTTCTCATCTTCCAAAGGCAAGAGACATATTCAACCACTGGGTGTGTGGGCATGAGCGCCATGGCATCCGGAGGTAAAATATCCAAAGGCCCGGAGGCGTATATTCCTCTCCCAGACCCTTACGGTGAGGGTTTTGAATACTCTGAAGATCCAATTGAAAACACGAGAAATCACTGGAGTGTATTGGAAAATCGTCGCTTGAAAGCCGGACGATTCGCTCGAAATCCGCTGCTTATGCTGTGGAGGACGATGAGTGGTTTCTCTCTTGCAGTTCTTGCCTTTGCTAGTTTGGTTCACGCACCCGTGCTTGAATCGTTTGATGGCCTTATCTTCATTTTGATACCTGCGATGTTGATTGCAGTGGCCCCAACTGTGATTGCTGGCGAATCTGCATGGCAGGCAATGCAAGCCAGGATTTCATTGCGTGAACAAGGTGGGGTTCAAAACGGAAAAAAGCACGCGTTACGGGCACAACCAGGCATGGACAGGATTATCGAAAGCATGAATGATCAGCGTCGAAATAACATGGTCCTCGCACTCCTTTCATCACTTACCGTTATCCTTCTGATTCTTGCCTCAGCAGTCACATCCAATTCGCTCGCATGGAATTTGGCTCTGTTGGTAGCCATGACATTGGGTATCGCTCAAACATTTCACGGTATATTTTCATATGGATTCATTCGACAACTCGGCGACCCATTCCCTTCAATCGTGTTTCACGCCCCAACCCATCACCCTACCCAACTTGGGAGTGTGCTGGGGGATTTGTTGGCAGCGCACCTTGACCCTGACCTTTTCCTTGAATGGGAAGTATGGCAGAAATTGTTCCGTAAGGCACTAATCCCGGGGCATATCACAAAACAAGCATTAGAACGCCTCCTGTATATTCTTCACCTGCATATGGAGGGAGAATTGTCAACTGATATGGCGCATATGGAATTGAAGTCTTTCATTTCAGAAGACCACTTTCAAAGCCTCTTGTTGGACGTTGATGGCCGTTTTAATTGGCGAACGATTCAGCGCCTTATTGCGCATTCACGTGGATGGCAACCCGAGGCGTTTTTACTCCTGGATAGATTGCAAAACGACTTACTTTCGGGGGCTCCTGCTCTGCTAAGGGCAAAATGGCGAATGGATGTTGCTTTAGACGAAAACTGCTATGAAGGCTCAGGAAATCTGTTTATTGTCTTGAACAACCAGACTTTTGAGTCGCGACATGTTCGAGTCGAGGTTTTGACTCCAAATGGAGAGCCTGAAACCCGAGACCACCGCTTTGAATTAAGCGCGTGCCCCCCTCCATCGTCGTCCGTAATCCTGTCACACGAAGACGACGACGATGCCCTTGATTGGATCCCCCGATATCTTGAACGCGGGGTTGTCCTTTGGATTGGTGTGGCATGGCCTCGAAGCTTTGTTGGCCCTGCTGATGTCCAAATCATCCTTCGGGATGACGAGGGTATTGTGTTAGAATCACAAGTGGTTCGGACCATGGTTCGACGCAGTCCAGGCCATCAAATGGCCGATAGAATGCATAAACTCGATGTTGCCCGAAAGCAGGGTGAATTGCCAATACCAAAAATCAGCCTCTGACAGGCTCATTTTTGCCAAACGATGCCCCACATCTTACGAAATCTCCCAAGACTGTGAAGCGCTGTGCTTATGGATGGGCGGCACCTGCCCTTGTTCACCGGATGTGTTACCTTGGAGGCATGGGATGTTATTGTACTCGGCGATGGGCCCGCAGCCCTTCGTTCTGCTGTAGAATCGGCAAAAGCCGGTGCATCGACACTGATGCTCTGTGAAAATGCTCTAGGAAGCACACCGCACATCGCCCAAGATGGTCTTGCAGCCTCACTTTTAGAATCCAATAACCGAGATCACCGTGAAGATACCATTCGTTCAGGTGCGTTCTTGAACGACCAAGACATCGTTGAGTTACGAACCGCAGCAGCGGTCCGGCAAGTCGATTTGCTTGAGCGCTGGGGGATGACGTTTCGCAGAGATGCTCAAGCCATTCCTATGGCTCGAAAAGCACCTGGGCATGGAAAGGCGAGGAATGTTGATTCAGGCGATGCAACTGGCCGAGAAGCCCAACAAATCCTCGAAGAGCAGTGCATGCGCTATGGAGTTATTCGACGAGGGGATCATCTTCCTCTATCACTTATTCACACGAATCAATCGGTGAGTGGAATCACCGTGGTTGATATGATTAACGGCCGAATAGCGGCTTTACAAGCCAAAGCCATCATCATTGCTGACGGAGGATTTGAAGGCGTCTTCTCGCATGGCATGGTTGGTCTTGGTCTTGATTTAGCCTTGCGAGCAGGCCTTCCATTGCGTGATATGGAATTCATTGCTCGAACGCCTTTGGGAATCAAGGATACCAATATGGTACTCCCCCTTGGGTTGCTCAGCGATGGTGCTACACTTCACGAAGCGAGTGGTGCTGACATTGAAGTTGAATCTGAGACTCTGGACGCACTGTGCCAAGCTGTTGATAATGCGACACAACCGGTTTTGGATGCTCGAAATCTCGGAGGCTCAGACTCGTCGGAATGGTGGAATGCAGTATTTCGCAGTGTCAAACAACGTACTGGCATCGATATGAATCTCCAAACAATCGCCATCGAAGCGCGCCCTTATGCAACACTGGGCGGTATCACTGTGGACGAGCACGGCCGAGCCATCTTGTCTTCATGGGCACGGTGGTTTACTGGATTATATGCCGCCGGAGACGCTTCATGCTCCGGCTTCCATGGAGCCGATGTCCTCCCAGGGAACAGGATGCTTGACGCTATACTTGGAGGAGCAGCAGCAGGAGCGCATGCAGGTGAATGGGTAAAACATCGTCAATTTTCAAACACCCAAGCAGCACACGATGCGGAGCAATCTGCACAAGCCGACCACTCGGTCCTCTCTGAACCATTAGACGAAGGCGTTGTTCGTGTCGGACATGTTGTGAGCAAAGTCCGCGACTCATCCTTATCCGCTCTAGGACATCATCGTAATGCTGCTGGACTGAACTCATTAATCGAATCCTTGGACGCAGCCTCCTTGCTTGCTGAATCTATTTACCTTGACCAGACCTCTCTTATTGCCAACACCAATCTTGTAGAAATTGCACGTGTCCAAGCCTCTGCTCGCCTAGCTCTTGTTGCTGCAAAATCTGCCCTTGCCCGCGAAGAATCACGCGGCGCACACCGACGAACCGATTTCCCAGAGTCCAATGAAGAACACCTTCATCACTACACAGTTGATCAAAAAGGAGCTGTCAAAACACTTGCTTTGCGAAAGAGCAAATCGGGCAATTGGATTTTGCCACCTCAATGAGTTCAAGCCATTAGAAATCCGGTGAACTACTGAAAAGGGGTACCCCGTAGCACAGCCATGGGCGAGCCTTCTTTATTCGACCTAATTATAGACGGGACGGTCCCATCTCACAAAGTCGCCGAAGGCGAGCAATGGTATGCTTTTCTTGATATTTATCCACGCAGAACGGGTCACACGCTCGTGGTTCCGAAGCAAGGTGTCCAACGATTAGCAGACCTCTCACAACAATCAAGAGATGCGCTTTTCGCTGGAGTAATTCAGGTTCAATCCTTACTCTCCAAACATTTCAACACTCAGGATTTCACAGTTTGTGTGCATGACGGGCCTTTGGCGGGCCAAGAAGTCCCGCATGTGCACGTACACATTCTACCTCGTCAAATCGGTGATGGAGGTCAAACCTTGCAAGCGATGTGGCCTCATGCAACCCCTCTAGGAGAAGGGATAAATCACGATGAACTTGCAGACTTGTCCCAGCGAATACGGGAGGCAGAACAATGACCTCTTCTCCGGACGATGGCGCAATTGATCATCGTGGCGAAAAACTACCTGAACTTTCGAAGTCCGCGACAAAAATGAGAATGGACAAACTTCTTTCAACTCCAATGCCAACATTCGAGGGGAGCACTCCTGGTTCTGCATTATGGTCGAATGTTGCGTATTGGATTGCTCGAAGGATTCTTGCCGCCCAGTACCGTTCCAGTGAAGTCACTGGAGTCGATACTCTTCCCCTGGAGAGAGGAAATATGTGTTGTGCATGGCATACAAATGGTTTGATGGATCCATTGCAAATGGTCTTGAAACATCCAAATAATTTTGTTATGGGCGGCCGGCATGATTTGGTCACTCGTCCCCTTCTGGGGTGGTGGACCCGAAAACTGGCTGTGCAACCTGTTGTTCGTAAAGCTGAACTTTTGCGTGGCGGTTGCAGTGAGGAAGAGGCCTCCCAAATCAATGGCCGTTCGTTGATGATGCTTGCTCAAGGGATATCTGCGGGCTTTGGTTGTGTTCTGTTTCCCGAGGGAACCAGCCATGATGGCTCCTCAATGTTACGATTTCGAACAGGGCCGTTTCGAACAGTATTTGCAGCAGCAGCCATAGCCAAGTCCAAAGATCTACCAATTCCCGCAATCATACCGATTGGCCTTCATTTCAGAGCACGTGAAAAATTTCGAACCGATGTTTGGGTTGAATATGACACTCCACTGTTTATCGAAGATGATGAAATACCAGAATCACTCATTGAGGCGGTAGCAAAAGGACATTGGGTTGAACCCCCGGCTGAAAACGTATTTTCTCTTCGTGATTCACTTCGAATTCGCTTGATGCCTTTAACTCCGAATACCAACACTTGGGGGGAATACGAAGCCCTTCACATTTTGGGGCATGTTGAATCACGCCGTACTCAACAGCCACTTGTTTCATGGAAGGAAGAAGTACTGGCAGCCCGTGCATTTCGGACTCTTTTACAGCCGCCGATTTCGAGCCAAGAGGTAATTGAAAATGCTGATTTGCCTGAGATTGGCCACCCAGCCATTGTACCCGCTAAGGCCGTTGCAGGGATTCTCAAAGAAAGCGGATTAGACGGCAGAGATTTGAATGCCTCAGGCCTTGATTTACGTCGATTAAATCCGTTGAAAACAATGAAAAAAGCTGTCCGAATTCCAGTGTTTTTGACCCTTATTCCATTCTTTGTTTATTCATTTACGCCACAGGTGGCTATGGGGCGTATACTCGGAGATTCAACTGACGAAGGACAAGATGCTCGCTCGTCATACCATTTCTTAGCCGCCATGTTCGGCTCGCTCATGTTTTGGCCATTTATGGCACTGGGTCTTGTTGCTCTTGAACACGTCATCCATGATTCAATTACTCAATTGCTTGGTTTTGATTGGTTGACCCTCCTTGGAACTTCTTCGACCAGTATTATTCTCTCAAGAGTACTCATGTTCTTTTCAATGTTCTTTTTGTTTTGGCTTAGTGGCCGAACTTCATCATTACTTTGGGACGATTTGACTGATTTTAAGCGAGCAACACTTCGGTTCCGAATGAACACTACCAAACGCCAGAATCTTCGCGGCGCACTCAAGATTCTTCATGAGGAAATGGATAAATTGTGAAGTCATCCAAAGGGCACGGTTCAAACGATAGGAGCGCGTGGGTTGCACATGGGAAGCGGGGATGCGCAACAAGATATCCGCAAATGGCTTGAGCAAGAACGCCTTGTCGCCAAGGAACAAAAAGATCCTCGAGCAGAATTACACCTCCTTATTCGTTATCCCCAAGGACCTCAAGGGCATATGTTTGCTGTCGTCATTCCTAAAGGTCGAGATTTAGTTGCCGTTTCCAGTATGACGCGAGTCGATGAAGGGCAACAAGCGGAGATGTCATCGCACATGGCTGACGACAAGGAAGCTTGGCTCGAATGGATACATGACGTAAGGCTTCAATTGATTCGGACCAGTGTTGATTGGGGGATACATATGGGTCATGTAGGGGAGCAGAAAACAGGTCCATTGCAAGCATTCAATGTCAGTTTACCGATATGGTTTGATGGTTTGTCGAAGAATGAATTCATGCATACGCTTCGACGGCTTTGGCTGGCAAAACTGGGCGTCATCCACGAGATCAAATTTTCTCATGGGCCCGGAACCGGTAAGCCCGGCCCAGTCGATGATTGGGTGAAAGCAAAGCAGGACGGAAAATCTCCATCAGGTACAACCAACGAAGGCCCAGAACAATCAACACACCATGAAATTGAATTTGACGAAAAGATGTCTTTTGGCTCCGGATTTGATCCTTCAGAATGGGCCTAGGTTGGGTCTTTGAAACCGAAAGGCTAGTTGCCTGGTAAATGACTTGAAAGAGTCGCGGTTAAGTACCATAACATTGTGCTTTTATCTAGTCTAATCTACGGACGTGTTATTATGGGTCAAAAAATCAAGTCAATCAGCCTCGTTTCTATCATGTTACTCTCAGTCATGTCAACTCTTTTCCTTGCGAGTTTAACTGTTTCAGCCAACACTGTCGTCATCACTGAAGCAATTCAGATTGTTGATGGAGGGACTTCTTCAGATACACAGGCATCAGTCGGTTCGGACAGTGAAGGTAACGTGCATATTGTTTGGACACGAAACAACCTTCACCTGTATTACTCGATGGTCTCCCCACGCGGTGAAACCTTAATCGATACCACCCAAATCACAGACCCGGGATTGCACAAGATTTGGCACCCCGACATGGTGGTAGATGAGAACGACAAAATTCACGTTGTATGGGCTGATAAATCTGCCCAACACAAGATTGTCTACACCGTACTCAATCCTTGGGCTACAGCAATGGACGGTTCAGCATCCGATGACGGCCAACTGTCGGCAATCGACGACCACATTGTCTCGAGCAGGGCACAAAACCGCGATTGGCCAGCGATTGATATCGACAGTCAAGGTGGAGTGCACATCGTTTGGGAGGATTCCTACGATGAGCTTGGAAGATTCTTCAACCAACCGCAAATTTACTACTCCATGCTTAGACCCGACATCGCTACAGGTGCGGTAATCACCCTGTTTGACGACACACTACTCACGCCAATTATTGGCCACAAGGGACACCCAGACGTTGTGGTCGATGCCGATGATTATGTTCAGATTGCTTGGGACGATACTCGTGGAGGCAAGGTAGAATTGGCCTTCGTTGTGGATACCTCTGGATCGATGTATTCTGAATGGGCAGATATTTGCACTGTTGTATACGGTGGCTCATTTGCATCAGGTGGCAACTTCCAAGGTATCAAGCCTTTACTTGAAACTGCGAACATGACCGTCTACGAGACAATCTACGGCCTTGGAAACTCATTGCCAAGCGCAGCAAGTAACAACAACTGTGCAACAGCATACCAAACCGGTGGTAGTGGTCAAGGCCCTAGGACAGTACCTCTAGGACAGACACCCGGAGACAACTCGGGTGGTATTCGCAAACTGCCAGGCACTGTTTACAACGGCAACACCTATTCCGGTTATTCTGGAGAAGATTGGGGCCCAGGTACCAATTGGGCATGTCTATCCTGGAAGGACTCGAACGGCAATGTGCCAGGAAACCCGCCGACTCAAGACGACCACCGCTGGAATCCGAATGCAACAAAGATTGTCATCCCAGTCTCTGATGAAGGTCCAAAAGATGGAGACCCTTCTCAGCAAGCCGATGATTTGACTTCGATTGAAGAAGCACATGACAACTGCATCAACGCAGGCGTCATTCCAGTTGGTCTTTATGGACAGGGGTATGGCGGCGCTGGTAACATTCAATCCCACTTCATGGATTTGGTTCAATGCCCTAACAGCGTCGTTTCAACAAACACTCGAAACTGTCCCGGAAACACTCTACGAAGTTCGGACGCAGGTGGTCAAGCCTATGAATTCCCATCGGGAACTGGAAACAATGCAATGGCCCTTCTTGTTGAAGCAATGGTTTACATTTCCACCAACAACTCACGAGAAATCTACATGTCGGTTCTTGACCCGTACGGCAAGATGAACAACGATGTGTCTTGGACTCCGGGAGCTTCAGGCCACTCCATCATTGGTGGAGGATACGCTGAGGATACTGGCGCAGGTGCTGATGGCCATCTGGTTGTCGTTAACGACACCCGAGTCACCATCGATGACGCTTACTCATTCCACCCGTCGATTGGAGTAGATATGAGCGGAAACACTCACATCGCATGGATGGACGGTCGAAATTATGGATTTGAAAAAGGCGTCAACTACGAAGTATTCTACACCAAGTTGCGTCTAAAGGGTGCAGGTGCTTGGGACGGTGCTGAATCCGGCCTCTCTACCTATGCCATCAAGAAGATTCAAGACACGCCTATTTCAAACGTTGAAGGTAATTCAGGTTTACCGGGCAATCGCCCATACGGAGGAAACTCTGTATTCCCAGCATTGTTGACTGACGATCAAAACAACGTGCACATTGCATGGGTTGATTCAGGCAATGCAACTGCCGATGAAGAAATTCTTTACACTCGTCTTAACGAGACAGATTTGACTGGGCCAGGACTCACCGCCTTAGATCCTTGGGAAAATGTACCCGTCACTTCGTGGGCGAGCAACAAACTTGGTCCTAGTTCAGGTAGCCAACCCAGTATAGGTATGCCTCCAGCATTCGCAAACGATTTGGGAAGTGGAGCTCATATTGCTTGGTCCGATACCAATAAGTGCAGCGAAGAGGCCAACAATAATCGATTTACGATTTGCTATTCTCATGTTTTGACCGGTCAGGTTGATGTTGATTTCCAACCTGGCGAAACCTATTACCACGTTATTGAACCGGGAGAACAGACAATCTACAACATGACCATGAACAATTCGACACCAGGTCCGAAAGACCTGGTTTCTGACACCTTCGGTTTGAATATTTCTGGAGTGCCTCAGAATTGGACTGCAACACTGTTCTTTGCTGACAATCACACGACAATCCTCCCGGAAACGATGATTTTCCTCGAGGGCGGCGAAGATATCCGATTCTATATGCGAGTTCGTGCCCCGTCTGTTTATCAGGCAGAGGCGGACCAAATTGCAGACATCATTGTTACGGCAAAGTCATACAAAGACCCCGCAATACAATCTGATTTGGTGACTCGAACTCTTATGGATGTTGTTCACGGCATAGACCTTGACACATCACACAGTATGGCAGATGTCGAGCAAGGTCAAACCGCGATTTTCTCAATTACCATCACCAATACCGGTAACGTCAACGACCGATTCATTTTCTGGGACCCTTACACGCTTGAAGGTCAACAGGAATGGCTGTTGCAGTTCGGCTGGACGGTTAATTTCCCGACAAGTGTCGAACTTGACCCGGGACAGTCAGTAACGAAGAATCTGGAGGTATTTGTTCCAACATCAGAAGACCCCGGAGCCTTTGTTATCTATCTGAAAGGTTGGTCTGAAGGCGAACCAGTGAAGTCAATTGAGAAAGGAACGTATGATGTTCTTGAACTCGGCGTTTTCGTATCAATTCGTTCAACTGGCAATATTGTAATGGAAATGCCTACACTCGACCCGAGCGAATATGTCGACCCCGGGAAGTGCTTTGAATATCAGATTGATGTCACCAAGAATTTTGATTCAGGTAAATTGGTTTTCGTCACCCCCGGCGCTCCTGAAGCTAAACCCGATACGGTTTCAATGGATGCTTGGAGAGAAGATAATTGGGTCGTAAGTGTCAACTTTAAGAATGCACCCGGAGGTAACGAAACCGGACTAAGTGAACCAAGAGACTGGATTATCCCTCAAGGCCAAAATTACACCACACACAGAGTCGGAGTTGTTGTTTGTGCACCTACAAAGGCTTCCGCTGGGCTTGGTCCAGCAGTCGTCCTCAAGGCTTATCTTGATGGATATCCGCGTATTTCAGCCTCTCAAATTCTTTCGACAAACGTCAACCATGTGTATCAGTTATCGGCCAGTGCAGGAATTGATTCAGAAGACATGATGACGCTCAATGGCCAAGAAGTTCTTCCCGTAAACCCAGGGCAACAGATTGTCATTCCTACTACGGTCACCAATTACGGCAATGGACCTGACCGCTTTGATTACCGATTGGCTCGTGTAACGGATCCAGCAGGAGTTGATGTGATATGGGATATTGAAATTCCTCGTGAATCACTCAATGAATTAACTCGAGACACAGATCAAATTTTTGATGTAACAATGAATATTCCTGACCAAGTCGAGTCTGGAGTTTACATGGTGGTGTTCCAAACCTTCTCTGAAGAACCCTACGAGGATAGCAGCGGACGAGAAACACGATTGCGATTCCAGCAGATGATGCCAATTTATGTGCAAGAATTCTACGATATGCAAATCAGTATGGACCCGACCGTTGATAATTCAGTGAAGACCTCTGCGCCAGGACGTATTGTGCGCTTTGAATTCAACATTACGAACAATGGAAATGTACCGGATTGGCCAACTCTCAACAACCATACTGCAAGCAGAGATGGAGAATCGCTCATATGGAACGAACTTCCAGGCATGGGAACGCTTGATGGCTGGTCAGTCGAATGGCGATTAATTAAGCAAATTGGAAACGATTTGACCACCGAAGAAGCATGTGAAGTCGTCGGCTCAGTCGAAGTCGTGGCTGGCAATGAAGATGCACCATTTGACCCAGCGATTGCATTCGCAGATCTCGTAGACCGTTGTATCTACCTTGAATCCGAAGATAGATACTACATGCCAATGATGGACCCTTATACAACCTACCCAGTAGTTGCTATCGTGAACATAGCCCCGACAGCAACGCTTGATACCCGAAACATCGGTTTGAAGGTTGTATCGAAGATGGGCAACATGGAAGAAGGCGGAGACCATGATGATTCCCCGTCTTGGGCTGCAGAAAGTCTAGACACAAATGAATTCATCATCACTCTACGTTTGCGAGCACCAAATTTGATAATTTCCGAAGTCAGCGTATCTGATGATGTTGGTGATGTAGATACAACTCTACCAATCCGAGTAGTATTGCAGAACAATGGAAACACGCATGCCACAGATATTGAGATTGTTTTGTGTGAATACAGCGATGCTGCAGATTCAGATATACTGAACGATATTAAGAAGAATGGCTGCGATGATGAAAGCATCGTTATGCGACAGGTGATTGGTGCACTACTTGCCCCAGATGACAACGAAGATTACAAGGAGATAGAACTGACATTGCTCTATCCAGTTTCAGCTGGAAGCCATGGCGTGTACGTTGTTGTCGACCCATCTAACGATATTGTCGAGACTCAAGAAAGTGATAACATCAAGGCTGTTGAGCAAGAACTGAAATCTTCCGGTGGTATTATCGATGTCGCTGGTGAAGTCGTCGGGAAGACTGCATTACCATTTGCAGTGATTCTGCTAACCATAGCGCTCTTCGGAGTTGTGTTCTTGGTTGGACGTGGACGACGCCAAGACGTTCTTGATCGCAAGGCTGAACAATCCTCTCTGGTTTCCGTTCTTAGCGGCCAAGACGAGACATTGTAGAAGTAACACATTACGTGTTTTTCTTCGGAAGCGAGCCCAACCAGAAACGAAGTTTCGAATTGTTTGGCGCGGCTACAATATGGCCGGCTCTGTCAGAAAGTTGTTTTTCTAAACGATTTCTCACTTCATCAAGAAGGCTAGCCATTTCATTTTGACCAAGTTGCAGTTCGCGTCGTAATTCAGTGAGGTCTAATTTCCTTTCAGGAGTATCCATTAGGCTGTGAACCATCGTGCGTTGCTCATAAAGATCAAAATCAGCATCGACACCGGCAGAAACTCGATTTCGTATGTGTTGATGCAGTGCGATGACTGCATCCCTTTGCGCGTCAATCTCTTCCAGAACCGAGTTGAGTTGTTGGATATGTGCCATTCCTTCTCCAACTGAAATTTTTTTACGCCCACTGACGGATTGTACAACATTCTCAGTGGTATTAGGTAAGCGGTTTGATAACCTCACAGGCCCCCCAGCAGGTAGTTTTCGCTGCTCGCACATGAACAAATCAGGGCCTAGGTCGATGCGAATTGAAATCGATTGCTGAACCGTGTATATTGTTCGAGAAGGTCCACCTTTTTCACTCGGAACTTTCAATTTTGTAACAAAATCCCCGTGTTCCAATGCTCGCAAATGTTTGACTATGGCTTGATGACTTACTCCAAGGATTTCAGCCAATTGCATGGGATAGTGAGGCTCTCGCACAAGCCTCTCTAAAATTTGTCTTCGAAGCTTGTTTTGTAGTAAGGTGAGGGCATTATCAACATCATTCACATTGCTCAACTCAAGGTTACCTAGAACGACCCACTCTTTGAAGCCGTCGATGGCTTGAACCTCCGAGAACATTGATTTTATCAGAGTACAGTTCAATCCAGTTTAGGTGTCCGCATTAGTAATCGCTTGAAGCCTTGAATCCCCAAAGCAGCATAGATTCCAAACATTCCACTAACTACAACGTAAGGGACAGACGAAGTATCGAGGGTTGCTTCGTATTCCCAGTTCACATCAAATTGTTGTAGACTCTGAGTATCATCTCCTCCGGCAACAAACCGGTAGTCGCCGCTCTCTGCACTCCAGAGGAACGAACTATCCGTTAACTCATCAACCTCAATTAACGTGATACTGTTCTTTTCGCATTCATAATATCCATCCCGAGGAGTGCATTTTTCGGCTTCGGATGCTTCTGCAACTCCAATCCATGTACCTTGTTGATCCCACGAGATCGATACATCGACATCGAGTGTATCTATTATTTCTGGCAGTGAGAGTATTTCTTCTGACATGCCCCAATAACATGTAATCTGTTCTTCTTGAACGAATGGCACTCCACTTTCCACATCACACGGTGGCAGCATAGCAACTTCTGAGGAACTGTCTTGTACAGACGGCGGGGAGTTAACTATGGGCAGCAACAGTAGTGAAAGGCATGTAAACCCTGCAATGAATCTAAACACGGCATCACTCATACAACGGCCTCACATATCATCCCATTCAGCCCAATCTTTGGAAGCGCTGTTGTCTTGTCGAGGTGTCTTCTCTCTCACAGGCCTATTTTCGAGGGGCGTGTTCGCAACACCTCCGCCCGAATCCCAAACAGAAATCGCTTCAGTGTTTGCTTTTTTGACCACGGTTTTGGGCTCATGACGTTTTGGTATGGAGTCTGCAAATGGGTCTTGTACCTTTTGTTGAGGTTCCCCATCCATTTCGCCTCTCATCAAACCAAAGACTTGTTCAGTGGTCAACAATCTCCCCTGCATGACGTCTTTTGAACCATCGACAAAACCATCTTGCTCCTCTCGTTCTAGATGTTCACCGTTTGTATTTTGCTGCAGATGTTGTTGCTGAAGAGCAGCAATTATTTCTTGTTGGTTTTGCAAAGGTTCTGAGATTGTTTGGTTTGGACCGATGAATGTCACTGAGCCTTGAAGCGTATTTGCACGAGACCAATAACGTACCACTGCGGCAACTGGGAGAACGATAAATCCGATGCAGCATACTCCACATCCAAACAGTATGCCAGTTGAGTCAAACAAATCCATTTCCCAGCCATCCGGACTTACAATCCACACCGTTTCACCAGCGCAGTCTTCCTCCGAGCATGTTGTGGCCAGCATCGCTTCGCCGTCTTTGTCTACAACCCACTCTTCGACAATCAAGAACGTTGTACCATCTGATGCCATTGGTGTCCAGTCGGTTAAACAGGAGGTAGGTTCAAATTCATCTGATGAAGCAGCAGAGCCTTCAATAGGTTTCATGCTGGCATCAACGCCAGATACCTTTGCCTTGACGATGACATAGTAGCAACCGCCATCGGTAATATCCAACAATTGTGAATCACCAGCCACAATTTCCGCTATAGCCCGTTCTCTCGGGTCGTATATTGAATCAATAGCATCGTTTTGGTTGCTAAGTACCAAAGAACCGATAATAAGCAGCAAAGTTCCAATAATCGCTAGGCGAAGAGCCCAAGGCGACCGTTGCGGCTTCACTCCTGCCATGGGCAAGCCTCCCATTCATCCTCAATGAATCCTTGCGCGAATCAAGCCAATCCTAATTCATTCAATTTTTCAGGCAGATATGTCTCGGTAACGAAATCTAAACCGTATTTTGCAAGTGATTGCTGTTCGGCCTTTTTACCCAGTTCCAACATCATATTGATTTGTTCTTGCCACCAACTGTCTGCAAATCGTGGGTCGGTGAGTTCAGCATTCAATGCCTCAATGTCCTTTTTCGATAAATCGTCACTGGGTAAATCGTAGGCAATGATATCGTCAGCTGTGATTCCAAGATATGTAGCAGATGGAGTAGCAAGATATTCAGAAATGTGTGCTGTTTTGATGGCGCCGTAAGCAATTGAAGCAAAAATTCTGAACGACCATGGGTCGCCGTCGAGGAAGACGACAACTGGCAAATCCCATTCTTCACTCATCCGTTTCATTATTCGGCGAGTAGAACGGGCTGGCTGACCTTTGAGATGTAAAAGTCCACATCTAAAATCTTCGTCAAAACCATTCTCAATCAACCGATCAAACATGCCACCAGTTTCAATAGCCATGATAAAATCGATATCATGCTCTAAAAGTTCAATTTTTTCGAGTTCCACATTATACGGAACGCCGTATCCAGAATCCCCAACATCATCCCTAGCGTTGATTCGCATCCATTCGCCTCGACGGTTTCTTTCCCGTAGTGTAAGATTGCCTATCATCCGAGCACCGTCTTCTTCAGGACGTAATTTGAAGTCTTCACGTAAGCATTTCGTGACAATCTCCAAATCCTCTGCGAGATTGTTCGATTCGTTTTGACTTCCGAATTTACCCAAACCCCACGCTTCGGAGATATAGTACATTTCTCTGAGAGTAGAGGACTTCCCTGCATCCAACATTTCTTCAATAAACTCAACGACATGCAAGGCGCGAAGAAGTTGTTTCGCAGAGCCTAGGCTCGTCGCATCGCGGACCGATCTTTTCTTGCCGTATTTGTAAACTCCAAGTTTTTGATCAAATCCGATGTTGTTTTTTGTTCGTACCGGCAGAGTCATCGTCGGTGGCTCACCTTTGACAATTCGATCGTACATTTCTGCTACAACTTCATGCATTGCAGCTTTGGTTTCCTCGGGGGTATGCATTCGTGACATCATGCATCACCTCCAAACAATGTACGTTGCCCATTTGGTGCAACCACACTTGGCTCGGGGATTTCTTCCAGTGATACAGGTTCTGTAGCGGAGGCATGCTCAGTGGACACATCCTCTGATAGTAACTCCTCTTGTCTCCGGATTTCTTCGAGGAATTTTTCGTCCATTTTCGTTGCTCCAATCACATCTTGCGAGCCACGGAATAAAACCTCTGTTTCTGTCCAATCTCCACGTTCTAAACCATTGAGACTGTAGTTGATTTTGACTTGTTCACCTGGTTGTAATGCATCAAGCTTCCATGCCCAGACTCCAAGGGCTTCTTTTCGTCCACCGGTGGCATTTCCAATAATTTTAGCACCTGCTTTTTCAGGCCATGTTGCTAAGATTGTATATGCTCGTACCCGACTTGTGTAATTGAACAGGATAATTTCAACATCTGTTTGTTTTGTTTCTTTATTCCATACGGATGTTGTTTCACAAATTACCGCTGACATGATTTTGGTTATCGAACCGGCAAGTTCCGGAATTGGGCGTTCGAGTATTTGCGCAGATTTCTCTGCGATTGCCGGAAGAATATCATTGATGAGTTCGAACTTTTCCTTTGTCTTCGCCATCTTTTTCTTCTTCTCAAGATGCTTTCTCAAACCCCTTCCTAATTCGAGCATAGCCTTTCGAGCCTCCTCCATCACTTCTCCGTTATCAGCCAGCGCTTCTTTCGCTTCGGATGTGAATTGAACATTGGTGCTTGCTAGGTGAACTAAGATCGCTGCTGGACCCTTTGGAACACCTTTTCCTCCGGCTTGTTCAAGGCCGTATTGACGCCAATCTACACTTTCAATTGCCTTTGTTAGTAAGCAACCTCCTTGTTGGTACATGAGCGGAACGCGATTGGCAAACCTCAACACTTCGACGGGTTTGTCGCCCGGCATTGACCCTCCGAAGATTAATCCAACTTCAACTTGAAACGGGTTCCCTTGTGTGACGCTCGGAACACGAGTAAGTGTGGATACAAATCTTGAATCGATTGTTTTTGACAGTCCCTTTTTGATTAACATTTCTTCGATAGGAGAAAGACAATTTGTCGGAGGTTTGAGCAGCTTAGCCGGCTTCCCATCGCATAACCGTTCCCCCTGAAAGGCTTCGAGCAGATGTCGAATATCATCGCCCTTAATCGTCTTCATTTTACGAGTACCTTCAATCTCTGCTGCTTTACAAATTTCTTTTCGAGCACGATTGGTGACTCCGGAAAAATTGTTGAGAAGGAAGTGATTCAAGTTGAGGTCTTTTGATTCAGAAACCATTCGTTGTAATTGTCCAAGTTCGATGCCGTGTGGGTGCGGCTTGATACTCTCGACTTTTGTCGGTAGACGCTCAGTGACTCGGGTCCAATGATGTGTCTCACCCTCTGGGTCAATAAAGATAATTTCAGCATGAGGATTTACGATGCTTGTCATTCGTAGATATTGCCATACACTTTGTCGCCCTTTTTGGTATTTGGCTTTCATTTCTGCCGTAACTTCCGTACCGTGGTCTTTCGAAGAACCATCTTCTTGATACCAAATTTCACGGCCAGCATTCGCCTTAGTTGCTTTGTTTTTACGAGTGTCAAGGCCAATATCAACGACTGCTGCAGTAGGTTCAGTGGCAATTTTAGAGCGAACATGCGTTGTTCTACCTGTTGTCAGTTGACAGTACATGACTACGCCGGTGATTCCGATACCCTGCTGTCCTCGCGACTGGCGAATAGCATGAAATCGTGAGCCGAACAGTAGCTGTCCAAACACTTTCTCAATACTCTTCTGGGGAATTCCAGGGCCATTGTCTTCCACAACTAACCGAATGATGTCCTTTTTTGTATCGAGTTTTGTAATTTGGATGCGAATAGTTGGAAGGATTCGAGCTTCTTCACAAGCATCGAGTGCGTTATCAACAGCCTCTTTGACGGCAGTAATCAACGAACGAGCGAGAGAATCAAATCCTAAAAAATGTTTATTTTTCTCGAAAAATTCTGAAATAGCAACCTGTTTTTGATTCGATGCGAGTTTTTGTGCGATGCCAGCCATACGACTTCCTCCAAGCAGGTTCTCCTCCGTCCGAATGACGTCGGGCCTATGTGGTAGGCAGCCTTGCCTATCGACGGTTCTTAATGTCTAAGACGATGGTGCATCGAAGAGAACGGTTTCCTGACTTGGATAAAACCCTCATCAAGCAAATAAGTCCTTTTGCCACGAGGTAATTACGCCTTCGAATGCAGAAGCGGCAACGGTTAGGGGGCTAGCTAGGTACAATTTACCAGGCCCAGAGCGCCCTTGGAAATTTCTGTTTATTGCCGAGACAGTAACTTGTTCTGGCGTTATTGAAACTCCAGGTCCAGCGCCGATACAAGCCCCACAGCCTGGGTCAATAAGCTTCACACCCACTCGCCCGAACAAATCATGCCACCCTTTGCGAACTGCTAAATCTTTGACAATCCCAGATCCGTATTGGATGTAGAAATCTACGCCTTCTTTTACCCGAAGTCCAGCATCTTCTGCGGCCATGCAAACCTGCGCGTAGTAGGCCACATCATCGGCTTTACCTGCGGTACAAGAGCCACCGTATGCGATGTCAATACGAACTTGCCCAATATCCGCCACATCAGCACCGTTTGTTGGGTCGCTTGGTATGCCTTTATTCGGGTCGCCAGGGTGAGCAACCATTGGCTGGATTTCGGACATATTGATGACGTGGATGCCACCATCATAATGTGCATCTGAATCCGCTTGAACTGCTCGATTACTCTGCTCAGTTCTATCCAGATGAGGTTGAGATTTCAGCATCCAGTCTAGAAGGAGATCGTCCGAGTCACAAATACCGGTTCTGCCGGAGCATTCGGTCGCCATGTTGCAAAGTGTAGCCCTCTCATCAACGGACAGACTAGCAAGTCCTGGGCCGCCAAATTCCATACTCCGGTTGAGGGTTAATTCTTCCCGAGCGTGGTCGGCCAAGATATAGAGTATGACGTCCTTTGCAGTACAACCGGGTTCAAGATGACCAATCAATTCGAACCGGATGGATTCTGGAACTTTAACAAACGTGAAACCGGCGCTGATGAGATTTGCATATTCAGTAGCTCCAACACCCCATGTAAGGGCATTTGATGCACCACCCATGCAGGTGTGAGAGTCTGTTGCCTGAATGAAGTCCCCAATCTCAATAAATTCTTCTCGAGCCACTTGATGGCATATTCCGGGTGACACTCCATCCTTGGCAGAGTAGTCGCGAACGGAAGCATGACGCTGGAAGGCGATTTGCAAGTCTCGTAATGTCTGAACTTTGTGCATGAAAGGAACAAATTTAGGATTGTGGTGGGCATAGAGCAGGTGGTCTTCAAAAACAGCAAATTTACTTGGGTTTGGAAGTGAATAATCAACACCGTATTCTTGTTGGAGGAATGTATGAACTTGCGCAGTGGTAAATTCGTGGGAATAGCCTCCTTGGACTTGGGCAATGACTGGATCGTCTGGTTTGACGCATTGCCCTTCCTCCTGCCCCACTAAGTTTCGAGCAATGATTTTCTCAGCCATCGTCATTGGCCGTACAGGTGTTTGGATTGGAGGTAACTCGATTTCCTTCCTTTTGAGTGCTTTTGCAAAGGGAAACAGTCCACCTTTCTCTAGAATTATTTGAGTCACTTCATCATATTGTGAAGTGAATTCAGAAAGTTCGATTTCTTCTCCTCGCTGAAGTCGTTCCAACATTGTATAATCTCCCATTAGTTGGCCAAGATTGATGTTGTTTCTTTCGTGAATCGGGGCGAACGACGCTGCGATAACAATGTTAATCCCAGCCCAACGCTCGCATTGTGCTGCAGTCTCCCTTGATGAGCCAGTACCTTTTCTTTGACCAGAAACGATGACTTCAAAGCCACCATTTTTGAGTGCGTTTTCATTGAAAACTCGCATGCCGTTATGCATCAATCCTGCATAAGCATTCTTAGAAATCTCTTCTGGGTCGTGGTCAAAGCAAACCCATGCTGGAGTCATAACATCTGTATTGATGTCGTCGAGCAAGTCTTCAACTGAGAGATTCTCCATTTTTAGGTTCAGTCCATCGTAGAGTTGTTTCTTGATGAGTTCGAGGTCTTTTGTAAGGAAAAGGACTCTTTTTTTAGGGTTAAGTGCGATTTTTGCCGGCGGCCAGTGTTCTCGCATGTTCCCCACCGAATCGTTTCAAGTGCTCAGTGTTCATAACCGGTTCGGGAATAAATTTTGATACAGATGTCTGGAAACCATTCAAAATCAGTCAATTTGACATGTATAAGTTTAAGCCTATAACCGCTTATGTTTAAATAGGGTTACTTGTCGGAGTATAATAAGGTTCCCCAAAGAGTTGAGCGTTGAGGCTCGGCAAGGGTGCGAAATGAGGAATAAAAATGGACGAACAGCAAGTAGAAGATATCGTAAAATGCAGCGACTGCGCAAGTCGAAATTTAACCCGTGACGAAACTCGCGGTGAAGTCATCTGTGATGACTGTGGATTGGTTTTAGAAGACAATGTCATCGACCAAGGTGCTGAATGGCGTGTGTTTTCTCCTGAACAAGGTGATCAAAGAGCCCGTACCGGTGCGCCAATGACCGTAATGCTGCACGACAAAGGTTTGTCCACAGATATCGATTGGCAGAACAAAGATTACTCTGGTAAAACCATCAATTCACGTTACCGTTCACAGTTTTACAGAATGAGAAAGTGGCAAAAGAGAAGCCGTGTTTCGAACGCCACCGAGCGAAACCTCGCCATGGCACTTGCCGAACTTGACCGTATGGCAAGCCGCCTTGAACTACCAAAGTCCGTTCGTGAAGCTGCCGCTGTAAACTACAAGAAAGCGGTCGACAAGCGTCTGATTCGAGGCCGTTCTATCGAAGGCGTTGCAGCAGCGTCCCTTTATGCAGCTTGCCGCCAGTGTGGCGTTCCTCGAACACTCGATGAAATTGGTCAAGCCTCAAGAACCGGGCGTAAAGAAATCGGTAGAACTTACCGCTTCATGGTCCGAGAATTGAAGATGAAGATAATGCCAACCGGGCCTGAAGATTACATTTCTCGATTCTGCTCAGGACTCGGACTCGATGCAGAGGTTGAAGCAAAGGCATACGAACTTATCAAGGCCGCTCAAGAGAAAGAATTGACCAGTGGTCGTGGACCGACAGGAATTGCAGCATCGATTATCTACATCGCTTCGGTTTTGTGTGGAAAGCGCAGAACTCAACGCGAGGTTGCCGAAGTTGCTGGCGTCACTGAGGTCACAATCCGAAACCGCTACAAGGAATTGATTCAGAACCTCAATATCGAACTCGATATTTGATTCCACCATTTGAATCCTTGAGGTTTCGCTATGGGGAGAGAGCGTTCAAAGTTGTCAGACCGCGTTTTCGAAGCGGTTGCTACGGGGCTTGTTGAAGCAATGGAAAGAGGCACTTCAGCCTGGCCATTACCTCAGCCGCCAATGACTGACCCCGACTTCCCCCCAATTCAACCGATTTCGCCATCGAAACTAATTGAACAGGCACATGGTATTCTCCAAATGGATCGAGCCATGTTCGAATCGAACCTCAATACTGTCGTCGACCTTATTGTTCCGCATCGTATGAATCTGAGCGATGATCCATTTGAAGTTCATCAAAAATGGCTACACCGTCGCGTAGACAAAGTTGCTGAACGTTTGTTGTTTAACGTGGCGACCGATTGGCTTTCTCAAGCGTTTGATCAGACCGCCCCTAATACCGACCGATGGTGGCTCGCTGTGGCCCTTATCAACGGCCTCTCAACAGTACCCCATGGTCAGCCTGTTCATCAAGGGTATCATCTGGTAGAGTCGATTGCTTTGGCCGAACGCCCCGGTACTTGGCATACGCAACCGGATACAGGTCCTCATCAACTTGAATGGAATCCACACGCAGTGATTCCTCGAAATACAGGGGTAAAAACTCATGAAGCCGGAGTCAATGCTGCTAAATGGCTCATTGAACGATTGGAAAACGACACAGTCGAACGCCGCCTCTTGTTGATGGAATGGGTTCGCCTTTTACTTCAACGACCAAATTTGGTTTCCCCACTCGATTTGCCAGCAGTCTTGCTCCGTCGAGCATCAGATACAGAGGCTGAGGTTGCAGCACGAGTGGTCCTTTGTCTTGCAAAAGCAATTGAGTTTGACCGAGAAGTGGGCCTCCAACTGGCACAACGTCTTCACAAGCGAAGTGAGGTTCTTCTCCGAAGAGGAATGGCCGACGTACTTACTCGAATGTTCCGGCGCCTTGAATGGGATGCAGTTCCTTTTCTCAATGATATGCTTGAAGATGAAGATGAAGGCGTATTGGCTGCTGCAAGCTCAACAGTCGGAGATTTGCGATTTTTAGATTCTACACTTTGGGCCGACACTATGGCTGAACTTTCACAGCACCCACTCGCTATCGTTCGGAGAAATCTTGTACCTTTTTTACGAGATTATATCGAACAGTATCCAGGTGATGAACGTGGCCTTCTTCCTCTTCTATGGCAAGACGGCGATGAGGTCGTACGTACTCGGATGCGAGAGTTGTTGATGAGAATGGAGGAGGTCTCTCCCGACCATTTCGCTGCACGAATTCAAGATTTCAAGAAACAAGGGTGTGATTTAGAGGGCTTATGGGGGCCACTTGCCCTTCGACGTCCGGAACGTAATCACCTTTGGCAAGCATGGTTAGCGGGCGATGGACCACAACCTCAGGCAGAAAAAACCCCTCCTCCACTTCACAGCGATATGGACGATTCGGGTGAATTACCACCAGTGAGCGAAGCTTACGAAATTCTTGACCAGCAACTTGGATTTATTGACGATTAAATCACTCTTCTTCACTTGATTGAGCAAGTGGGCCTACGGTCAAAAGACCAACATATACTCCATTGAGAACAGTCATGAGACCCAACAAGGTAAGAATCATGGCCGTTGGCTCAGGAACCAACCCGTTTAATTCAAACCAAACGAGCAACTGAACTGCCAAAAGAAACCCAAATCCGACTGCAACAACGGTCTTCCAGGTTTTTTCTGGAGCAGCCCATAGGTCGATTGTAGGGGCCACACCTTTGCGATTGAATGCCCATCTGAACCACCCCAGATACATACAAGTTAGGCCGACTAAACCAATCAGGCCCCTTGAAAAAGATCTAGAATCCCACGGGCCTTCTGGAGTGATATCAACAAAAGATTGGGCTACTAGGAGGAGGCCACTGACAGCAAACCATCTCCACTCGACAGTTCCGCCCATATACCGATGCAGAAGGGCTACGCTTGAAAGCCTACGCCATACAGCGGGTGATATGGCGGCAGTCCGAGACGCTTTACTTGTGGCTGGCGGACTTGGCACACGAATGTTGCCGACAAGTGCATCAGTTCCAAAGGAAGCACTCCCGCTTATCGATATTCCTGCTCTCATCCATTTAGCCCGCGAAGCGGTAGCAGCTGGAGCAGAATGCCTACACATCATCTCTTCTCCACGCAAGGATATGACTGCGTTGCTGAAAGATCACTCTTGGCTTCATGAACGCCGACCGGATTTGGACCAAATGCTCCTTTCTCCCTTTTCGGATATCGAAGTTAAGGTTCATATTCAACACCAACCACTTGGACTTGGCAATGCTATTGAATCTGCTTTGAGTGATGTATCTGGGCCATTTCTAGTCCTACTTGGCGATAATATTCTTCTTGATTCACATACCCCGACACATGATTTTGTCCCTTCAAATGCAAGTAAGAAGTTGGTTGAAAATTATGAGAAAAACGGTTTACCTTGTGTTGGTTTGCTCGCCGTGTCGCCCTCTGAGGTGTCAAATTATGGAGTTGTTCGTATGGATGGCGACCGCATTCAAGAAATCTGTGAGAAACCTAAGGTTGAGGATGCCCCCTCGAATTTAGTGATGTGCGGTAGATATTTGTTTACCTCCGACGCCAAGAAGTTGTTAGAAAAATACGATGTCCAATCTCATGGTGAATTGCAATCTATTGTACTTCAACAACACTGGATGAACAACGACGGCCTTCTTGGAGTCGAGTTGAAGGGTTACCAGTGGTATGATTCTGGAAAACCACTTCCTTGGTTACAGGCTCAAGTTGATCATGCCTTAAGGCGCAGAGATCTAGCGCCCGCAATGAGAGCATGGTTAGAGAAACGGCTGGATGAGCTCTAACGCTGCCCTGGTTTCCAAAATGTGAGAGGTATTGGAGTCTCACCCTGTGCTTTACGAAGTGCAAGATGGTCCGCTCGTTCGTTCCATCTGTGCCCCCGATGGGCCCGAACATGTTCCCAAGACAACGGTCTCAGTTCTTGTACTGTGTCCCAAAGAGATTGAACATGTGCTACAAGTTCCCGATTTGTTTTTGCTTTCCAAGCACCACATGCAAGATTTCCTGCATACTGGGAGTCCGCACGTATGACAGCGGCTTCGTCTCCGCCTTCTATTAGCAACCAGCGCAAAGCAGCAGCAAAACCAGATAGTTCAGCGGTATTGTTGGAGCCGATTTGGGCTCCGATATACCCGTCATCTTTTCCGTCTGTGATTACACGGTCTGCAAATTCTTCATGAAGTTCTCCCGAGCCCTTTCCTAGGCCGTTATCTCCGGTTACAACAACAACTGCCCATGCTGCTGGAGTTTCGGAATCAACATTTTGATTTCCGAGGCAGGAGCCATCAACATAGAGGCTCCAAGTGTTTTCAGTCACACCATTCACTCGCCAATTTCTGCTTTGTAATCAGCAGCACTCATGAGTGTTGATACCGAATTTGGATTCTCAAGTTTCATTCGAATAATCCATCCAGCACCATAGGGGTCGGTATTCATCAATTCGGGTTCGTCTTCAAGTGTTTCATTGACTGCGGTAATTTCACCAGCCAGAGGCGCAAAAATAGGAGATGCCGATTTAACAGATTCAACAATAGCAAATTCATCCATGTCTTCGAGGGATTCTCCGCCAGCAGGAAGTTCGATGTAAACGATGTCCGTTAATGCGTTTTGGGCGTGATCGGTAATTCCAATGATGACCTCATCACCTTCTACTCGAATCCATTCGTGTTCTTTGGTGTAATATTGGCCGTCTGGAACTTCGCTCATATTTCCGTCTCCGTATTGGCCAATCAACGATATCTCATGAAGTCACCGATGCATCATTGTACTGAAATTTGGAACACAGTACGCGTGTTGAGTCGTACTTGTCAAAACGGCAAAATAAGGTAGGTATGAGTCGCGCTTCTTATTAGCAGAACAGGTTCACTGCTGTTTGAAGTCGAGTGATTTCAAGGGATGGGACCCTCATGAGTAGAGCATTTAGAGAAGGCGTAGCCAAAAACAGGAGAATACATGCACCGGTACGCCGCCGAAACTGGAGTCCGGTCCGCGATCTTCAAGGTTTGAAGACTCGAACTCAAATTACTGGTTCTGAGATGGGGCCACAGGTTGAAGTCCCGGCAATGGTCCGAATTGAAAATGAACATTGGGTATTTGAGCGAATTGAGCAAGGCGTATTGTATAATCTAACTCACAAACTTATTCTTCATGAAGAAGGGCAGCAAAAAGTGATTGGTGGAACGACTGATATGCGCACTGCTATGCAAGTGGCTCAGTGTATGGCACAAAAAGAGAACAGGATTGTAATGATACAACCAATGTAGTTTGGATTCAGAACAAGCCCATAATCCAAGAGATGACGCCTTGATTGACAAGGTAGAAGAATGTTCCAATTCCAATACATGCCGCATAAACTTGGAAAGGAGTGATTTTCCAAGCATCCTCAGATTCTTCGTCAAAATATCGAATAAGACCTGCAGCCTGTTGAATACCGCTTCCGTCGGATTTCTTCTTTGAAGCCATGTGAAACAACCTCTGCGAGTTGCCACCCCTTTATCAACGCGACGCGGCGAAGCAATCTATTCTTCTTCGCTCCTGAAGGTAAGATCCACGAACGTAACCTCGTCATCTTCGGCGTCGTATGACAGTGTATGGCCTTGTGGATTGTTGCCGTCGATATTTTCAGTTCGAGGTTCAGCTTGGCTGGGATCAGCTTCAATGAAATATGCTTCAGCACGAGCCATAGCGCGTTCAAAACCAGGAGCATTACCATCGGCCAATGCGCCCCGTGCAACACCTAGATCGTAGTGCGCAGCCTCAATAGAAATCACTGCGTGTTCACGAGTCCATATGTCTGAATTTTTTGCCCCTTTGCATCTTTTTTCGACTTTTTCACCCTGTTCCTCCAGTGCGAATAACTGTTCCTGGAAGACAGCATCAGCCATTTCAAGTGCTTTTTTCCATTCCAATTCATTGGATTTGTTTGTTACAATATCGGACCTACTTGCAAAAAACCTCATTGCAGCACGTGGATGTGCCATTTCCCAAGGGCGTTGTGAGAGCGAGGCTACCAAATCGTACAATAACCGAGAACAAGACTTCGACGAGCCGTAGAGCTGGATTGTGTTAATGTAGCCAGAATTAAACAAACCCAGCCCCCAATACGGTTCTGAAGATACTCGTACTTCCAACTCACCACTTCGAGTTTCAAACGCCCATCTCTGCTCATTGAATTTGGGCGGTTGCGAAAAGATAGGAGTCTCTGGATGTTCAAGGTGGGCTAAAATGTGGGTGGCAACATCACCGAGATATACGACCTTACTC
>DAIUCF010000004.1:0-56979 GCA_036846305.1 Candidatus Poseidoniaceae archaeon | reverse complement strand
TAAAATGGTCCCAAGGGTCGACAATATTGCCTCTAGATTTCGACATTTTCTTGCCTTCAGCATCTAAAATCAAACCTAAACTCAAACAGCGCTTGTACGCCGGTTTATCAAACACAGTCGTTGAAACGGCAAGTAAAGTGTAGAACCATCCACGAGTTTGGTCAACGCCTTCACAGATGTAATCAACAGGGAAAGAAGCATCGAAGGTTTCTCCTCCGTCAAACGGATGATGCCACTGAGCGAATGGTGCGCAACCAGAATCGAACCAGCAATCCATGACAAAGGGCTCCCTGTGCATTGGTTTTCCGTTTTCTGAAACCAATGTGTACCCGTCAACAACAGGTCGGTGGAGGTCGACGTCGTCAGGACAGTCCGGATTGTCAATGCCGGCAGCAACTGCTCGAGCGACTTCGCTTTGAAGTTCTGCAATCGAGCCGATACATTTCATGTTTCCTTCATCGTCTCTCCAAACTGGAAGAGGAGTTCCCCAATAACGTTCACGAGAAATCGCCCAGTCTTTCACATTGCGCAACCACTCGCCGAATCGACCTTCACCAACCCAGTCAGGTGCCCATTCGACTCCGTCGTTAAATTCTAAGAGGCGTTCTTTGACCGCAGTCATCCGAACAAACCATGAATCCATGGCGTAGTAGAGAAGGGGGTGGTCGGTTCTCCAGCAATGTGGATAATCGTGGAGGTAGGATTTTTCGCGATACAGAAGACCACTTTCAGGACCTTTTCCGTTGCTGCCACCTGATGCAGAAAGCAACTCAATGATTGTTTGGTCACATTCTTTGACGTATCTGCCGTCAAGTTGAGCATGGGTTCCCACAATGAAAGCACCATCCATGTCAACGGTATGGTAAGCCGGAAGACCAGCCGCCATACCCAAATTGTAGTCGTCCTCACCGTACATTACCGCGGTGTGGACTACGCCGGTTCCGTCGGTTGTTGTGACCCAATCTGCTTCAAGTACGGTCCAAGCAGTTGACGAATCTTCACGTGGGACAGCATCTGGGAATAGCGGTTCATAGGCTCGACCGACCAGGTCTGAGCCGGGGAATTCTTCGATAATTTCAACGTTGTGTCGAAGAACTTCCTTCATCAAATCTTTCGCCAAAATAACCTCTTCACCAACAGACGCACCGCCTGCTCCAATCCAGTTTTCAGCCTGCTCAGTGACTTTAACGCGCACATAGACCACTTCAGGGCCAACCGCAAGTCCAACATTCCCTGGCAACGTCCAAGGAGTCGTTGTCCAAGCAAGAATACTCGCATCTTGGTCAATTAGTTTGAACTTAACATAGACCGATGGTTCCTCTACTTCTTTGTAGCCCAAGGCCACTTCATGACTGGAATAAGACGTTCCGGTTTGAGGACAATACGGGAGAACTTTATGACCACGATATAGGAGTCCTTTGTCGAACATTTGCTTCATTGCCCACCAGCATGATTCGACATAATTGTTGTCCAGCGTCACATAGGGATTATCTAAATCGACCCAGTAAGCCATACGCTCGGTCATTTCTCTCCATGCCGATTCATAGGTCCAAACGGAGTCACGACAAGCTTGATTGAAGTTGTCCATCCCATAAGCCTCAATCGCTTCATTCGACATCAAATCCATTCTTTTCTGAACTTCAATTTCAACGGGCAGGCCGTGAGTATCCCATCCACCTTTCCGTTCGACTCGGAATCCCTCCATTGTCTTCCATCGGCAGACCAGATCTTTGTAAGCACGTGCAACGACATGATGGATACCCGGTTTGCCGTTTGCTGTAGGTGGACCTTCCAAGAAAATGAATGGAGCGCCGTTTCGATTTGAATCAATTGAGCCTTGGAAAGCATTTTCTTTTTTCCAAGCATCCAGCAATGAGGTCTCGAGTGCTACTGCATCGAGTTCGCCCGCGGATTGTGGTCGTGCCATAGCCGTGCGAGAAGAGGTTTTGACTTGAACCTCACCCTTGGCAAAACCCGTACTTGTCGAAGTTTGCTGCAGTTCATTGTGTATGATTTTGGTTCGAGGGCGCAGAGGCTGACAACGCATGTTTGAAGTCCTTTAACCGACACGGAGGAACATGACAGGCTCAACGGCGCGTCGCAGTGCATTGTTCCTTTCCTTACTGATGCTGGTTGGTGGCCCTTTGGGTACCTTCATGATTTCAAATGATTTCAACGAGGATTCTTCCTTCCTTGAGCCAGCGACAACCCCCCTGTATGCCGGAGCTGGAGATGATGCAGTTGTCCAGTTGAGCGGAAATAGCGTGTATGATGAAGCGTTCACTGTAGATGTACCTAGTGAATCACCCGTTACCGACATTCATCTCTCAATGAAACCATCAGTTGACCAAACTCAACACGGGTTTGAATGGACGGATGCCTCGATTTGGAGTCATAGTTCATCAGTTCTCAACGGAACGTTTGTCGAAAACAATGTTCTTACTGGCAACGGAGCGGGTACCCTGTGGGATTTCAACTCGAATGCCGCAGGTTGGACCTTCTCAAATTCGTACTCGGGGCGTGTAACTACTCCTGCTTGTGGATACAATGGCAGTTCAGGAGGTTCGATTCGAACCCACGCCGGCTCCACATATGCTACTTCACCGATTACTGACTTTTCTGGCGTCTCAGCCATGCCCTTCCACGCTTGGGTGCACGAGGGGCGCTCAGGGTGCGGGGAAACTCCTGATAGCGGAGAGAACTTGCAATTTCAGTATCGAACCTCAAGCAATACTTGGACGACCTTTAAAACGTTCACTGCTGCAGGTTTTAGTGGGACTCCACAGACGAACTTCCAGTACATGACCATGCTCCCACCAGCTGCATTGCACACGAATTCTCAAATCCGAATTCATCAAACTTCAGGTTCAAGCACCTGTTGTGACTTTTGGTTTGTAGATGATGTGCACTACGCAACCCCTCCATCTGCAGAATGGACTAGCCCTTCAATCGGCTTTTCTTCGAGTTCATTCCAAGTTGTTGAGAGCGGGCCGTGGGCTCCACTCTATCTCGATGCAAGCATACCTGAGGGGGCTAATCTCAGCTGGACAGTTATTGATACATCAACCGGAAACCCGATTCCCGGAATGACGGGTACAGACATGGGTTTGATTCCGCTGAATGGGGTGGATTGGAAATCGGTCACATCAGTCAAACTTCATCTTTATTTTGAGCCATCTGCAAATGGAGAAATGCCGCAAGTGTACTCTATTAGCGGCGACGGAAGTTATTATTCGTCTTTTTCGGAGGAACCATATGACCGTGGTTGGACAATGAGTGGTGGAGCAACTCATTCTACGTTCAACAAATCGGTACTCGGAGTTTGGAATGATACGCTAGAATCACCATGGTATTCATCCACTGCTGCATTAGCCGAAGTGTATGTTGATGCAACTACGGTTATGGCTCAGGCTCAAATCCGAACTTCGGAAAGTCTGTCTTGGAACAACATCAGCCTTCCTTATTCATTGAGTCTGCTCGGTGACGAAGGCACTGCTGGGTCGCACCAACTTCGATTCACTTCAGCTTCGAACAACAGTTCAGACTCTTGGGAAGTGTTTGATGTTACCATGGGTGTGTATGGCGGCATTCTACCGGCTGCACCGGCAATTGATTTTTACAAAGATGGAGTTTTCGAATGGGGCGGTAGCGATGCCCGAGTAGGTTCATGGGGATGGCAAGACCGATTTGAGAACGGCCTAACGTATATTTCTGCGAATCCCGGAATATCGGGTAGTTCATCGGCAAAGGCATGGATTCCAGCTACTGAACCCACCAGCTTTGGTTTTAGCGCACTGTCTTCGAGTGGAAATCTTTCGTCAGTCAATCTGAACCATGACGGTCAAACTATTGCTAATTGGTATGTTGAAGGTGGTTCATCACATTTCACCCTCAATCAAACTCAGCTTGCAGACTTGAATGCGTCCGTGTCGAGTACCACATCTCTCGTGAGTGGTTTAGGCACATACTTTACCGAAGTTGAAATCGAGGTGTTTGGAACCGGCCTGGTTACTCTTGCGGGACTTGGGGTCCCCTATGAAGCACAATCAACGCTCATGGCAACTTCGGATTCTCCATTTGTTCTGGGATTAAACGGTATCCGGAATGGACTCTCTTCAGTTGGTGGAGTTCACAGCATCCCTCTACCGTTGACCTCTGATACCGCTGGTGGACTTCATGTTGCTATTGAAGGTCTCAATTTCTCTTCAAGCGTTGAACTCCTCAACATGAATATGCACACTGACGGCCCTGTCCTTACGCCGAGTCAATTTTGGAATACGTTAGAGACGACGTTCAAAGTCTCCTCTTCAAGTGCCACATCTGTTCGACTCGACATTGTTGGAGGCAACCATTCAGCATCTTGGACCCTTCCTCTCAACGGGGGAACTCCTTTCGGTACCGGGGATTCATCAATTGTTGAACTTCATCCCCAGAATCCTGTGACAAGTTTCACCGACGGCAATGAGATTACGGTCAATGTGACGTTCCGATTAGAACCCTCATGGGATGATTCGCCAATCCTTCATGCCTCATCACGCTTGCTTCTTGCCAACGGCATACTTTCAATACCTGCCACTCATACTTGGGGGGTCACTGGAATTCAGGGTTATGAAAACGACCTGGAAATTAAGAATGTGATGTTTAGCGATTCGTTTAATCAGGAATTATCGCCCTCACATTACTACATTAAGGCAGGTTCAACAATTCAAATCAGTGTGCAGATTGGATATGAAGGAATCAACACTCACGCTGCTTTCGCTGACGGTGACGCAGTGGTGGAGTTTTTCCGAGGTGAAACTTTGGTCTCAAACACCACTGTTTTAGAAGGCAATATGTGGAATTTCACGGATAATGTTCCTTTTTCCTTTGGAACTGCAGTCTGGCACTTTGAAGTGAAGTCATTGAGCGGTTCCGGTACCACTCAAGACGCAATTTACACTCGAACATTCCATATCGATTCGATTACCCCCCAGGTCCTCGAGGTTAACATGGATCGCTTCGACCACAGAATTCCATCAACAACACAAACGGTACAGATTCAAATCACCGACCAACCTGTTTTACCTCAAAACATCAATGCTATGGTTTGGAAGGAATGGGCTGATGATACAAATATGAATCAGTTGCCAGATGCAGATGAATATAACGAAATGTCGTTGTTCCTGCCAAGTAATTTATCCACTCTCATCGGCCAATACACGTTCATGATTGACGATACAGGTGGCAGTTTGGGACACAAAGTTGCTGCCTATCTTGTCGGTTCAGATAACGCAGGTCATCCGCTTGATTTCGGTGGCGGGAACGGTAGTGATGAACACCTGTTCATGTACCAATTGGCTACCGATGGTGCGCCTACTGTTGCATCAAACGCTTTCTCTCATGTAGGTGGTAAGAAACCTTGGCTGCACCCAGATATGCCGTATGAATTCAACGTCAATATTGTCGAACCGAACGGTGGCTCTGATTTGTCAACAGTCATTGTTGAATTGGCCTCGAATCAAGGAAGTGACCCACTACCCATTCGATGGGATTTCACCACAGGAAATTGTACTACAACAAGTCCACATGTCATCATTGTTGACTGTGAAATGCTTGGCACTAACGGCCCTGCAAGTCCCTATGAGAGCGATATGACCTTGAACGTTAAGATGCGTTTAGCGTGGACCACTCCAGACTTGGGAGAAACTCGTAGAGAGCCTGGTATTCGGGTCAGTGACCGCGCTGGACAGGAAGTTTTCCTAGCCTTCCCTGAGCACCGTTGGCGATTTTCTGCTGCTATGGAGGTGCCCGAAGAGAGTGTAAACCTTATTTTGTCGCAAGGTACATTGCTTGGTGACGGCGCCCGCCTTGCTCCAAGCAGTCCATTCGAGGTTTCAGGATGGATTGTCTTCTCTGAAACCGGTCAAATTCCTGATTTCGATTGCAATGTCGATATTCTGTTTGACGGAACGATTACTTCAGCCTCTTCTCTCAACGGCATTTGGTCTGTTGCTCTGCAAGCTCCCTCGACAACAACAACGATTCCAATGACCTGGAGTGTGGGTTGTCTTCAAGGTCAAGGCGTTGACTCAACTGACCAAATTAATTCTGTACGTTGGATTATTGTCGATGGAACCGGACCGGAACCTGTCGAGGTTTCCAACCCGAGGCCGAGTTCAGTTCTGGAGGCAGAATCACATGAAGTTCGAATTCTCTTATCTGAAGATGGCGGTTTAGATGTTGAATCACTCGAACTCGTATGGTGGGTCGAAGAGAAAGAAACCGGTGACCGTATTCGTGACGGAATAGAACCGCTCACTCTTCTTGGTCCAGATATTTCGGGATTGCGACTCGAAGTCTTTGGTTCATTTAATCTCAGTGAAATTACGAAAGAGATGCTTGAGAATCGTCTTACAGTACACATTTATGTGTCAGGCAGAGATTTAGCCGATAACGAAGTTCTGGGCCTAGGCGGCACGCCAGCAGGCACACCCGTTGGTGTATGGGACATGGTATGGCTCAAGCCTGAGTTTGAATTGCAGAGCGGTTCGGTTAGTTACTCTCGCTTCTTGGTTGAAGTGGGTCAAACCTCTATCGTCACCGCATACGTTGAAAACACCGGAACTCTCGACGGTTCAGTCGAGGTAATTTTCCTTGAAGTTCTCGCAGATGGGAACCGCTCCACACTACGAAGAGTTACTGTTCAGATTCCTCAGGGCGGTGGAGTTCCGGTGACGACCGACTGGAATCCTACACAAACCGGTTTACAATGGGTAGAGGTTCAAATCGCTGATGGAATCACTTCCATTGGTCCATCTATTGATGTTCGACCGCAACGAGAAGAATCTTTGACTGAACGAGTGTTTGGAGACGTCCACCCCTTGCTTGGTTCTTTTGCCGCTTTACTGTTCCTTTCGATCGTTCTTACGGGCCTAATTTGGGCGCGGAAAATGACACTCAACAAAGGAGCAAAGTCTGAATACGACTGGGATGAATATTCATCTGAATTTGAAGATGATGAGTATGAGGACGAAGACGAATATGAAGACGAAAATGTGGTTTCGGGAGTTGGTACTTCGAGTGCTGCTGCCGCTGCTGTTGCCTCTGCACAAAGCACACCTTCTTCAACTACTCAAGAAACGGATTGGGTGAAGGGTTCGGATGGTTATTGGTGGTATCATGATAAGGCTACAAACGAATGGTGGTACAAGAATGCTGATGGAGAAATTGTCCGTCTCTAACCTATACTCTGAAGTGGTATCATGGGTCGTTTGATTGGTCTTATGCAAGTTGACCCAACGGTGGGTGATTTGGCTGGAAATGCGTCGCGTCTTGAGCATCTGGCAGAATTGGCAGCACAACATGACGCAATTCTTGGCGTTACCACTGAACTTGCAATTTCGGGATATCCGCCACGTGATTTATTGTTACAAGACGAATTTATCTCACTCTGTCAAAAGAAAGCAAGTGCGCTTGATGTACCTATTCCAGTTCTTGTAGGCACCCCCATCGAATCTCGGGGGAACCGCCAACTTCCTGCCAATGGTGTTGTCCGTGCCGGTTCATTGGACGCACATCCTAGTGGTGAGGATAATTCTCATGTCATTGCACGTAAACAACTTCTTCCAACCTACGACGTGTTTGATGAGGCTCGATATTTCCACCCGGATAATCGCTCAGGTATCGCACGTACAATTGCTCAACTTAATCTTGGAGTCACTGTCTGTGAAGATGCGTGGCAAGCGGCTGAACTTACGCCTTCATCGTATTCTGCCGACCCGATTGAACACCTTGCTGAATGGGGTCGGCAAGGGGTACTGCTGGACGCAACAGTGAATCTTTCAGCGTCGCCTTATCACGCCGACAAATTAAGTGCTCGAATTCATGTCTGTCGTACGGCTGCACGAGTACTTGGCCATCCCTTTTTACTCGCCAATCAAGTTGGCGGCAACGACGATCTCCTTTTCGATGGCAATTCACTTGTTGCATGGCCAGACGGGCGAGTGGTTGTGGCTCCTGCGTGGAGAGAAGGGGTACTCTTGGTTGACATTGAAGATGCTAAAAACTGCACTTGGGTCGATTCAAAATCACCCGATGCATTGCGAATTGGTCACGATGTGATTCGTCAACTCTCACCAGATGATCAGGGACATGAATACGATAAAGAACTGCTTGAAGACCTTGCAGACGCCGTAGTGACTGGTCTGTCGGACTATTGCAGGAAATCAGGAATTACATCAATCGTATTGGGTTTGTCAGGTGGGATTGATTCTGCTGTTGCAGCATGTGTGGCAGCAGCAGCGGTTGGTCCAGAAAATGTCACTGGTATTGCCATGCCAAGTCGCCATTCATCGCAGCACTCGATTGATGATGCACGCTACACTGCCGAATCACTTGGCCTTGTTTTTGACTTAATTGGAATCGACGAATTCCATGCTTCGGTCGAATCCTCGATTGGAGAAATGCTCAGTTCAGGTCATCCGGTCGCCTCTGAGAATCTACAGGCTCGACTGCGCGGATTGTTGGTCATGGCACACGCCAATGCTCAAGGTCGAATGGCGATTGCTACGGGCAACAAATCTGAATTGGCTCAAGGTTACTGCACTCTGTACGGCGACATGGCAGGAGGATATGCCCCTCTAGGCGATCTGTATAAGATGCAAGTTTACGGGCTTGCTGATGTGTTTAATCGTAGAGCAGAAGTTGCAGGAAAGGCACCCCCGGTAAACCAATCGACACGGACCAAACCTCCGTCTGCAGAATTAGCTCCCGATCAGAAAGATGAAGATTCTTTACCGCCTTACGCTACACTCGATGCAATCCTTCACGCCCACATCGAAGAGGGATTGGACGCACAGGCGATTGCCGATAAGGGATTCAATCGAGACGTGGTTGTTGAAGTCTTAATGAGACTCGAGCGCAGCGAACACAAGCGCTGGCAGATGTCTCCAGCACCCCGAGTTTCAAATCGCGCTTTTGGCCAAGGATGGCGTCGACCTTTAGCTTCACGGCATGACTGGCGCCATTAACGTGAGAATGAATCAAAAAGCCCATGCCTTTCCTCTAACCATGCAGGCCACGGTATCGAACATTGCCGGATATCGATTTGTCGAACTGCCAGACCGAGATGAACTGCGTGAACCCTTCCAGTCTCAATGCAAAAAAGCTGGACTAAAAGGAACAATTCTCTTGTCACACGAAGGTATCAATTTCTTCTTAGCAGGGGCACAAGAAGGGATTGAAACATATGTCGATTTTCTTGAATCCGATGAGCGTTTTTCAAATATGGATTTGAAATATTCCTACACGGATTACCAACCGTTCAACAGAATGAATGTCCGTCTCAAGAAAGAAATTATTTCGTTAGGAATGGACAATGTCAAACCTGCACAGCGTACAGGAGAGGAAATCTCTCCGCTTGAATTCAAACAATGGTTGGATGATGGCAAGGAAGTAGCGATTCTCGATACTCGTAACGATTATGAAATTCGATTGGGTACTTTTGAGAATGCAATTGACCTTGATATCAAATCGTTTCGAAAGTTCCCCGAGGCCATCCAATCGCTTCCAGAGGAAATGAAAGATACTCCAGTCGTGATGTTCTGTACCGGAGGGATTCGTTGCGAAAAGGCCAGTGTGGTGATGATGGATGCAGGATTTTCGAACGTGAAACAACTCAAAGGTGGCATTTTGGGTTATTTCGAGGAGGTTGGTGGAAAATATTGGAACGGAGACTGCTTTGTTTTCGACCATAGAGTCGCATTGGGTTCTGATCTCAAGCAAAGCGATGTCGTACAATGTTTCGCTTGTCGACAACCACTTACGCCCAAGGAACAACAATCCAGCGATTACGTGATTGAAGTTTCATGTCCTCACTGTATTGATGAGAGATAATTCACCAAATCAGCCATTCACCGGTTGTTTGTCCGTGGCTCCAAGCATGTACTTCGTGCCCTCTACTTCCATCATGAGAAGCGAACAAAAGATGATGTTCAGTTATGGTTAGTCCACCGTATGTGCCTGTTGCTGAATTGTTCCCCGAACCAATCCAAGGGTCGTATACAAGCGATAGCTCCACATCGTCGAAGTGCCATAGGCATGAACCGGTTTCTGTCCCATCGATTTTTCCTGAACCAATAAAAAACAAGTGTTGTTCTAAAACTGCAAAGGCGAGAATGTTCGAACTTGCCATTCCAGGGCGTAAGTCTGTCACAACAGCGGTCCCAGATTCGGTACCGTCACTGGAACAAATCTCATGAGCCACTCCGGGTGCAACACAGTCGAACCAAACTTTCTGGTTGTGAACAATTCCACCTGCCCAATCACCGGGTGCCACAATGTTACTAGAAAGAATCTGGGTCACTCCAGAGGTAAGGTTGTGGCTCCATAATCGAGGGTCGACACCCGAAGTCAAAGCATCAAACACCAGCCTGTCTTCGACAAGGTGAATCCCAAGATGTTCGGCAGTATGCTGCGAAGGGTTTCCCGTTCCTTCGTGTTGAAGTGAGGTTAACCATTGGTAATTTCCATCCTCGTACAAACGTAACAGTTGACGACCGTTCTGCGCCTCTGCCACCGCTATTAGAGTGCCATCGATAATACTCGGAGCGTTGGGCAGGCTGGAGCCTGAAGGGTTGATGTTCCAACTGGTTATAACGCCATCAAGAGTAAGTAAATGAGGTTCAATATCACCTCCACTTTTGGCTGAAAACCAAGCATGAGTTTGGTTTGAATGCAACATTTCACCGCCTAAAGAGGTCATTCCAGCCGATTGTGAATAGAGCTGACCGCTCTGTTGGCTGGAAAAATCCGGATGTTCAAAGGCTGGAACGGCGTATGTGCCATCACTCCACATCAACACGTCCGCAGCACTGTTGAGCAGTACTCCACGGCCCCAATGCACCATCGTCGATGCTGAAGAAACCGGTATTGTCGCGCCGTTTGAAGTGATGAGGTTGGTTCCAGAGAGTGTTCCATCGCTGACCCAAAGTTGACGTCCGTTCACACCATCATCTGCATCAAAGAAGATGTGTTCACCGTGCGCAGTCATCACCGAATGCATTCCCAATTCCTTGCCGGGTAGAGAGTCTCCAGAAGGATGAATGTTTGACAGTAGAACTGCTGAACCGTCAAGTCCGTCACTTATCCACAATTCACAGCCGTCAACACCGTTGACACCAGCCATCAAAATGTGCTGTTGTTCAGAATTCCATGCTAAGGCGTCGCAGTTGGTTGTAACTCCGTTAGCAGTTCCAATCGAAAAATCAGTGATCGGGCCGAAAAGCAAAGGTGTACTGCAAATGTTCAGTGAGGAATGTACCTCATCGTCGTGAAGAATTCCATCTCGGGCTTCTCCTTGGCCAATCCCATCATCGACTCCGAATCGTAAAACAATTCCAGAAGGACATACCGAGGCTGGAGGTTGATGTTGTTCCACCAGCGCAGGTGCTCCGTTCTCTCCATCTGCACCTTGCTGGCCATCCGTGCCTGTCGCCCCATCATTGCCTGCAGCGCCATCGTTGCCGTTAGAACCCAAAAGTCCGTCACAAACCTCAACACTGGTTGCTCGCTCAGCAGCGTCTAAATCCCCATTGCTGTTGTTATCAATTCCACTGTGTATGGTGATGCCTCCGTTTACACATCCGCCTTGACCAGAGGTGAGGTGCTTGATGTCAATCAAATTCTGTGCGGTAATTTCGGTATTTCCTGGAGCACCTTGGGGGCCAGAAAGCCCTTCCTTGCCGTGGCAGACTTTTGTTGATGACGTAACTTCGTCTTCGTCCAAGTAAGCATTATTGTTGAGGTCGTTACCTATCAAGATTTCAGCACCGCCTTCGGTGCACATCGAATCTGCATCGCGTCCTTCTGTGCGTACCAGCATTTCATCGGCATCTTTTCCGTCGATAGCATTCTCTGAAAGCGAATCCAATGTGACATAGGAATAGGTCGAAAGACACAGTGCTAGTGCGATAAGAACAGTTTGCAGAACGGTTAGTGCTTTCTTTTTTCGAGAAATAGTGGGTTTTCCATGCGTCTGTTTCTTGTGTTTTGATGTTGCAAAAGGCTGACTTGTCTGTGCTTTTTTCTTTGCAGGTTCACCTGCGATAGGGCCGTTGAAATCCGTTTGAGGTTGGGATGACATAATTGTTGTTAATTTCGTCAAAGGTATCAAATCCTTCGGTGAAAACTCTGATTTTGAAATCGAATCCATTTCCGGCGCTTTGATGAAGGGATGAGTTCAAGGGTACAGTCGAATTCCGCACACTATGGACCTTCCACCGCGACTTGCATCGCAACTTGTTGGTGAAGAGGGCCCAACCCGGCAGAAAGCAGCTCGTTTAGTTGTTGATTTAGCCGGCACTGCGGGTGCTACAGGATTTGTCGAAGTCGACCACGCTCATGTATCTGGCGTATCAGTGATTACCGGAGGGCACGGATTACGTCGATTTTTATCAGACCTTTCAAGTTCTGGTGACGGCAAGGTGTCTATTCCGACCACTTTGAATTCTGCTGGATGTGACAAGGAGAAAATGAAAGAAATGGACATTGACTGGCCGGATTTTCTTGAACAGCAATTTGAAATTGTTGATGCCTACTCTAAACTCGGCATTCAATCAACGCTTTCGTGTACCCCTTATGATCGAGGGGTTGATGATGAGAGCGGTATTGCATCGTGGGCAGAATCCAATGCTGTTTGCTTCTCGAACACATGGACATCGCTGATTACCAACCGTGAATCTGGCTTATCGGCCTTAGCCACTGCGCTAACTGGTTTTGCGCCAAAATGGGGTCTACATCTTGAGGAAAATCGGGTGCCAAATATACATGTTAGGGTTCAATGCGAACTTGAGACTCTCTCAGATTGGTCAATTCTCGGCGATTGGATTGGTAAGCAGGTACGTCCCGATTGGAACGTACCGTGGGGGCCTATGCCTTTCATTCAGGGACTTCCACACAACGCAAGTTTTGCACGAAAGAAAGCATTGACTGCCGCAGCAGCAAATTACGGCACTCCAATGCTGTGGGCTGAAGGTCTTTCTGCAGACCCTCCTTTGTCGAAAACAGTCGATGGCACATGGGCTCATCCCAGCGACGGATGGCAGGGTGAATTGGTCTTTACTGAGGCTGATTTGCAGTCTCGATACGAAGCTCTTGAGCCGAAAGGTCAAGTGGATTTGGTGGTCATTGGATGTCCGCAAGCCAGCTTAGAGGAAGTACGAATCACCGCCGCTGCAGTCCGTGCACATTCTGAGATGGGGGCGAAAATTCCTAACCAGCGCCTCTGGGTATTCACCAGTGGAGAAAACTATGAACTCGCATTGGCGGACGGAAGCATCACTTTGCTTGAACAAGCCGGGGCAATTATTTTGAAAGACACATGTCCTGAAGTAACTCCTTACAATCGAGCACATTACAATCATCTACTCACCAACTCACTCAAAGCAGAGCATTACCTTACCAGCGGCCTCAATCGCCTTCCAACCAGCGTGATGTCGATAGTTGATTGTGTGAATCATGCCTTCAATCCCTCTCTTTCTTCGGGGCCACGGCCGGTTCTGCACGCAAAATCTCAACCGCAGCATGCGAGTGCAAAGGTGGCACAGTTTGGTGACCAGAAGCTTACTGGTGCGCCTCTTTTGAGTCAAGGTGATTTTTGTGTCACTGGCCCAGCAATGGTTACCGACGTACCCATTACTTACCTTGGGTATGTTCATCGCGATACTGGAGTTGTTGAGGAAACTGGTCACCCCCTTGACGGTAGGGCAATTGAGAATTCGATTCTAATCTATCCCAAAGGTTCCGGCTCTACCGTTGCACCTTACGTCTTGATGGGTCTTTTGTATACCGGTAAAGGGCCCACAGCTATTGTTAACAGAGATGTGTGCCCTCTGACCTTACCCGCCTGCTCCTTGCTGGATGTCCCGTACGGTCATGGATTCGACAAAGATCCATGTATGTCGATTAACGATGGAGACATCGTTGAACTCAAGTCGGAACAAGGTGTTGTAACACTAACGGTCGTTGAACGAGTGCAATGAGGTGAACATCTTGGCAGTTCGGCGAATTTTAGTGACCGGTGGTGCAGGATTTATTGGTTCGTCATTGTGTGAACGATTGCTCAGCGAAGGTCACATTGTTCTTGCGTTTGATTCTCTGTTTAGGGGGAAAGAAAGTAATCTTGCATCGATTAGTGAACATCCGAATTTTCAATTTATGAAGGGTGATGTCCGGGATATTGATCGTTTGGATGATGCTGTTGAGGCACTTGTTGGCGTTGATATCATCTATCACCTTGCAGCAGTAAACGGGACAAAATGGTTCCATGAAGCGGCACATTCGGTTATTGATGTCAACATTAACGGGACTTTACGAACTCTTGAACTTGCAATGGCTCATGAAGCACGATATGTTTTAGCATCCTCTCCAGAAGCGTTTGGAGAGGCAAAACAGCAACCAATTCAAAATGGAAACGATATGACTTTTACTGACCCTGCAAAACACCAACGTCATTCCTATGGAGCAAGCAAATATCTTGATGAAGTTGCTTGCCAACACGCAGTCCGAGAAGGGTTGGATGTCCGAATTGTACGGCCATTCAATGCGTACGGTCCTCGCCTCCTTGGTGATGAATACGGTCAAGTCGTCGCTATGTTTTTCCAGGCTATTCTCAAGAACCAACCTATTGAACTGCATAACGGAGGGGAGCAAACCCGTTCATTCACTTGGATTGACGATATTGTCGACGGATTTTATCGTGCTGGAATAATGGACTCGGCTATCGAAGGTGGTTCTCTTTCTGGAATAGCAGTGAACATTGGTTCAACTGAAGAAGTGAGTATACGTGATTTACAACAGCAGATATATTCTGTTGTCCAAACATCTACATGGGGTCAAGAAATGCCGGAAGTTCGTATTGCAGAGGGGTACCATGGAGACGCAAAGCGAAGACTTCCAGATTGCTCAAGCACTGAACAGATGTTGGGCTGGACCACAAAAACAGATTTGGTTCAAGGATTAACATCAATGTGGAGACAATTGCGCTGATCACTTTTTGCCATAGTGTTTGAGCACTTTTTTACCCCATGTGTTTGGAGCAGGAGTAAGTCTGTCATGCCCGTGTTGACAAAGTATGTCTAACCCTTCAGGTGGAATCGATTGTTCTGAGGTCCACAGGCCTGTAACGCGTAGTACTGCTAAGCGAGCAACAGCATCTGGTAACGGCCTATCTTCAAGAAATTCAACTTCGAGTGCAGCCACAGCTTCGTTCATCAGCAAGGGGTCAAGCGGACTAGGGGTGAATCCGGATAGATTCCACTCACTTTCGTTCTGTGGTAAGGGTGCAGCGGTTTCATCGATGCCTTGAATCGATGACAATGTACTCGGCATAAGATGCAGAATCGCTCTTTTTGTCGTTCTCAAATTGTGTAGGGTGTCTCTGTACCTACCTTCACGATTGCAACTGAATGAAGCAATCAGCAGGGGAGGTCCGGTTGAAACAGCCATGACCGAAGTGTACGGTGCGAGGTTTTTGTTGCCGTTTTCATCTTGCGTAGATGCAACAATTAGTGGCCGGGGTGAAAGTAAGCCTGAGAGCCAACCAGCACGTTGTGCATGTTCGATGTTGTCTACATCGATTCGATGTGCATTACTCATGTTTTCACTCGGTGGCGGTGAGAACCAGTGGTCAAGCGTGCCGTTGCTGATTTCTTCGATTGCATGGTCGTTAAATTGCATATATGACTCCCAAGACTTTGTTTCATCTGCCTCTCCACGTTCCAATTTTCGTTTGATGGAAGCTTGTGCATAGGTGTTGCATTTTTCCAAATAATCTAAGACGACTGCTTTTCTATCCATCATTCATCCCCCAGCTCCAGTTTGAGTTGGCTCTGTTTAGAGTTGTATTCTTCTCTCGACATGAGGAATTGGGCGGGATTCCCCGCCCACACTTCACCAGACGGAATCGATTTAGTCAGTGTTGAGCCGGCACCAAGAACGCTTGAATGGCCGACGGAACAACCAGCAACAATCGTAGCACCTCCGCCAATAACTGCGTTTTTACCAATTTGGATGGGTTGCCATTGCTGTGGATTGTTGGATGGAGGGTACTTATCGTTGAGCAGCGTTACGTTCGGGCCGATGAATACATCATCGGAGAGGACACATCCATCAGCAATGTATGCTCCACCCTGAATTCTACAGTTGTTACCAATCTGTACTTCACGTCCAACGTGTGCGAGTGACCCAATGGAGCTGGAAGAACCAATTTCAGTTGAGGTGCCAATATGGCAAGGCGCCCAAGCAACAGAGCCGTTGCCAATGTCAATGCGTTGACCGCTCAAGGACAGCCTGTCAATCATCCAATCCCTCACTCACCATGGCCGAGTTCTCTCATGAGCATCTGCACATGGCCTTTGGCTTTTACGTTGTAACGTAGCCACGAAAAAGTACCATCAGGGCCGATAACGAATGTAGAGCGTGCACAGCCCATGTATTCTCTTCCGTAGTTCTTTTTGAGGCGCCATGTTCCGAACGAATCGTGCAGTTCACCGTCTCTGTCCATAAGCAGCGGAAAGTTGAGGTCTTGTTTGGAGATAAACTTCTGGTGTGACCCTTCAGAATCTTTGGAAACGCCGAGTACGACGTAATTTTCGCTGGCAAGGCGTGCCATGTTGTCTCTAAAATCGCATGCTTGCTTTGTACACCCGGGGGTTGAGTCACGTGGATAGAAGTAAACGATAACGGTTTTACCATCTGCTTGGTATGCACTTGAGTCATGCATTTGTCCTGCGGAATCTATGCATGCAAATGATGGGGCTTGTTGTCCGACTTCATGGGTAATTGTCTCGCTCATGAACTTTCCAAACACTTCAAGGACATGAAGGATTGCTTTTACCCATATTTGGCTTCTAAAGTTAAAAAATTAACACTTTATCAATGGGATATGCCATTTAGCGAGCCTTTTATGCATTATGGGTGGTTTTGATATCGATGTGGGTTAAACCGCCCATATTGACCGATTCTTTCAATAACCGGCGGGTTTCATCAGCAAGTATGGTGGCGGCTCGCATGTCTCGTAGATGTCGGCGCTACTCAAAGCAGATTCAGCGCTCAAACACTCGATTTGACCTTCAGACAATCGCCAGTTCAGTACAGACTGACCTTGACAAACGAAACTTGACTTACGACGAAGCACTTACGCTTGGCAACCTTATACAAAACCGTGCGGACCAGTTGCCTGGAGACACCATTGTCTATGCAGTCTCCGACCGAGACGCTTACCGACGCACTCTTGAACTCTATTTACGAGATGCGTTGTTAACCAAGACAGAACAAATGTTGCTTTGGGAGGAACGCCGTCGCCTCGGCATATCGGATCTCGTCCATGAGCGACTCCTTGAGCAACTCCTCCTTCAATGGCGCCGTCAAGGTAAGAAAGTCACTATCGCTCGATTTGACTCTCCAGGAGGTGGCTCTTCTGCTTAATGCTGTATCTCGTAAATCGGCACTAGCAAGCCTGCTTGTATTGCTTTTCGTCGTCCCAATGTACTTGCCGCTTGTAGGCGCTGGTGATTCTGAAAATGAAACAACTACTTCAGGCCGCTCTGTACTTGATTTTTACTTTAGAGACCCACTTCAACTCAGCAATTCCGGTTCAGCAGTCATCGGGGCTTCGATGTACCTCGAGCCAGGGGAACACATCGTCACGGTCAACGTATCTGCAACCGGCTCCGGTAGTGATGAATTGTGGTTGGTTCTCCAACACAAAGGATCCCCTTCACTGACATTCAATGACGTGACGACCATCTCCATGGGTACGGTAAGTAGCGCCTCTGCTCAAGTTGACATTGCCCCCATTTCTTTCTCGTGGAATGCTACTAACGGAGCAGGTCAAGAATTAAGGGTCAAAATCGTCTCATCCAAAGAGGCTGGCAATGCTCTCTTGAACAATTATCAGGACCTCGGGCTGTCTTTTTCTGTAGAAAATAAGCACTTTGGGGAACTGATGACCAACACCTTCCCTGATGTAACCCCGTCAACCAACAGAATGGCATTGCCTAATGCGGTCACTGCCCTCAACACAACGGTTACGAATTCTGGAGTAAAGCCTCTATCTGCTACGATGACCATTACACTGAGGGACAACTCGACACCCGCAACCGTTCTCAATTTTGTCTCCAATACTGTGCTTCTACAACCTGGCTCATATCCACCTTCAGCAGGAACAATTCAAGAGTCAGGCGTTCTAAGCGCAAACGTTGACTCTACGACATTGACGGGGGTGTGGAATATTTCTGCATCAGTCAAGTTTGACGGAACCGCATGGGATGAAACGGTCGTTGTCAAAGAATCGTGGATTAAATTTTCAGACTACAATGCGATTGTCATTGAACCTGCTACTCTAGTTGTCGAACCTGGTGATTCCACGGCAATTACATTTGTTGTCAAGAATACCGGTATTAAATCAGACCTGTTCACGATTTCAGTTACTCAAAACAAACCATGGGCTGATGAAACCTCTGCATCCTTCGGAGCTACGCTACCGGCAGGTTCGGTACGTTTGGTTACACTCGATGTGGATGTGCCAACAACTGCAGTACGTTCGGAAACCGATAAAATCGTCATAACGTTCACATCAGTGGATTCTCCAGATAAATACGAAATCAGTGGAGTTGGCAGAGTCATGGTAGGTGATTTCTTCCAAGGCACTGTTGATCTTGTCGAACCTGCGACCACGAAGAAAATCTCCCCTGGTGGGACTGCTCAATTCATCGCTGTGGTCGAAAATACCGGTAGCGTGACCACGACATACTCCTTGGACACTGGCCTTTCTGTTTCGACCTTGAATTGGACCTGGGAGGTCGCACCATCGATTACCCCTCCAGTATCCTCGGGGCAAACGACTCAAGTTACCGTGACCCTCACAGCTCCAGCGATTCAGAATCCAATCGTAACCAGCGAATACAACATGGCGGGTGACGCGCTTGATGTTTGGATTCAATGCCAACCGCTCGGTGGTGGTGTCCCATCACAAGACACAGCACCCATCGAAGTATCTCCCGTAATTGTTGTCGACCCCGGACTTAACCCTGTTCCAGAAGTAATTCCGAATGAGGAAATCCAACAAACCCTCACCGGTACACAACTTGTTCGAAACATCGACCTCAACCTCCGAGTAATTCACAATCTACCCACTATGCTGAGCGAGACCCTCGATGCAACAATTACCACTGGTAAGAGTTTCACTGCCCTCAATGAAGGCGGTTTCAGTGAAGCGGACCGTTGGTCTGTGAGTGTTTCTAACCCGCTTTACACCGGTTTAACACCCGGTGACAGCGCTACGACTACACTTGACATCATCGGGCCTCAAGCCAATCAGTATCCGGTTGCCGGAACCTTCTCTGCTTCAATCACCATCACTCCTACCCTTAGCCCGGCGCTACAAGGTAGCGGTGTGGCGGCCGAAACATTAACTCGAAATTACACTCTAATTATCCCGCCTCTCATCGATGGCGAATTCCTTGACTCAGGCCCTTACGACATTCCTGTAGGTGTTGACACCACGGTACCGATGCGTTTTGCCAACACGGGCAACGATGTTGGTTCTTATCGCTTACGTGTGGTGAATGACCTTCCTGAAAACTGGACTGCAAATTTCAGTGAGGCCGATACCAACATCACCAATCTCACATCTGACATATCCGATGGAGAACTCGATGGTGAATTTGGTTCGAACAACGAACACATCGAATTCATCTCGTTCAATATCAAGACTGACCCATTGGCTCCTGCTGGTCTCAATCAGCCAATTTCCGTGCGAATTGAAGATCCCTTCTCTGGACAGTTAATTGGCGATGTGCATGTGTTTTACGTTGTTGTTGGGCAGATTTTCAACGGCAGTCTAACCCCAACCAACCAATCGCTGGATCTTGATATTTCCGAATCCACTTTCACTACCATAAAGGTCGTCAATACTGGAAATGCACCAACTGATTACACAATTTGGCTCGATAATTCACAAGCTGGGGATGTAGATTTCAAACTCGAATCTCCGAGCAGTGGAAGTTTATTCATTGCTGCTGGCTACCAAGAAACCATACAAATCGAGATGATTGCGAATTCGAATGCGAACTCTGATGGATTTTACATGTGTACAGTTTGGGTTTCAACTAATAACGGGCAAATTCTTCTCTCTTCAAACATCGTTGCAAATATCTCTGAAAACCACTCTATTGGTATAACGGCTCCAGAACTTATTGCCGTGACCCCGGGGTTGCAGGAAAGTGTAGACTTCGAAATTGAAAATTTAGGTAACTTGCAAGAAACAGTTTCCATTAATTTGAGTGTTGAAGGAAACTTGACTCTTTCTCAGTATCAACTGACCAAGACGATTCCAATCGATGGGAAATATGCTGATTCGGTTATTGTCAGCATACCTAGTTTGGGCGGCACCGATTCGCTTGTTGAAGGCTCAGTTTACAACCTCACTATAACTGCAATGAACGCAACCAGTGGCAAAGAATACCTCTCTCGCAATGTGCAACTTCAAGTTCAACCCTTATTCATCGTCGAATCGAGCGATTGGCCTGACGTAATGGAATTCCAACCAACATCAACCCGTACGTGGGAGGTTACTTTGACCAACACCGGTAACAAAGATGTATCGGTCAACGCTGTATATGCCATTACAAGGCCCGGTCTTACGAATCTATCGACGGATTGGACGATGATTACTCAACCAACCGTTATTTCATTGCCACGTAATACCCCAGTCGTTCACACATTCACAGTCCAAGGTACAGTTGACTTCCCACTTCTTTCACTCACTGCAGATTTGACGTTGTTCCTTGACCCAACAGACACAGCTGTTGAGGGTGAAGGTGAATTCAAGACACAACTCGTTATGTCAAGATTCTTCTCGACTGGAGATATCGGAATTGAGCCTGACATCGACGGTGATGTTGTTGATGTTCTCCTCCCATACACCAACATCCCAACAGGGAACGGTTCCAAAGCCGCCTACATGGTTGAATTATGTGATTCAGAACGTCTTCTCAATTTACCAGCAATGGGATTGTCTGAATTCGAATATTCATGGAATTTCACACTCGTTGTCGATAATGCAGATGGCACCAGCGACACTCACAAACTCGATTTGGAACAAGAATGCGGCACTTCTTCGCTGGGTCCAACATCACGATTCACTCTTCTTGAGCTGGATGCATGGAACCCTTCGACAATTAGGATTCAAGCAGAAACGCCAACGAAAGGAAAGATTCTACCCGGAGACGGCTGGGACTTGACCTTTAGACTCTACCATCCGACTGAAAACAACCTGTTTACTAATTATGATGAGGAGACATTTACACTGGAACTAGCCGTGTTTGCTGACCCGATGATCAAAAGCATATCCTCTGGCGAGGATGGTTTCAAGGAAGGCACCAAGAGCACCATTACCGTTGTTGTCCAAAATGTAGGCTCTGCTACTGCATTAGACGTGGTCGTTGATTTGGAATGTGATGGATTGACCGTTTCAGATTTGCCGAGTGAGCGACCTGCGCTCCTCAACCGTTCAGTTTCAACAGGACTAAACTACTCCATGATACCGTTCTTCTTCGCTACCGAAGAAAGGTCGTTTACCTGGACAGTTACTGCTGATTCAATCGACTGGTGGAATCAACGTTCAGAAGTGAGTTGTGTTGCAACCGTGAACGCGAGTTTCATGAAAGATAACGTTGAGAAGAATGACCAAATGACGCTTAAGGAAGATGTAATTTCTTGGTCGCCAGGTGTCTCCAACAGTTTCGTTGCTTCGGTGACCTGTCTATTGGTTTCAATCATCCTGTTTAGGCTTACAGCACAGAACGATAATTTCCGATTGCTTGGGATTTATTCAGGGGTTCTTGGATTTGGATTTGCCTTCCATTTGTTCCAATTCATCTGGTGGGGCTTTGTAGTGCTTGCTTTAGCAGCGCTTTGGATTTGGAGGATGAGTTGGAAGAGTACAGAAGAGTTCCGATTACTGCACGAAGATTATCAACGTGCTCGCCGAGGTATTTCTACGCTGTATGCCGACCACTTTGAAGAACTTGGCAAGGCTCGAAAGCAACTCACAATCATATTGGCGGTTCCAGTTCTTGGTATGCTTTCAGTGGTACTTGGGTTACCGCCGATGCTCACTGAGAACAGGGCCAACATCGTGAGCCTAGTTGTTTACATCGCAGTAGTCATGTTGGGTGTATGGTATCTCATCGGACGTGCTAACTCGATGTACGGTACGCTCTATGGCCGCCTCACGGACATTGAAGTTAAGGCTATTCGAATCGAGAGAGATTTAAGCGACCCAGCCCGTTTGTTCAACGAATTGGCGAACGAGAAACTGAACCTAGACGATATCTTTGGCGTCGTCGACCCTTCACAGTCGACCCTTCCTGAAAACGGAATTACTCAAGAGGAGGTGGCCGAAGATGTCTGATGACGAGTTCATTGATCCTGCCTCCGAAGTAAAGACACTTGATGAAATGCCTCAGTTTGAGGATGAAAGCCCTGTTGAAGCCCCTTCGGTTTCGAGTGTTGAGTCGGACGGCAATGGTTCAGGTTCACCGGCTCAGGAATCAGAGAATGCATCTTCGGACATCGACGAGGCTGCTCCAGATGCCTCGGAATCGCTTGGCCAGGTACAGGAAGAGGCTGCATCTGCAGCTTTGCCAAGAGAACTGGAGTCGATGGTTCTTGGAATTTCTCTGGACGATACCAATTCATTAGCAGGAACTGAACTTGAAATCGGAGTTGCCAAAGATTACCTTCAGAGTCACAAGCTTGGTAAGGCCCTTTCAAGTGTTTCCAAAGCAGAAACATCCCTCCTTGATTTAGAAGAAGATGTTCTATATTTGAGGAGAAACATTGCAATGCTACATAGACTTCTCAGTCAAAAGAAAATTAGCGAACGCGATATTGAAACCATTCTCTTGCGATTACGCAGTGCGACTGGCGCCGCTGAAATTGGTGATGTTGGCGGTGCTGCTGGTGAAGTAGAATTCTTAGTTGACGACCTTATTGGAGGCAATACTTCAACCCTCAACCCATTCTTGTTCCGCCATTTTTGGATGGGGCTCGAAACACGATGGCCAGCAGGCGGTGACGTGGGCGTACTTGTCATACGTATCATCAATGATGGGCCTGTAGCAATGCCACCAATGCGCCTTTCTCCTCCAGTACCTGAAGGTTGGGAATCGACACCATCATGTGTTGACCTCCCTACTATCGCTCCAGGTGGGAACCTCCCCGTTCGTTTTAATGTCTCTGCGAATCGACGATATGGGGCTGACGAAATCCCACTGTCCCGAAAGTTGGCAGTTACTACTGGCTATGAAATCCGTACTGGCGAAGTGTTTGTTACTATCCGTGCACAAAACCGCTCAATGGAGCCACTTTCTGATATCCTACTCTCACCTTGGTTTCCTCCGGGATATACCTCCGACTCAGTTCCCTTTGTGGAACGCCTTGCTCCAGACGAAGTGGCGATAATTCGAATGCCACTTCGCATTACTATGAGTTCAGGAGGCGCTTCCTGACTCAATCACGTTCCACCCACATAGTGGGGGATTACTAAGAAAAAATGGTGAAAAAAATGAAAGAAAATAAGAAAGAAAATAGCGATAATATCGCTGCAATTGGTATAGGTGCAATGATTGTTTTCATTGCCCTTATCCTTGTTGCAGCGGTTGCGGCAGCGGTTATTATTCAAACCGCAGAAAAGTTGCAACAGAATGCACAGACAACGGGTGAGGAAACGACCTCTTTGTTATCATCTAAGGTGGTAATTAAGAACGTCATTATTCCATCTGCAGGTGCATTGTACTTGACCTTTGAATTGGCCCCAGGTTCGGACCCAATTAACCCAGCGAATGTCGACTGGGCTATTGTGTGCGCTGGCGGTGCTGATTACGGCAACTTTGCAACAGCAACAGTCGTTGGCGCTCAAGCAGCAGTCAACCCACTTAGCCCTGGATCTACATACGATGTCGTTCTAACCGCTGCTCCTGCTGGCGATTTGACTCAATGTGCTCCAACTGCTAACCAAGACCACACACTTGCAATTCAATCCGGTGCAGGTGGCTTCACTTACGAAGTTTTGAACTACGGTGCGGATGTTTCAGCGGGGGCGAAAGTCATATGAAGCCAAACACTCGTAACGAAATTCAACACGACAAAGTCGCTGCAATTGGTATTGGTGCAATGATTGTATTCATCGCACTGATTTTGGTTGCTGCGGTTGCTGCTGCTGTGATTATTCAGACTGCTGAAAAATTGCAACAGAACGCCCAAACGACTGGTGATGATACCGCCGATAACATGGCAGGTAAGATTCTCATTCAGCAAGGATTCGTTGCCGGAGGCGGTAACGGCGGTGCTCCAGCTGCATTTACTGCAACTGAAGCGTACCAATTCTTCGTGCGTCTGGCACCTGGTAGCGATCCTGCGCCATTGAACCAGATCACATTCCAGTTGTTCTGTGACAACGGTGTCCGTGAAGGAACCGTTGGCGACCCTGATGCAGGTGGCGCTCTAACCAACGACGGAGAGGTTTCATTGATGGATACCAACACTGAACCTCCAACTCTTTTGGATGAAAACACCGGAATCATGCAACCTTCCACTGGATACGTTCTGTGGATTGATGCTGACGGTGGAGGAGCTGTTACTGGAACTCAAGATTGCAGTCCAGACAGTGGAGACTCAACAGTTGAGTTGTACCTTCACGTTGGAAACGGCGGTACAACTTACGAGACTCTATCGATTGATTCTACAACTGCAGGTTCTGCCGTTATCTGATTACATCTAAGGGCGCAGTTGTCGGAAGACAGCACTGCCCTTAGGAGGTATTATCATGGCATGGCCATTTAGCGGTAACGCAGATAAAAATCGTGACGCAGATGCAGACCTTACAGAGGAACGACTGAAAATTATGGCGAATATCGCCATTGAACAAGTTCCGCTACCAGAGGAAGGCGAGTTGAGTGAAGATGATGCTTGGACGATAAGTCCAAGTCCGACCAGAGCTCGAATGAACAGTGTTGGAAGTGTTCCAACGGTTGCAGCAACTCTTGCTCCAGCCGCAGCTGTTCCACAGAACACTACGGTTGACACATCAGGGCTTGAGCGTTTGATCAGCAGTCGCCTCGACATGGTCGAGGACGTACTGCGGATGGTCGAAGTTCGACTCGATTCACCAGCAGTGAACCAATCGACGGACGCAGAAGGCAACCCAGTAGATTCTGAATTGTTGGGCAATGATTCGACTCAGAGTGGAGATATGATTGTCACGGCAAGTGGCGAAGTTATCCCTGCTTCTGGCTCGGAACGTTTGAAAGCTGTAGATGAAGCCCCATTGGTTGAACTGTATGAAGCTCAAGCACTTGCTGCGAATCCATTTTTGCATGCACCTTCTTCAGGTGCGACAACAAATGCGAATCAAGTAGGTGCGCCGACAGTTTCTGCCCTCTTACTCGACAGTATGTCGGGTATGGCAGCTGTCAGTTTCACTCAGAAGGCGATGGCTTCAGGGATGTTGAACGAACAAGAAGGTCGAGAGGTTTTGGCCATTGTTCAACTTGCAGCTCCTGGCGAATCAGAGGCAGCTCTCGAGGACCACCTTTCACACAAGGAACTTCTCGTGTTTTCCTCTCTGATAAGTTCTTGGCGAAGCGTAAAGTCACTTCGAGGTGAACTCTGAAATGGGCGCTTCGGTCGGAATAGGAGGTCTCATTATTGGGATTTCGATGTTGGTGGTGTTCTCAATGGCCATCACAGCATTTGATGCTCAAGTTGCAACCGGTTTGGATGCAATAGAGAGTGCTTCTGTCCCCGACCCAAGTTTTACTATCGACGATGTAAAAATCTCTCAGTTTGCAATACATGAACTCAGTATTTCCGCTGGAAATGGAGGCACAGGTTATGTTGATGGATTTGTTCGAGCAAATGTTGGCTCCGATGAGTGTGGAGGGTTCTTAGCCCAGTTCACTACTACTGGAGGGGAAATTGATATCGGAAACGTGGTTATCACCAACCACGGCGACTGTCCGAATTCAAATACCCCGACATGGACCATACTTAACTTGGCTGGCTCTGTTCAAACACCAACATCGACCGCAACCTTTGATGCACCTGTTTTCCGTCAGTACATCTACTCAAATCTAACCAATTCTGGTTCGGATACAATATCCACAGATGAAATTTGGGTGTTCTATGACGGAGATGATCCTGAAACTCTTTCGGCATCATCAGCAGTTGTAAGTTCAAGCAGTAACTGGTACTCTGGCGAGACTCTAGAATTGCTTTGGAATGACAACCCCACCAGTAATACAGAATACGAAAGGCTAGCATTTACCGTTGGGCCAACGACATTAGTTAGGACTGCTTTGTGAGGTTTTTGTATGGCTGACGGTGGAGTTTCGACGTACATTATGCTCATTAGCGCATTGCTCATCTCTAGTTCAGCCAGTGCAGTACTGATTCAGGAGTGGTCGTCAGCCTCACGCGTTGTACAACAACAACAACGAGGCTTACAACTTTCTGAGGAACTTTCCATAGACTTTGCTGGTGATCCGATGAATGTGAATATTGACCGTGTACCTACACCAGATGAGATTACGCTTTATGCTCTTAACACTGGCGAACATCCGATGGATAGAACTCAAATTGAGATTTTGATTGACGGTGCAATAATCCCCTCCTCAGGAGTTACGACAACAGTCGTAGGAGGAGGTACCGATTGGAATCCTGATGGCTTACTCAGTATTGTTCTCTCAGATACCGCTTTCAATACGTATTCTGATAATGATGATATTAGCATATTTTTGACTGCAATGTCAGAATCTGTTTCGGGCATGACCGGTGGCGCAAGTTTCGGTTTGGAGGTGCGTTTGAATGGATGATTTTGTCAAAGAAGATCCTTTCCTAACGGCACACAAGCCAAAGGAAGACGGATTCCCGTATGAGTTGGAGACAGATTCTCTTGCAGATTCAATGGGTCTTCGATTACCGAATCGTTCGCTGTATGTATTGCAGGGTGCGGTTGGAGGCGGAAAGTCATTAATTTCTCAAAGACTAGCATATGGTCTAAGTGAAAACGGAGTCAAAGTGTTGGTCATTACGACTGAACTCACCACTCGAGGCTGGGTTGAACAGATGGAATCGATTGGATACGGTGTGACCGAAGCTATTCGTGATGGACGCCTCTTGGTGTTCAGTCGCTTTGGTACCATCGCTGAATCTATTCCCGATGTAGGTCTGCAAGAATTGCTTCAGTCAGAGGCTATCGAACTTGCAGATGTCGTTATTATCGATTCTGCAAGTTCAATAATGCCTTACGACCTTGATGACAAAAATCGCTTCCTGTTAATGCAACAGTTACGCCAGATTTGTTCCTCAGGTCGTTCACTCATGTTGTGTGTGGACCCCGAAGAGATGGATCACAAATTGATGCACACGATGCGATCATCTGCGGAAGTCGTTTTGGATTTACAGACTGCAATGATCGGTGGCGAGATAAAACGAAATATTGTTATCACTCGATTCCTACGAGCAGCAGGCCCAATTCAAACATCTATTGGATGGCGTGTAGAGCCCGGTATGGGCTTCATTGTGGATATTACGGCGGTTAGCTGATGGAGTTGAATGTATGGTAAATGATGAGCCCCGATTCGCAAAAGGTGACCTTAACTCGGTCATGAATGCCCACCCGCATGTTGCCGAATGGGTTCGAGATTTCGAGGCTAGCCATGGCTCTCGTCCGATTTACTATGGTGAGTTGGACCGTGGAGCCAAAAAAGAACGACCACTTAATCTGATTTACATTACTAAAGAACCGATTTTCGTTCATATTTACGAACCACCTGCGGATGAGGAGGGTGGAGGCCAAGTCCTTTGGTTTGGTTTGGAACCCCAACTGTCCGAAGAAGAGGAAAACATTCGTCGAAGTTTGATTGAAACTCTGCTACAAGAAGCACCAACAGCTCCTTCGTTCACTACCGATGATGAATTCGAAAATATTCTTGCCCAGATGATTGAACGTTACACTCTCTTGGATACTGAGGCAGTGACTTCAGTTCGCCGGCAGGGTCGTCTTTGGGAAATGATGGGCATGGACGACAAGCGGTTGATTGTTACCGCCCCTCAACGGGAACGCCTTCGCTATATTGTGGTACGCGACCTTATCCGAAACGGCCCTCTTGAACCGCTGCTTTCTGATGAGATGCTGGAAGATATTCACTCGATTGGATTGAAGCATGTCCACATGGATCACAAAGTATTCGGGATGGTTACTTCGAACATTCGATTTAGAGAGAGAGAAATGCTCTCTCGTTTCTTAAGAGCGATGTCAGAAAGAATCGGTCGTCCGGTTTCTGATAACAAACCAATTATTGATGGTGCACTGCTTGACGGATCTCGTATCAATATCATATTCTCAGACGATGTCTCAATGCTTGGACCGTCATTCACCATTCGTAAGTTTGCGGAAGAGACCATTTCTATTACGCAATTAATCGCTTGGGGCACAATTTCATCACAAGTTGCAGCCTACATTTGGATTTGTCTTGAATACGGAATGTCCGTTCTGGTGTCAGGGGAAACAGCATCTGGTAAAACCACGACACTCAATGCGATTTTACCTTTCATCGATCACAACGTCAAAATTTACTCGGCTGAAGATACGCCTGAGGTCAAAGTCCGACACAAAATATGGCAACGACTTGTTACTCGTTCTTCGAAAAATGAAGAATCTCGTGTTGAAATGTTCGACTTATTGAAAGCAGCGTTACGTAGCCGTCCACGATACATCATTATCGGTGAGATTCGTGGTGTTGAAGGGGCAACAGCATTCCAAGCAATGCAGACTGGTCACCCAGTAATTGCTACCTTCCACGCATCATCTATTGTGAAAATGATTCAAAGATTTACTGGCGACCCAATCAATGTCCCGATTCGATTTTTCGACAACTTGAACTTTGCCATCTTCCAAGAAGTGGTTGAGGCACCTGGAGGCGGTATTGCTCGTAGGGTCACGGGAATTGACGAAGTCATCGGATACAATAAACACAGTGACGGTGTTCTTACCCGTGGTATGTTTGAGTGGGATCCGGTAAAAGACAAGCACTACTTCCGTGGAATGTTCCAAAGTCACTTGCTTGAAAATAAGATAGCAGCAATGGCTGGATTTTCAAATAAGCGTGATATTTATGACGAAATGATGAGAAGGTCGGAAGCCCTTGACCGAATGGTTGAGCGCGATTTGACTCATTATGACGACGTGTTTGACTTGTTGGGACTTTACTACAACAACGGTTGGGATCACTTTGACAAAGCGGTTGATACATGGACTGGAGTAAACCACGAATAAGGTGATTCCCAATGCAGCGAATGTCTTTCTGGCAAATCGCATTGCGAAGGGTAGAGATTCCGGTTGGACAATTTCTGTTGTTCTATGTTGGTGGTTCGGCAATTGCAGGTCTACTTCTCGCCATTATACTCATATTTTTTACTGGAGGTTTAGCAGATGGGGCACTCTTTTCAGGTGCGGCTGGAATACTTTTGATTATTCTTTTGCCCGTCCTTTCAGGTGCAGCAGCAGCTGGCTTCCCATTGCTGGATGTTCAACGTTCCGCTACAATGATCGAAAAAGAAATGCACATGTTCATCACGAGAATGGGTATTTTATCTCTAGGTGAAGTTGGTGCGCAATCAATTTTCGATATTCTTAAGCAAATGAGTGATTATGGTGAGTTGGCCAACGAAGTTAAGCGTATTGAAACGCTAGTGGACAAATGGCATACTTCGCTGCCCGAAGCATCACGAATTGTTGCACAACAAAGTCCGAGCCCCTTATGGGCTGATTTCCTTGACAGAATGGCTTTCTCAATTGAAGCTGGTCAACCTATTGATGAATTTATGCGCTCGGAGCAAGAAACCGTCGCTGAGCAGTATTCAACTTTGTACGACACTCGGCTTGAATCGGTAGATACGATGAAGGAAATTTATGTTTCTCTGGTGTCTGCCGGATTGTTCGGACTCGTCATTGCAGGAATTCATTTGGTTTTGTTTGAGGTCGGCTCTGCATCAGATACACCAATCATGGTTGCAAGTCGATTACGGTTCATTCTTCTGGCATCGTTAATGTTCACTATTATCCAAGTAGGAGCAGTATTCGCCTTTAGAGCCACGATACCTGAGGACCCGACTTTCGCTCGAGATGAGATGGATACACCCTTCCGAATAAATTTCTTACGGGCTCTCGTTGCATCGACCCTTTTGACTGGTTTTTTGGTGGTCATCATGTTCCTTCTCCTGGCATCAGCATGGGATGCCGTAACGAACCAATGGGACCGATACGGATTGATTTTCATTGCCGCTCCTCTCTCACCACTACTTATTCCATCAATCATGATTGCAAGAGAAGAGCGCCAAGTTCTTCGACGTGACGAAACATATCCAGATTTCATTCGTGCTCTAGGTGGTACTGCGCAAGCTCGTTCTGCTGAACCATCAGCGACAATCAAGGCATTGAGAGGAATTGATTTCGGAATGCTTGATCGCTCAATCGATCGACTTGAGAGGCGTCTTTCTACGCGAATTGACTCCGATCGGGCATGGGATTATTTCAATGCTGATACGAATTCTGCAGTTATTTCCCGCTACACCCGAATTTATATTGAGGGCTCACAGTCGTCTGGAAGGCCTGCCGATACGGCAGAAATGGTATCTCGTTCAGTAGGAAATCTACTTTCTCTTCGCAGAAGAAGAGCGCTTTCTGCCAACACTATGCGAGGTGTCGCACTTGGTCTGTTAATCGCCTCGGTAACAAGTCTTAACGTCACCATCGCCATTGTCCTGAAACTTGGTGACTCCATTGCAGGTGTTGCGTCCAATTTCACTGATACCGATGTTTCTGTACTCACTGAATTTGGGGCAGGTTTAGCCCTTCCAGTTATGGAGGATGCCTCTGGTGTTCCTGAAAATATCCGTATGTTCAAAATAATTGTTTCAATCCTGATTCTGTTTCAAGTTATGGCGGTTTCAATAATTTCGAACCGTTTACGCGGTGGAATTCGTACGACTGCAATGGGGCAAGGGATTCAATTACTGTGGGTAGCGGGCATTACCTCGTACATCACCTCACTTGTCCTTGAAGCAGCATCTTCGATTTTCGGTGTCTAGTAAATATCATAACCCTACTTGTGTATTGTCTTCTATGCAAGTACCTCCTCCACCTCCGGGCCCTCAAGCACAGCAACCTTTGCCCACGCCAGTATCTCCCTATCAGCCTGCGGCAGGGTTTCAGCAATCGGCGTTGAGTTATTCGTTCCATAGATGGCTGATGCTTGGAATTATTCTGGTTCTCGCTTCGGTTATTTTCGTTGAAGTTGTAGCAATGGATGGTGCTCCAGCAGCCGTAGATTATGATATGGAGGCTGAGGGTGCTTTGGAAGACATGGCTAAGGACCTCGAAACACATTCTGATTTACAGAGGGTGATTGGTTCAGTAGGCGGTATTCTTCAGGCTCTGGGCCTAGGATTAATTTGTTATGCGCTCTTGAGAGAATCACACGATGGGACGGACGACCATACCGCTATGCGGGTAACTGCAGTCATTGTAGGGGTACTTGTACTCATGAACATAGCGTCTCGCAGCATCACGATTTTTTAGAGGAACGATTCTTTTCTTGATGAATTCGCTTTTTGCTTGCAGCCCAAGAACAAATGGGACATGATTCCAAGTCATGGTTTCTTGCTGGGCAATATTCACGTCCAAAGAATATAATTTGAAGGTGAAGTTTATTCCATAACTTCCGAGGGAACACCGCTTTCAAATCTTTTTCAGTTCGTACTACTGTTGTATCGTTTGATAACCCCCATCGAGCCGCAAGGCGGTGGATATGGGTATCAATCGGAAAGGCAGGTACGCCAAAGGCTTGTGCCATTACGACTCCAGCCGTTTTATGGCCAACTCCGGGCAGGTTTTCAAGTTCTTCAAAAGTTTGAGGAATCTCTCCGTCATGGCGCTCAATCAAAAGTTCAGATAATCGATGGATGTTTTTGGCTTTGGTTGGGGCAAGGCCTACTTGTCGAATGTCGTTGAGAATTTCTTGTACGCTGAGTTGGGTCATTTTTTTTGCTGTTGGTGCCTTTGAAAAGAGTGCTGGAGTGACCTGATTTACTTTGAGATCTGTAGTTTGTGCACTCATTAAAACTGCAATGAGAAGTTGATAATCATTCTCATGGTCGAGTGGAACCGGTGTTTGGGGGTAGAATTCTTCTAGCATTGAAGCGATTCTTTCAGCTTTCTCTTTTCGCCGCATATCAATCACTTGTTTGTAATTCCAAGGGTACCCGGTAGGTGTAGTCAATGTTTTCTCCAAGGAGTTGAATCTTCTTTTCACTACCAGTAAAAACCACTTGTTGGATTTTTGAATCAACGCCATGAAGGGGCATGCCGGCAGAAAATTCACCGTTATTGAAAACGCTCAAATGGGTTGATACCCGATTGTTTGGAGAGCGAAAAGTGATGTTTTTTTCCATTGTTTCGACAACACCATCAATGTCTTGGAAAAAAGATTCAAAACTCTTACAGAACTTATGCCAGTCGTCGATAGCCACTTGCATTTAATCCCGACCTTATGACTCCATTTTGACGGAGTATGCCTCACCAGTTTTCCATCCAAAGAACAAACCTAATGAAATTGATAATAGCGGTATTCCGTTACAAATGAGTGATTCCATTGGCTCCGTATTGGGTTGTCCCAGAATATACCACAACAGCATCGAGAGAAGGAGACCAGGAATGAGCATAACACTGCCCATAATGAGTGTACGTAGGAGACGCATGATTCATCCAAAGGGGCGAATGTCAAGAAGGTGTGGTTTGAATCGTTTCAAGTTAATTTTTGCCGCAGGTCTGTGCTCGTTAAGGAATTGAGCACATCATTCGCTTCAATCCATCCCTTTCGAGCGGCCATCACGCCGTAACTAATGTCTGCAAGGCCACGAATTGAATGTGCATCAGGGTTTATGATGACAGGGACTCCGAGACCTTTTGCATGTTTACACAAGCGCCAGTCAAGGTCCAATCGGTACGGGCTTGCATTCAGTTCGACGGCCTTCAACCGCCCCTCATCATTGTGTTCTGCCATATGTTCCAAAACCGCAAACAAATCCACTTCATATCCGTCTCTGCCTTGCAAAATTCGACCTGTAGGGTGGCCGAGTATGGTTGTTGCCGGATGGTCAATACAACGAATTAATTCTTCAGTATTTTGTATTTCATCGCGTGCTTTCCATTTTGATAGAGCGTGAACTGAAGCAACAGTATAGTCCAGTTGGGACAGAACATCATCGGGATGGTCAAGTTTGCCGCCTTCAAGAATGTCAGACTCAACTCCATGAAAGAGTTGGAAGTCAACGCCTTCATTTGCCCACGATGTGTTGTACTTTCGAATTGTCTCGCCCTGTTGGAGTAAATCTTCAGCACTGGCTCCATTTGCAATTTTGAGTGTCGGTGAATGGTCGGCAACCCCCAGCCAGTTCCATCCCATTTTGCGTGCTGTATCGGCCATTTCTTCGAGCGTTGCCTCACCATCGGAGAGGGTTGTGTGATTGTGCAGTGCACCGCGGATATCGTTGCCAGTGATGAGTTGTGGGAGGCTTGAGGATTCTGCAGCAAGGATTTCTCCAGTGTCTTCACGCAATTCAGGTGTAACCCATTCCAGTTCCAAATGCTGGTATATTTCTTGTTCACTCAATGCAGGAAGTGAGAATTTTGCAGCAGCCATTCCTTTGAGCCCCCCAGCATCAGCATCTGGGATTAAACCAAACTCATTCAGTTTTAGTCCTCTGTCGATAGCGCGTTGACGCATTGCAATGTTGTGTTCTTTACTACCTGTGAAATACGCTAGAGTAAAAGCAAAGACTTCCGGTGGTACTAGACGAACCTGAGCATCAATAGTCCCACTGCTCTCAAGTTGTTCGTAATCATCACCACCAATTGCGTCCAAAACATTCGGATCAATATGGCCAACTGTGAAGCCTCCTTCGAAAATTGTAGTGTCGAGAATGAGGCTGATTTTTGAATCCCCGGCGCCTTTGACGTCTGCGATTCCGGGTAGAGATAGAATGGATTCAGCTACTTCTTCGTGATGTTCTTGTTCAACTGCCACAACGAGGTCCAGGTCACCAATAGTTTCCTTTCTTCTACGAGCACTGCCAGCGAGTTGAGCTTTCAAAACACCACTAATTTGAGAGATTTTGTTTTGAAAAGCCTCACCGTACATCAACCCGATATCGAGTCTTCTTCGTGCTCTAAACCGGGCGAGAAGTTCGATTCCATCTAACATCCGTTGCTGTGATTTTTTTCCAAACCCTTTCATTGGAGCAATCAAGTCATCGAGAGCCGCTTCTTTTAACGCCGCAACAGAATCAACCCCCAATTCTTCGTTCATCAACTTGATTCTCTTCGGCCCTAGTCCAGGTATTCCCAACATTTCGATGAGACCTTGTGGAGTATTGGTATGCAAGTCTACCCAGTCTTTCGGCCAATGACCCTCCATAATGGCTTGTGTTAGTGCTGAACCTAATCCTTTACCGATTCCTTTCAACTCGAACAGTCGGCCAGTTGTCACCAATTCCCCTAGATCTTCTGTGAGACCACCAAGCATTCTGCTGGCGTTTTGATAAGAGCGCACGCGAAAAACATTGGCTCCATTGAGTTCAAGCAGAATTGCAACTTGGTGCATAACGGTCGATATCTGATTACGTGAGAAGTACGGCGGGCCATTGGGCCGAGCCTTCGGTAGCGTGAATCCTCCTTGCGCCATAAAGGGTGTTACATTCGACCCTTCTCAAACGTTGCTCTTACGCAATTCGCTAAACTTCATGTTGAAGAACCACAACCTGTAGGGTCGACCATGGTCAGTGTCGTGTTCATCGAACATTTGGCAGAGGCTCTCTGTGGTATTTCTGCAGTGTTGTTCACTTTCATTGCCACCTTTTCACGCTCACCACGTGCCGAAAACATCGTTCAAAACCTCATCGCAATTATTTTGATTACCGCAGCGGGAGTTCTATGGTGGTTATCCCTCTCAGGGGGAGAATTGTGGGGTTCAAATTATCTCCCAAAACCGTTATCCTTGGTATGTATTGTGATTGCGATTTCAGCACGAATGAACATCAAAGGGGAAAACATATCGTTCGGAGCCAATCCTCATACCATTGGAAAGGAAAACCACGAATTAGAAAATATCAACTCAATTGAACAAAGTTCCTCAACCGAGAATACAGAAACTAAAACAGTTATCAATATTCAAGAAATTTCAATTAATGACTCAGTTGTCACTGAAACAACCTTTTCAAACAGTTCTAAAGATGATTAATCAGACAATTTCGCCGCGAGGTTGGTTGCTTCCATCGAGTTCATTCGTGGACTCCGTGGCTTCTTTGGCCATTTTTTGGTCGATGAAAGTTCTCATGTATTCTGGAAGTTCGCCGTTAACAAAGATAACATCGTTGATTTTGTCGAGTTTTTTGAGCGAATAGTAGATTTGCATGGCAGTCATTGGCGTGGATGAACAGCCATTACAGCCCCCATCCAGAGACAGCATAATGTTGCCATCAGCGGTGTCAAGGACGGTAACAACTCCATCGTGCTCGTCAAGAATTTCTTGGACAGGGCCAATTTCAGCCAAGATCTCCTCAGCAGTTATTGCCATGTCACCGCCACTCCTCCATACTCTTTGAAGAATTGCTTGGTTGGTTCCAAAATTTCATAACTTTCGGTGAGACAAAATCTGCCTGAAAAGCCCATAGGTGTGTGTTTCTTAGAGGGAACCACTTATGAAGGGTTCACAGGTCGCCAAATCAACAGGTGTTCTATAATGATGGATAATATACCAATGATTGCCGCAGGAGCAGGTCTTTTCGGACTTGTAGTTGCGTTTATGCTGTATCAACAAGTTAACAAAGTAAAAATTGACAACGATAAGGTCTCCAATATCACCGAAGAAATTCAAAAAGGTGCTATGGCGTTCCTCTTTGCAGAATATCGAGTTCTCGCTATCTTCGTAGCGGTTGTCGGAGTTGCACTTACTCAACTCAATGACATGAATACTGCTCTTGCCTTCTTTGCAGGTGCAATTGCATCAGTTGCTGCAGGATTCTCGGGCATGCGTGCGGCTACTTCAGCAAACGGTCGAACCACAATGGCTGCCAAAAACGATGGCAAAGCAGGCGCTTTGGCCGTTTCGTACAACGGTGGAGCAGTCATGGGCCTTTCCGTTGGTGGACTTGGTCTTCTCGGTATCTCTCTTGTGGCATACTGGCTAGGAGCAGGCGATGCAGATCCGGACCTTTCTGCTGCTGCAGGATTCGGCATGGGAGCTTCATCCATCGCTCTTTTCGCTCGAGTTGGTGGTGGAATATACACCAAGGCTGCCGACGTTGGTGCTGACCTGGTCGGTAAAGTCGAAGCCGGAATTCCTGAAGATGATCCGCGTAACCCTGGTGTTATTGCAGACAACGTTGGTGACAACGTTGGAGATGTTGCTGGAATGGGTGCAGATATTTTCGAATCATTTGTTGGTTCAATCATCGCAGCGATGATTATTGCAAGTTCAGACGACTTTGCAGGTACTTCTGACTACATCATGATGCCAATTCTGCTCGGTCTCATTGGATACGTCGCATCAATTATTGGCGTATTCTCAATGTTCGTTCTTAAGAACGGCAAAGATGCAGCAGCAGCACTTCGCAACACGACGTTCATCGCAGCAATTCTGTTTTGGGCTGGTGGCTATTTTGCAATTCAAGGAGATTTCATTGAAGTTGAACTCGGAGTTATGCATTCAGTTGTATTGGGTAGCGTAGTTGGAATTGCAATCGGGCTTGTTACTGAATACTACACTGGAATCGAACCGGTGTTTGGAATCAAAACCAAAGCCATTCCTCATATTGGTGAAATGTCCAAAACTGGGCCAGCAACCAACGCTATTGCCGGCCTTTCGGTTGGTATGATGTCAACCTTTATTCCAATCATTTTGATTGCTGCTGGAATCTTTGGAGCAAATCACTTTGGCGGCGATGACTACGGCCTCTATTGTATCGCAATGGCTGCAATGGGAATGCTTGCTACTGTCGGTGTTACCATGACTGTCGATGCTTACGGCCCGGTTGCCGACAATGCAGGAGGAATTGCAGAGATGAGCGGACTTGGGTCCGATGTACGTGCAATTACCGATGAACTCGATTCAATTGGTAACACGACTGCAGCAGTCGGAAAGGGGTTCGCAATTGGTTCAGCAGCATTGACTGCCCTTGCACTCTTCGCAGCTTTCACCGCTGCAGTTGGCCCAGACAATCTTGACTTGACCTTGACAAACCCAATGGTCGTTATCGGCCTTCTCATCGGTGGAGGATTACCGTTCGTAGTTGCTGCCATGACTATGACTTCAGTTGGAAAGGCTGCGGGCGACATGGTTGTTGAAATTCGACGTCAATTTGCCATCATGAGAGAGAGTTTGTCCAAGGACACTTCATTTGAAGGCGACCTGGAAGACGCAACTTCATGGCCTGAGAAAGTCGTTGCTGGCGACATGACATATCCAGATTCACAAACGTGCGTTGATATTTCAACCAAAGCAGCCCTACGAGAAATGATAGGCCCGGGTGTCGTTGCAGTCTTGGCGCCAGTCATCGTTGGATTGGCGCTTGGTGCTGATGCACTCGGCGGCCTTCTTGCAGGTTCTCTTGTCACCGGTGTTCTCATGGCCCTGTTCATGGCAAACGCCGGAGGTGCTTGGGATAACGCCAAGAAAGCAATCGAGCAAGGTCATATCGATGGTGCTAAGAAGGGCGATGATGCTCACGAAGCAGCAGTTATTGGCGATACAATTGGAGATCCGTTCAAGGATACCTCTGGTCCATCACTTAACATCCTCATCAAACTGATGTCTATTGTTGCAGTTGTTTTGGCTGGAACTGGCCAACTTGTGTAATCTTGTTCAAGCGTTAGACTCTTGAAGAAAGTCCGTCTCGGCCAATCATGGGTCGAATACTTGAAGCAAGCGTCATGCTGATGCTTTTGCTGTGTACCAGCATATTAGCTGGATGCACCTCCGACTCAACGATGTCTTCATCCGAGGATACAACTACAGAAGAACAGAAACTGCTTCCTCAATGGGAAGTGGGTGACCAGTGGCTCTACACCTTCATCACTCCTCAATTCGGGGAAGACAGCGCACGACTCGTCGTTGCCGAAATCGATAATGAGTCCGGAGTCTATCGCCTGGGGATTTCATCTGAACGGGAAGCGCAACGTCATGCAGTAATTAATCACAATCCGTTCCTTGGCCGAGTTACTCTTGATGGTTTGTCGGTGTACGAGAATGGAGAACCTCAACAGGTGTTTTCATTTCCTTGGACGGTTGGAGATACATGGTCATTCACTTTGCTTGGACAAGATTGGACTGCCTCTACTGATTCCATTACCAACGGAAATGTGCGCGTTACAGCGACTTCTGCAGAAGGTCACGAACTTTCCTACACGTTCAGTGGTAGCAAGGAGTTTATGGAATCCTTTGTTTGGCGGGATGGGGATGGAGTTCGTCAATTACGAATGGACTTAAACGCCGCAAGGACCGGGTACTCGGGAGACGTATTTTTTTATCGAGCGGGTGACCTGATTGACCGTCTGTATGAAGAAAACGACCAAGAAGTCTACGATACGTTTCTGGATGAAGGTCATTCAAGCGAAGGCGATTGGAACACGTTGGTATGGTATCTTGATGTGGAAATAAGTCAAGGCGGTTCAGGTTCCCTCTCAATGAAAGACCATGCCGGAGCATCTCCGCTCACAAGGGCTTGGGGCTCCGGTGCTACTGAGAAGGGCGCCATTGGGACCATTCCTTCAAACACGGGCGAGTATTCACTTACGGTCACTGTACGAGGTCCAGGTTCATTTGTTCATCTGCGTGTTGCAGGTGCACTGGTCTTCCAGTGGACTCTTTGAGGTGTTCTTCTGCCCACGCTTATCATGATGCATGGAATGACTGGTGATGCCAGTATGATGCGCCCATTCGCTGAAAAAATACTTCCAGAGGGGTGGACCCTAATCGTCCCTGAAGCACGTTATGTCCATCCCCGCCGTGGGAAAACGTGGTGGCGATATGAAGATGAAAATGCAGATGCAACACGCCGCATGACACTTTCTCGAAGAGAACTGATTGATGTTGATTCTTCGCTTTCTCAGTTGGAACAACTTATCGCTGAACAAGCTCCTATGGGCCCATTAGTGGTTGGAGGTTTCTCTCAAGGTGGTGCCATGGCTCAGGAAATGCTGCAACTCCCTCTAGCCGATAGGATCGTTGGGGTTGTGGCCATGGGGACACGCCTTGTGCGTGAGATGGAGTTGAGAATACGACTAGCAGAGTTAGAGCCTAAGCATTTGTTTTGGATGCACGGTGAGAAAGACCTACGTGTATCAATTCAAGACGGATGGGCTGTGGCACATGTGTTTGAGTCTGCAGGCTGGGCGTTGGAATTAATCGAGCATCCTAAAGGGCATATGATTCCGATGGAGCACCATGATTCTCTGAAAGAATGGTTAACTGCGCTTTCGAAGATAGGGTTGTAACTGATCGAATCCACCAATAAAAATCGGTTGTTCGTTACTAATGTCGAGAATCACTGGGACAGTTCTGTGCCCAGTTTCATCGACCACAGATTTCCGAAGGCCTGAATGTTCATCGAAGTTATACTCAGTGTATGTGAGACTGGAACTATCAAGCAAACGCTTTGCTGCAGTGCAGTAACCGCAAAAATCACCGGTATATATGAGGAATTCAGTTTTGCTTTCACGGGCGTGTTGTAAGACGGTTTCTCCGGACACAATACTCTTACTCTGCTGCCCTACTTGAAACTATACTGGCGTGAAATCAATCGGTAGTTGACCGTTGGGTCGAGAGATTCGAGTATTTCTTCCAGGTTGACAATTTTCTCATGTTGATTTCCTGTGCGTAGGACTCGAGTGGATACTCCAAGTTGTGCCGCTTTTCTAGCTAGTGTCTCTGCAGTAAGTGACCCAAAGCCATGAATTCCGTCTAGACACGCACCATCATGTGATTCCATCCCACGCCTAGGAGTGCCACGAACCGAGGATTGGTCGGTAATGACGAGGAATAACTTCAGTTGATGATGCTCGATTTCATCTAAGGCGTCTTTGACGATTTGGATGGTGCTCTCTAATCGTTCAAGAAATCCGTCTTTGTTGTTCTCGTATGTTTCAACAATCATCATTTCTGCAGTTTGGTTTCCACCGACTACATCCCATCCACGGTTTGTAAAATGCTCCAAAACTAGGCCCCCAGGTCCGAAGTAGCGTAGTTTGGGCATAGCCAGCCCAGGCAGAAGTGAATCATCTTCTTTCCGCTTCCAACCGTTGACTCATTGTCAATACTCTTATCTGAGAGCAGATACAAAGAACAGTTCATGAAAGGTAATGCCCTTTTAATCCAACGGAAGGATAAAAAGGCTGGGCGAGTACCTAAATCCATGCTAGCGGAGCGTATGAGCAGACTTGGCTCGTTTGCGGCGCTAGCGATGTTCTTCTTTGCATCAGTTTCTACATCTCAATTGATGTTTTTGGACTTAGAAAACTCTCTAGAGTATACCTCGATGTACGGCTCTTCCCGTACCACTGATTCAGATTCCGATGGAATTCTGGATGTTGACGATGGTTGTCCGACAGGTGACACTGGTTGGACATCGAATTCAACTACCGACCACGACTCAGACGGTTGTAAAGATTCATCCGAAGATTCAGACGATGACAATGATTCAGTGACCGACAATTTTGATGATTGTAGTAACGGCAGTATTGGATGGACACCTTCGCCGACTACGGATTACGATGGTGATGGATGTCACGATACCCTTGAGGATACTGATGATGACAACGACGGTGTTGTTGACACATCGGATGGTTGTGCTATTGGCGATAGAGGATGGACTTCAACCGCTTTGTCAGACCATGATTCTGATGGATGCCAAGATATTTCCGAAGACACTGATGACGACAATGATTCTGTTACTGACGCGTCTGATACATGCAAATTTGGTGAACTTGGATGGACCTCTACTCTATCCACTGATCACGATTCAGATGGTTGCCAAGATTCAAGTGAGGATTTAGATGATGACGATGACGGAGTCCTTGACCTGGCCCCAGATGCCTGTTTGACCGGTGACCTTGGGTGGGTTTCATCCCCTGCTACGGATCATGATTCTGATGGTTGTCAAGATTCTTCAACTGAAGATTTAGATGATGATAACGATGGAGTTGCCGATACTTCAGATACTTGCCTGATTGGTGTTGTTGGATGGACTCCATCCGCACTGAACGATTATGATTCTGATGGCTGCAGAGATTCTGATGAAGACCTTGATGATGACAATGACGGAGTTCTTGACCTAGCCCCAGATGCTTGTTTGACCGGTGACCTTGGTTGGACCTCGTCTTCAACTACTGACCACGACGGCGATGGTTGCCAAGACTCGAGTGCCGAAGATGATGATGACGACAATGATGACGTTGAGGATGTGGATGATGATTGTCCAATTGGCGATCTTGGTTGGGTTTCTTCGACCCCAGCAACAGATTACGATTCCGATGGTTGTCAAGATTCGAACGAAGACACCGATGATGATAATGACGGTGTCGCAGATTCTACACCCGACCTCTGCCCGAAGGGCGACATGGGTTGGACTTCCACCTCACTAACTGATTCTGACGGCGACGGATGTCGCGACTCTACCGAGGATGTTGACAAAGATAATGATGGCATTGATGATGTTGATGATGATTGTCCAACCGGCGACATGGGTTGGCTTTCCGATGCAACCACAGACCACGATTCTGACGGTTGTCAAGATTCTTCAACCGAAGATTTAGATGATGATAACGATGGAGTTGCCGATTCTTCAGATACTTGCCAGTTTGGTGTTGTTGGATGGACTCCATCCGCACTGAACGATTATGATTCTGATGGCTGCAGAGATTCTGATGAAGACCTTGATGATGATAATGACGGTGTTCTTGATAGTTCAGAAAATTGCGAGAAGGGTGAACTTGGATGGATTTCCTCTGCTTCAAACGATTACGATTCTGACGGTTGTCGCGATTCATCAGAAGATAATGATGATGACAACGACGGTGTTCTTGATACAAGTGATGTTTGTCTTCAAGGCGATTTGGGTTGGAACTCGAATCCAATGACCGACCATGACACCGATGGATGCCAGGACTCTGTAGAAGATACAGATGACGATAATGACGGTGTTTCTGATGTCTCAGATACCTGTGATACAGGCGTATTAGGCTGGACATCCTCTTCTGCCAATGATCGAGATTCTGATGGTTGCAGGGATTCTGATGAGGATACTGACGACGATAACGATGGCGTACAAGACGGTGTTGATGATTGCGACCAAGGTGACATGGGATGGATTTCTTCTTCGACTACAGACCATGATTCCGATGGCTGTCGAGATGCCTCGACGGAAGATGGTGACGATGATAATGACGGAATACTTGACGGTGTGGATGTCTGCAATCTTGGGCATGTTGGCTGGACCTCAACTTCTCTTACTGACCATGATTCTGATGGTTGTCACAACGACATTGAGGACACCGATGATGATAACGATGGAATCAGTGACACGACTGATGCATGCAAAAGAGGGGATACAGGTTGGACCTCAACAGTCGTTAACGACAACGATCAAGACGGATGCAGAGACGCAACTGAAGACTTTGATTCTGATAACGACGGAGTTCTTGACGCGCATGACTCATGCGCAACCGGTCTTACTGGATGGATTTCCTCGTCGTCAACTGACTACGATGGGGATGGTTGCAAAGATACCTCTGGCGAAGACTTGGATGATGATAACGATGGCATTACCGATCTAAACGACGACTGTGCAACCGGTACCATCGGTTGGAGTCCTACCCCGTTAACCGACTATGATTCTGACGGGTGTCAAGACTCAGGCGAGGATCTCGACGATGATAACGACTTGCGCGTTGACATTTTTGACGACTGCGATAAAGGAAACTTGGGATGGATCTCCAGTTCGTCAACGGATTACGATTCAGATGGATGTCAAGATTCACTCGAGGACTTAGATGATGACAACGATGGTGTTGACGATTTAAATCCAGATGCATGTGCCAAGGGTGATCTCGGTTGGATTTCCTCACCGGCAACAGACCATGATGGTGATGGTTGCCAAGATTCTCTAGAAGATACCGATGATGACAATGATGGCATTGCAGACAATCTTGACCAGTGTCTCGGTGAAGGTGGCTGGAATCCATCACCTTCAACAGATTATGATTCTGACGGTTGTCGAGATGATACTGAAGACCTAGATGATGATAATGACGGCGTTCTCGACCTCCATCCAGATCAGTGTCAGACTGGAGATCTAGGCTGGATATCTAGCTCAACGACTGATAATGACGGTGATGGCTGTCAAGACAACAGTATCGAAGATGATGATGATGATAACGATGGAATTTCAGATGCGCTGGACGATTGTAGTGATGGTGATGTTGGTTGGACTCCATCTGCTCTAACTGATTATGACTCCGACGGTTGTAAGGATGCAACAGAAGATGTCGATGATGATAATGACGGCGTTCTTGACCTTCATCCAGACGTATGCCAAACCGGTTCACTTGGATGGACTTCGACGCCTGCCAATGATTTTGATGGTGATGGCTGCCGAGATTCAGATGAAGATTCTGACACAGATAACGACGGAATTAATGATGTTGCAGACGATTGCAATTTCAATGAACTTGGATGGATTTCCTCACCGGCAACAGACCATGATTCGGATGGCTGTAAAGACGATTCAGCCGAGGACCTCGATGATGACAATGATACAATTCCTGACGTTGACGACGAGTGTGATACTGGAGTCATAGGCTGGACTCCAACATCAATCAATGATTATGACTCAGATGGTTGTCGAGATGCTGATGAAGATCTTGATGACGATAACGATGGTGTTGTAGATTTATCCGACCTTTGCGATAGGGGTGACCTCGGCTGGATTTCTAACAGTAGTAGTGATTTTGATGGCGATGGATGCCGTGATTCTACCGAAGACATCGATGATGACAATGACGGAGATACCGATGCGAGTGATAATTGTCCTTTAACTCCAAATCCGGGCCAAGAAAACCATGATTTTGACTCCGAAGGAGATGTCTGTGACGATGATGACGATAACGATGGTGTGAATGATGATGTTCCCGATAACTGCCAACTTGGTGCTTTAGGATGGACGTCTACCCTGCTGAATGACCATGACGGCGATGGTTGTCGTGATTCGGATGAAGACCTCGATGACGATGGAGATGGAATTTCAGACACATCAGACGATTGTACTCCCGGACAAACTGGCTGGGATTCATCTCCAGCTACCGACTGGGACTCTGACGGATGTCTTGATTCAGCAACAGGCGGTTTGTCTGAGGAAGATACTGATGACGATAACGATGGAAAAATCGACGCACAAGATCAATGTGAACGAGGCGATTTAGGATGGACTTCATCTCCGGCTACAGACTATGATGGTGACGGTTGTCGAGACGGGGGTGAAGATGGTGATGATGACGGTGATACTGTACCCGATCATTCAGACAGTTGCCTTACAAGCACAGTAGGGTGGATTTCGAACTCCACTACAGATAATGACGGAGACGGGTGTGAAGACGGATTGAATGATCCAGACGATGACAACGATGGAATCCCCGACAATGCTCCTGACAATTGCCAATTCGTTCCTAACCCCGGTCAAGAGAACTATGATGGAGACTTAGAGGGCGATGCGTGTGACGATGACGATGACAATGATGGTGTGATTGACCTGAATGATACTTGCCCTCAGGGTACGATGGGTTGGACTTCAACGACATTTACCGATCACGACGGTGACGGATGTATCGATGCGACATCTGAAGATTTAGATGACGATAATGACTCTGTACCCGATTTGGACGACGACTGCCAACGCGGCACTGTTGGGTGGATTTCCGATGGCCTAACCGATTATGATTCAGACGGATGTGAAGATGCAGTTGAAGACCTTGACGATGATAATGATGGAGTTCCAGATGTCATCGATTTGTGTTCTAAAGGCGAAATGGGTTGGACTCCAACTGTTGGAACAGATTACGACAACGACGGTTGCAGAGACCTGACCGAAGATCCTGACGATGATAATGATGGTATTATCGATACGATTGACGTTGTGTGTCAGAAAGGAGACTTGGGCTGGGTTTCAAGTGCAACGACGGACCACGATTCTGATGGTTGCCGCGATGCTGGTGAAGACCTGGACGATGATAACGATACCAAGGCTGATTCCGGCGATCTCTGTAGACTTGGCGAACTTGGTTGGATTTCGAACGCAACGACAGATTACGATGACGACGGCTGTAGAGACGCAACTGAAGACGTCGATGATGATAATGACTCAATCCTCGATGATTTTGACAGTTGCTGGCCGGCAGACCTTGACTGGGTCTCCAATACAACAAATGATTGGGATTCCGATGGTTGTAACGACCTCACTGAAGACAACGATGATGATAACGATGGAGTGTCCGACAACGAGGACAGTTGCCCTCGCGGTGAAATAGGCTGGAATGCGGGGGCCCGTCCTGACGACTACGACTTAGACGGTTGCCGCGATGCAAACGAAGATATCGATGATGACAACGATTGGGTACCTGACGATGTGGACCTTTGTCCCAGAGGACATTGGAGCTGGCCCCCAATTCTCCCAGCACCATTTACCGATTATGACTCTGATGGATGTCTAGACCAAATATATGAAGGTTTAGAAGAGGACTTGGATGACGATAACGACGAAGTTCTGGACCTTGATGACTCCTGTCCTATGGGAGAGTTGGGTTGGATTTCTGATAAGACTAATGATAACGATGGAGATGGCTGCAAGGACTCGATTGAAGATGATGATGATGATAACGACAACATCATCGACATCGATGATGGATGCCCGAGTGGTGAGACCGGCTGGGACCAATCCAATCTGACAGATTATGACAGCGATGGTTGCCTCGATGCTATTGAGGACGATGATGATGACAACGATGGAATTTCCGACACTAATGACCAGTGTCCTTTGGGTGAGCTTGATTGGACTTCAACAGGTTCAGAAGATTATGATTCAGATGGATGTCGTGATTCGACAGAGGATACTGACGACGATAATGACAACGTAGCAGACCTCGTCGATAATTGTTCCAAAGGTGCTATGGGTTGGTCAGGTCCTTCCCCGAATGTAGATTATGATAACGATGGTTGTTATGACCCAGATGTTGAAGACCCAGACGATGACAATGATGGCGTTCTTGATATTGATGACGTCTGCGTGAGAGGTAATCTCGATTGGAACTCTACTGAAGAAAACGATTACGATTCCGATGGATGCCAAGACGCAACCGAAGATTCGGATGATGACAATGATGGTGCAGACGATTGGAAAGATATTTGTCCAAAAGGAGAGCTAAGTTGGATTTCCTCTCCTGGCACAGACCATGATGGCGACGGATGCCGTGATTCGACCGAAGACCTTGATGATGACAATGACAAGCGCGAAGATACCGAAGACGAATGCCCACTTGGCGAAACCGATTGGGATTCTCTTTCTTCAGGCCAAGATCATGATGCTGATGGTTGCCACGATAACAAAGAGGATTTGGATTCAGACGGAGATGGGCTTGAGGATGTATTTGACTCCTGTCCAAAAGGAGATTTGAAATGGACTTCTTCAGCCTCAACCGACCATGATAATGATGGATGTCAAGACAGTGGTGAAGACCAAGACGATGATAATGACTACATTCTTGACAGTTCAGATAAGTGTGCTACTGGGGAAACCTTCTGGGTAAGTTCTAGCGATACTGACTATGATTCTGATGGTTGTGCAGACTTTACAGAAGATGAAGACGACGATAACGATGGCGTTCTGGACACCACCGATTTGTGTAAGTTGGGCGATGTGAACTGGGTTTCGACACCTGCAACCGATTATGAAGGCGATGGATGCAGAGACGCTTCAATTGAAGATAACGATGATGACAATGACGGCGTTGAAGATGCAATGGATGATTGTTCACGTGGCATTCTTTCATGGATTTCAGATTCTGTCAATGATTACGACCAGGATGGTTGCCAAGATGCCACTGAAGATGATGATGATGATGGAGACTCTATCAAAGATGAGTTTGATTCGTGTCCTTCAGGAAAGAAAGATTGGATTTCAGTTCCTCTACTCGACACTGATGCTGACGGATGTCATGACCAAATTGAAGACGCCGAATACGAACCCTATGTCCCTGAAGAAAGTGAGGATAACGCTATCGACCCTACTTGTAATCCGTTCTTGGAAATATGTGAAGAGGATGAAGGCGAAGACTCAATTTCGACATCAGATGAGCAATCTGAAACTCAAGTTCGCCAGTTGTTGATGACTATTCTTGCGCTTGCCATCATCCCTACAGTGATTGGTGTACTTATCCTTGCATATCGCATGAAATGGTAATCTCCATGGCGATACTCACAAGTTGAAAGGTAATGACATATTGGAATGGCCATGTCTAAGGTCACAATCCTGGCTGCTTCAACGGGTAAGAATCTCGAGTTAGCACAAACCTTCCATTCATCTTTAGAGGCGCTTGGCCACCAAGGCATTGTTCTTGATATCTGTTCTTTAGAAATTCCTCTTTACACCCCTGAAAAAGAAAAAACACTTGGGAAAATTCCTGCTGTGGTGAAAGCCATGAACGAAATACTTGGTTCGGATGCCCTGATTGTTTGTGCACCGGAATATAACGGCCTTATACCGGCTTCATTGATTAATTTAGTCAACTGGTTGTCGGTTCAAACAGAAGATTTCCGATTGTTGTTCAACAGAAAGACCGTTGGTCTTGCTACAGTGAGTGGCGGTGGTGGGCAGCAAGCCATTCTGGGTATGCGAATGCAATTCTCCTATCTCGGCTCCAATGTTTTGGGGCGTTCAATCATTATCAACAAAACAAAACTTTTCAACCAAAGCGCAATAGATGCGATGATAGAACAGGTGGTTCAATGATGGAGCAAAGGTACTTGAGAATGACTGCGCCAACGCATACCGTACTCGAAGGTGGAGGATTTCCTGTACGCCGTCCCACTGCAATGGGATCGTTAATGAGCCCATTTTTGTTGCTTGATGAAATGGGTCCGGTTCATTGGGGTCCTGGGGAAGCGATAGGTGCACCAGCTCATCCGCACCGTGGTTTTGAAACAGTGACCTACATGATTCAAGGAGCGATGCAGCACGAAGATAGTGCTGGAAATAAAGGTGATTTGAATCCAGGAGATGTCCAGTGGATGACTGCTGGAAAAGGCATTATCCATTCGGAACTTCCGCAGGAGGATTTTCTCAAATCCGGAGGTGTTTCGCATGGTTTCCAAATCTGGGTAAATCTACCAGCAGAGAATAAAATGATGGAACCAAGATATCAAGATATCAATTCATCGCAGATACCTAAGGCAACTTCCGCTGACGGCAAAGTTTGGGCTAATGTTATTGCCGGTTCTGCGCTGGGAGTAGAGGCAGTAATTGATACGGTGATTCCTATTACATACATCCACATGAAAATTCAACAGGGTGGTACGCATGTTCAACCGGTTGAAAAAGGACTCAATGCTATGCTCTATGTGTTCGGGGGCACAGTTCATGTGAACGATAAACCGGTTCATGACGGCCAACTCGGAGTGTTAACAGATGGTGATGAAATCGTCATGACAGCAATTGACTCTGATGCGGAATTCTTGATTCTTGGCGGGCCTGAGATAAACGAGCCAATTGCCCGTTATGGCCCCTTTGTAATGAATACTCGGCAGGAGATTCAACAGGCGTTACTTGATTATAAAAACGGTACACTCGCTTGAATTACATGCCAATGATTAGATACTCGAGAGTTTTAGAAAGTTCATGTTTTTGGAAGCCTTGGGCTGGCTACTGCTGTTACTACTTGTTGGACTCATAAGTCCAGGTCCAAACAATATTACCTGTACAGTACACTCTGCAATCCATGGCTGGAGGTCGAATATTCCATTGATTAGTGGCATGGCTGTAGGTTTTTTTATTGTTCAATTGGTTAGTGGAATGACCGTTGATTACTTTTCAAGTAATGGGCAATTCGCAGACATACTCAATGTGGTAGGTCTTGTTTTTATGACATTGCTCGGATTAGGCATTATCGCTTTGGGATGGTCAAATAGAGTGCATGAATTACCAGAATCAATACCACGTTTAGGTCCAAAAACAGGTGTAGTGATGCAGTTTATTAACGGGAAAGAATGGTTTATGGTTTTCACAGTAATGTCTACGGTTTTGCAAGATTTTGGTGGTGGATTGTCTGGGATTCTTTTAGTCACAGCATTTACGATTCCCGGTGGAATCATTGGAATGATGTGTTGGACTTTTTTTGGAGCCCGAATTCAATTAAAACTTAGACAAAAATCTTTTGTTCGAATCACCTTCACAATGCTTGGATTTTTGGTGATTCTAATTGGTTTAATACTCTCATTCCAAGGTTGAATCCGATGTTTGTTGGAACCATGATTGTATGATGATTCCTTCGGCAGATTGAAGGTGTTCTGCTACGGTTCCTTGACGAATCCCGAGATGATCAGCAATGTCACGCTGAGTACATTTTCTAGGTGTTGAGTAGTAGCCTAATTCAACAGCAGTGCGCATGACTTCATGTCTTCGCTTTGGGAGTTTAGGTGCACTAATCCAATCTGCAGCAATGGTCTTACTAATGCGCATTTTGAGTACTTCTGGAATAATGCGTTGCAGTTCGTCCCGAGCCTCTTTGAGTGCCTTTGGGGTGCCTTGAACGGTCATGAATAAGCCTTGGTCACGAGTAAGGCTTGTTGGCGTGGTTAACCAACAGTTTTCCACCGCCTGTACCATGGTCATTATCGGGCCAGTTACTCGAGCAACGATGTATGCATGGTACTGGAATTGAAGTACAATTTTTTCGATTTGAAAACTTAGATCGAGATTTAATCCCCCTTCGAATATATTCTCGTCTTCGTAGGTGATTAAGCAAAGATATGTGGCTGGCCATTTCGATGTATCGACCGATGTGATGATTTCAACCTTACTAAAGTGGTCAAGAATAGAGATGCCGGGCATTTTTGAGCCCTGTTCAGTTGTAATTTGAACTTGGAAATAGCGTAGCCCTTCGTTCGAGACCATTCCAATCATGAAAGGCTAAGGGGTGCGGTATTTCAATGTTCACCATTATTTATCGGTTGGAATTTTACACCGCTAAGTTTCTAAACTCGTGTTCCTGCGGAGATTTGAGGCCAATGAGTACCGTCGAGGAGTATTGGGACCAAATAGATAGTTTGGGGACCCTCCCTAAAGTCGGAGTTTGCTTAGGAGCACTCGTTTTTGCCTTGCTCGTATGCAAATATTTTATCCTTCGTCCGTTCAAAAACTTGGTGACGCGCTCGAAGGCTAAATGGGATGATGCACTCCTTCAACCGCTTTCAAACAGACTTTACTTTTTTGTAATAGCAGCTGGTACTCAACTGTCACTATACTGGGTTATCGAATCAGAGCAGGAATTCCTAGAATCCCTATACCCTCTCTTCAGCGTAATCTACATTCTAACCACTACTTCGATTCTAAGTACTGGTATCAAACATTTATTGCCAGTCATTCTTGGTCGTTTTTCAGCCAAATCAAGCGTTACAGTCTCTGGCGGAAACCCTCTAATTGTTTTCTTTCTTCGAGGTGTGACTTATTTTGTCGGGTTAAATTTAGCCCTCAGCGAATTGGACATTGAACTCTTAGGATTGTTTGCGTCTTTAGCGGTATTCTCTTTGATTATTGGTTTGGCTGTACAACAAACTCTTGGAAACATAGTCAATTCATTCATGCTCGCAGTAGATCGACCGTTTGAAGTTGGTGACCGAATCGAGGTGGAAGGTATGATTGGAACTGTAATCTCTATGGGCATTCTTTCAACCAAGGTTCTCGACCGAGATGAAAAATTGGTTGTTATTCCAAACAATACACTCATCTCGTCTACTTTAGTGAACCATGCACGTGGTGGCGGTGATGGAATCGCTCGCAGAATCTCAGTTGTGATCGATGTTGGGGTTGACTATCGAGAAAGTATCGACCACGTTAAAGTCATCATGCTTGAACTTGCTCGGGATTGTCCTTACACGATAGATTCGCCTGAACCTCGAGTCTTGCTGGTTGAATTAGGTGACTTTGCTAAAGTTCTAAGATTGTACACATGGGTCGCAGATTACAGCGATGAATGGGTCACAAGAGACTGGTTGTTGAAGTCACTCGATGAGAGATTTGAGAAGGAACACATCCGAATTCCATTCCCAACTAGCGTCGAACTTGCTGGAGATGAAGACGAAATGCTCACACAGCAAATCCAGTCAAAGGAAACCAAACAGCGTGCCGCCAAGCGACAGATGTCACGTGAAGATCGCATGCTTCGTCAACAGCGTGATGATGCTCGAGAAGAGCTTGAATCTATTCAAGAACAGCTACGCGATACAACCTTGTCAAAGGATGAGCGTGCTGAACTCGATAATCGTGCAATTGAAGCATCGAAGACGCTTACGATGTTTGACACTGATGATGATTGATTTCAGAATGTCTCCAACATGATTCTCATCTTGAGTCGGCATCTGACTCATAGAGGTTCAATTCTGTTGTCTGATTTTTGCTGATGAACTCTGACAAAAATCAATTTGGACCACAGAATTACACGCCCTTTTCGCTTCAATATGTACGCACGATTGGTGCTCGTGAGGGTCTCGAGCACTTCTGCTAATCATCCAATTTTAAAAACGCAGTGACCTCTTAGAACTGAAAAAAACGACATGGTGCTCGTGCCGAGGGGGGTTGGGTCAAATCCTACCCGTTTTTTGAGTAAAACAAACGCAATACTGCATGACATTTGAGTAAAGTGCTCGTGCCGGGATTCGAACCCGGGTCGGCGGGATGAAAACCCACTATGATGGACCTGGCTACACCACACGAGCGACAGTCGCTCCACCGACCACCCCTTGATAATGATTCGCTCTTGCTTACACGGGTGCCGTGTTCATTCTATGTTTCAGTCGTGTCATTCAGAACTTGTGATTTCGATATTCGACCACCAGCGCCAAATGTACCATGCAGGGATTGCTGATGCTATCATCACCACCGCGAGTAGTATTTCATTATCGAGGAACCAATTAAGAGCGTCAATAGCAGCATTCCCATAAATTCCAATCAGTACGGCCTCTAATCCAAATCGCAGTCCGCGACCAAACAGTCCAGCGAGTAAGAACGGTTTTTTGTCCATCTCACCCATCCCTGCAAACCATCCAAACACTTTGTAGGGAATCGGCGAAAATGCGGCAATGAATATTCCAAACGTGCCATACTTCTCTGTAAGAGCTTCGATTTTATCCAAGTGAGATTTTTTTGAGAATTTACCAATAAATCCCCTCCCCCAACGCTTACCGATCCAATAACCAAACATTGAACCAGCAACCGAGGATAGGGTTACCGTTAACCATAACCAAATGACGAGAGGTACATCTCCAATAGAATCTGCGAGCATAGGTATGTACAACAGGTCAGGTGGTATCGGTTGTACGATTGATTCGGTAAACGATAATACGGCTAGGCTTGCAGGACCAAAAAGGTCGAAGAAGTCGATAATTGACTCCTTCCACGACATGTCAATGGCTTCATTCTCCTAGCAATTAAGGTGTGGGTGTCCGGTGACTTCAAGGAGGGCATTCATTAGTCATCCGTTTGATGCGAGTACTCGATACTGCTGCTTTACTGCATTGGCCGGTTACTGAGTTGAATGGGAACATATGTTCTGTCGGCCAGCAATTGGAACTTGAGCGAGTTAGCCCGCAACGGTGGATGTTGGTTCAGGCACTCGATATTGATTGGAGGGATGTATCACCAGGCTGGCTGGATCTGGCAAGAGAGTGTGCTGCAAAAAGCGGTGATCTCCCAAGACTTTCTGACGTGGATTTAGAGGTTCTCGGGTTGGCAATTGGTCTTCAAATTCCATTGGTGACTGACGATTATCGTTTGCAGAATGCAATGAAATTTTCGGGTCATTCCTCGTCATCAGTAGATACTTCGGGCGCTAAAGAAGTCTGGACTTGGGTCCGTCGTTGTACAGGATGCAGGCATACTACAGAGGTCCCAGAAAATGTAGCACGTTCAAAGAAAGGGGATGTCGGTGATTGTGACCGGTGCGGCTCTCCACTTCAACTCAAGAGAAAGCGATGATTATTCTTCATTGGAGTTGTCCATTGACTCAAGTGCGGCAGTTTTTCTTTCGAGTTCATCGATTTCCATTCCCGTAGGGTCTATTCCGACTGCACGCGCACGCTCATTGAGTTGTTGAGCAGGAGTTCGTCCACCTGCTTCAAGGTCGGTAATGGTACGAGATGTATCTTCCAAACCCTTTTGAAATTCGCCTTTTGACCTGCCGAGGGCATTGGCCATTTTTGGAAGCCTTTCTGCTCCGAACAGGATGAAAAACAGGCCGACAAGTATCGTCAATTCAAGTGGTCCCAGTCCGCCAATCATGCTTCATCCTCAATCTGTCGAATCGGTCGGTAGTGTTGAAGTCTTCGGCTGAAATTACTTATTTTTACTTAACCGCCAGATACAGGGGGCAAAAGAGCCACTTCATCGCCTTCTCTTAACTCCATGGACGCTTCACATCGAACACCGTTCACTGCATACAGAAGTTGGTTCTTTTTCCACTTTCCTAGAGCGAGTGTTTGAATGAGGCTGTGTACCGTTGCAGGTTCAGAAAGGGTGGAGTTGTGAGATTTCCAACCAATCTCTTCTGCTAACGGTCCGAAGGCGAGAACTTGAACCGTGATTTTGGTTTCGTCGTTCATGTAGATGCTTTGAAGCGGTAGTTTATCAACGCACTCTGTCGTCCTCAAGGCATGGGACCGGTAATGAAAGCCACGACTGTGTGGAAAATTTACCCATCGGGTGAATCTTCAATTCAAGCAGTAAGAGGTGTCGATGTCCAAATCGAAATTGGTGAAATGGTCGCTATTATGGGTCCGTCCGGATGTGGTAAAACCACACTGTTGAATATCCTGTCCGGTATCGATGAACCTAATTCTGGAGTGGTTATGGTGAAAGGCAAGCCATTGTTTGGAATATCGGATAACGAACGAACCCGTATGCGGGCTGAATACCTTGGATTCATTTTTCAAGATTTCAATCTCTTACCGGTTCTCTCAGCGGTAGAGAATGTGGAGTTGCCGCTGCTTTTACTTGGTAGTTCAGCGTCTGAAGCGAGGTCTGGTGCTTTAGAGGCATTGAGTTCAGTCGGTCTTGCTGATCGAGCCGAACATCTGCCTTCGGAGTTATCCGGAGGTCAGCAGCAGCGTGTTGCAGTCGCTCGCGCCCTGGTACACAACCCTGCAGTTATTCTCTGTGACGAGCCAACAGGAAACCTCGATTCTGCCACATCAAATGAGATTCTAGAACTTCTTCTTCGACTCAATCGTGAGCGAGATACTACGTTTCTTATCGTGACCCACGACCCAAAAATCGCACGACGATGTTCCCGAACATTGCACATGTCTGATGGCTCAATTATTGATGATGTTCGTCATTCAGAGGAGGAGTAGTTCTGTTCCTCCAACTTGCCATACTTGTGGTTGTTTTGGTGCTGCTTAGCGCAGTTTCAACCATTGGAATAGGCCGTTGGAAACAGTTGGGTATCCTCAAGAGTTTGTTGCTGATTTTCGGGCCAGCTGCTGATGGGATTGTGGCGTACATACTCCTTGATTGGGTTTCTGTATCTGGAATTACGCTTTGGGGGGGAGCACTTGCTTTTGGAATAATTAGTCAAGTGCTTCTTCAACCACTCTTAGTACCTCAACGGCTAGTTGTTTGGAGGTTAGCAACTCAGAACATCGTCCGAAGGAAGCGTCAATCTGCTCTCCTCATGGCGGGATTGGTTATTGCATCAGCAATTATCACTTCCTCAATGGTGGTGGGCGATTCTCTAGACGCAACGGTTCGATACGAAGTTGAAGGCTCCTGGGGTCAAACCGACCTTACCATTTCAGGTTTTAATTTAGCAATAGGTGAGCGAGTATCAATCTCAGAAACCATCGCAAATCAAATGTGGGAGGGTATTCAGAAGGACTCATCTTTACGGACCGTGGTTGATGGCCAACAGCAAGGATTGATTTCTTCAGCAAGTGTATCGAGTCTCGAATATTCTCTGTCCGGTGTGACTTGGTTGGCGATGAACAGTTCAATCGACGACGGAGGTCACTGGCCAGTTATCGGGTCACAATCGGACGGGATTCGTTATTCGGACCTCCGTGAAGCGAACCAGTTTTCAAACACGACCTACATTGCCATTAACCAAGTATTGGCAGAGGAATTAAATCTTGGGGCCGGGGATGTTTTTGACTTCGGATGGTACGTTACTGAAGAAAACAAACGGCAACGTCTTGATTCAACGGCGACAGTCCTCACCGTTGTCTCTAATTCTGGGCAAGGAGCCTCTGCTGGAACTCAATCACCTGCACTGTTTACAGATTTGATAACCGCACAGTCCTTACAGAAACTGAATGGAAGTGTGAATACTATCTACTACGCTATCGATGATGCCCACGATGATGCAACTCACATCAAGCCCATTGTTGACGATTTACAACTGTTGCTTGACGATTTTATTCTGGCAGAGGATGTAGGGCTTCAGTTGGATATTGATTCAAATTCCAATTCACTCACCTTATCATCATCACAAGGACTTGGTCGCTTGGATGGTGAACTTGTTCGAGGCTTACGAGAGAACCTTTCATCACTCTCCCCCGATTCCACAATGTTGGAAATTCTACAGGTGCCAATGGTTGAAATTCAAAATAACGGTGAACAGGTACTCACTCTCGCATCATCTGAAATCTCAGAACTCTGGCCGGGAAAGCGTTCCCTTTGGCATTTTTCTCCGAGTGGAGCGGGTTTTCAAATTGAGGGTGATGGAGACGCTTGGGTTTGGCGAGTAGAGGACGGCGGCATTGCCAACGATTTCACTCTTGATGTTTCACAAGAGTACGGCCTCATTGCTACTGATAACGGTTTAGTTGTAGGCTATGAAGGTGAACTGGATGATGATGAGTGGGCTTCCTACCGGTCACCGGGAGAGTTTCTTTCTGTGACGGCTGTCGAAGAGAGCTGGTATGCATTAGAATTGGACAAATCGACGATGTCCCTTCACTCGTTTTCGCTTGATTTGGAAGAGCAGCAAACCTTTGATTTGGATTTAAATCTCCCATCCACGATACTCTCTACCGAACTTTTCTTCGAGAACGGTTCATTGTATTTACAAGTCGAAGGCCTTCTTTCGACCACTCGCTTTTCTTCTCCGTTGGACCAAGTCAATTTCACTCCAGTTCTTTCATCTCAATCGTTTCCCGAGGCAATGTTGACCAATGCCTCAATCAATCTCCATCCATCATGTGATGGTACTGCTTCGATCACCTTATTTTCTAATCCGCAACATTGGTGTACGGCCAGTGAAGGTCTGCTACGATGGGATGGGCAAAGCGGAGAGATTCTCTCGCTCCGGATCCCCATCGTTTCTACGGCCGGAGGTTTCGGTGTTCTTCCGCAGTTGTTCCTTGCGTTTGGTGGTGGTGATTCCTCGATAAACCTTGATGTTGGAGAAGTATTGTTCAGTAACCGACTTCAAGACCTAAACGTCAGCATTAATCAAAGTGAAATTTGGGTGAAAGGGCTTATTCCATACGCCTTCGGTGACAATACAGC
>DAIUCF010000003.1:0-64205 GCA_036846305.1 Candidatus Poseidoniaceae archaeon | reverse complement strand
GACAAGGACAAGGTCAAGGTCAAGGTCAAGGTCAAGGTCAAGGTCAAGGTCAAGGTCAAGGTCAAGGACAAGGACAAGGACAAGGACAAGGACAGGGTCAACAAGGTCAACAAGGTCAACAAGGTCAACAAGGTCAGCAAGGTCAGCAAGGTCAGCAAGGCCAGCAAGGCCAGCAAGGCCAGCAAGGCCAGCAAGGCCAGCAGCAGGACAATGGACAAGGTCAACAACAACAAGGCGGCCAGCAAGGCGGCCAGCAAGGAGACCAACAAAGCCAGGACCAAAATGGACAGAACCAAAACGGTCAGAGCCAACAACAACAAGGTCAAACCCAAAACGGTCAGCAAGGTCAACAAGGTCAACAGACCGATCAACAGCAACAGCAACAAACTGACAACCAAGGCCCAGCTGATAATGACGGTGATGGAATTCCAGACAACATGGATACCGACAACGACAACGACGGAATCCCGAATGATGTCGATGCCAATCCAAACGACCATGACAACGACGGAATCCCAGACAACTTGGACTCCGACGACGACGGCGATGGAATTGATGATTCTGAAGAAGCCCAAGACGGCGACCCAAACACCAACATCTACGACCACGACAACGACGGAATCACTGATTCACTAGACCTCGATATCGACAACGACGGAATTGACAACTACAACGACAAAGCCGAAGATGGTACAGACCAATCCCGTGACCACGACAACGACGGCATGGATGACGGAGTCGACACAGATGATGACAACGACGATATTCTCGACGTTGACGAAATAGGTGGAGTCTCTGGCCAGTACCGTTACGATCACGATAACGATGGAATTTGGGACCTAACCGACACAGATGACGACAATGACGGCCTAGCCGACTGGTTCGAAATGAATGACGGTAACCCATTGACAGGTCAATTCGATCATGACAACGACGGTTCCGACGACCACGAAGATGCTGACGACGATGGCGACGGCATTCTCGACGAACTCGAAGCTTGAGTTGTTTGAGAATTATCTACGATAATCACCGATACCAAAGTATCGGAATACCGGATTTCTAGGGGGTTCGCCCCCTAGAAATCCTTTTTTTATTTCTTCAACCTTTTCAAAATTTCAGCAACAATTTGTTGAATATTTGGCAATGATACGCAACTCCTCTAGTGATACCTAAACACGCAACCGCGCCATGGCTTTCATATAGGCAATGCAGGTGGCAAATTGATTCCGAGGTGCCAACATGCTCTCAAAAAACCAAATAGAAACAATAGGCCAAAGACAGAAGATATCAATGTCGATGATTATCATCGTCTTAATGCTTACAAGTACGATGCTTGCTATAGTACAGGACTTCAGTTCACAAGAAACATCCCAGCCCGTAGTCTTCCGAGAAGGCGATAGAATCACTCAAACGGCTCCAGTGCAAACCTCTGGACAAGTCGGCCAAGGTTCTTGGAACGGGGCACAAGATGTGTGGCAACTCGATGACCACCCAGTACTGTCTGACATTATGTGGGCTGACCCAGGTGTCGCTTCCGGAATCATTGCTGACGAATCAGCAATTGCGGCACTAATGCCTTATTTTGCACCATTGCTTGAGGAATCGAACAAAGACGATCACGACAACGATGGAGTCAGTGATTTGTATGACCTTGATGACGATAACGATGGAATTTACGACCTCTTGGAGAGGTTTGATGGATGTTATGGAACCGACCCATTCGACCACGATAACGACGGCATCTCTGATGCTGAAGACTGGGATGATGACAATGACGGTATTCTCGAAGGACCAATTGATATTGAAGCACTTGAAGCGCTCGGACTTGATCCTCTCAACGTGAGTACAGACCGACGCCTCGACCCAAGTATCATCCACCCATGGACTGGACAGGCCGTTGGCCCTTACTATTTGGCCGATCAAAATCCAATGGACCACGATAATGACGGCGTCACCGATGAAGATTCTGATGGTTCTGGACCTGGGAGTTATGACGAGGACGATGATAATGATGCTCGTATTGACCAGTTCAAGTGGCCTTGCGACTTGGACAGTGATGGTATTCAAGATTACTTCGATGACGATGACGATGGCGATGGGGTTAACGATATAGACGACATACATCCCTACAACGCGTCACTAACCACTTCTATGTCTTCTTCATCGAACCTTTACGACACAGCCGTCACTTGGGATTTCAATTCATATCGGCAGTATTCGGGTGGAATTAATTTCCTAAACGAGGAGCTCAACAGAGTAAACGCACCAGGCAATACCTCCAGTGGTTGGACCAACTTACCTACAGATCCTGCTGGAGACGGGCCTAATGGCGTGCCTGCTTTCACAACCATTGTTGACGGTGATCTTGATGGAGACGGCATTCCAAATTTCATTGACCCAGATAACGACAACGACGAAACGCCCGACAGTGCAGATACCGATGATGATAATGACGGTATTCTTGACATGGTCGACCCTGACGACGACAACGACGGTATCCCTGATGTTTGTGTGAATGTTGATTTTAACGGAGATAACAAAGGTGATTACGATAACAGTGTGCTCAACGGAGTGGCAACTGGGCTAGATGCCAGCTCGCTTGTCAGTGGCCAAAATTACATCGCAGCAAATGGAGTGGGCACATCTTCAATAGAGGGAGTTGGACTCACTGTTGACATCACAGTCAATGCGAATGGAGAGATTCTTTCCGCAGTATTGGCATCCGGCGGATACGGGTATTCCGTAGGCGATGATGTTTCCATAATCGGTGGCAATTCAGGTGGCGCAATCATTGTTTCAAGTGTTTCAACAGTGGACTTCCATGTCCCTGGACAAGATTCGGATAACGACGGCGTCATTGATTGCGAGATGGATTACGACCAAGACCTTGATGATGACCGCCTTCGACCATTCGACCAAAACTACAATGGCGTCTATGACTGGCTTGATCCGGACATGGGCGGAACTCCTAATCCAGACAATCTTGGTGACATATCGGTGAGCGGAGATGCTAATAACTTCGAGTACGATTTGGATGATGACCAAATCGATAACGAGAACGATTCATTCCCGTTGAATAAATCGTCTGAAGTTGCTACTTGGAATTGTCCAACCACATCGAACCCAAATCCAGTGAGCCCTGACCCAAGATGTAACACTCAGCGTGCTTCTTATTCGCAATTTAACGACTGGGATGGAGATGGAATTAACAATTGGGAGGATGTTGATGACGATAACGACGGAATCATCGACGCCCTCGATATTGACTGGGATTGCGATCTTGACAATGACGGAGATTTACATGCTATTAACGGTGCACTGTATCGCGATGATGGCCCTAATTCTGTAGATTCGGACATCGATGGAGACGGCCTTGTAAACGATATTGATTGGGATGATGATAATGACGGTATTTCCGACTTTTATGATCCTGATGATGGTAACTGCGGTGTTGTCGATTATGACGCGAACGATAACTTCGGCACCCCATACTATCCAGTTGCAGACGGAGGAGATCTCGATGGTAGCCAAGACAGTACTCCCTACACCAATAATGCCACAGACCATTGGAATCTTGTCTTCTGGCACAACCCATTTGCAAATGTAGTCTTGGATTACAACGGATACGACGCAACAACAACACCCGTAACCCCCGGAACAGTTCCTGAATACTACTGGTTCTTATTCGCACGCTGGTCTCCTTACAACGGCGGAAATGATTGGGACATTGATGGTGATGGTGACTCCTTAACAAACGGACTTGACATTGATCAAGATGCCGACGGCCTTCCGGATTGGTGGGACCAAGATGAAGGAAACGACGGCCTGCTCGATGTCAACGACCCCAAGATGGGCGGCTCAATCGATATGACTTCTTGCGGCTGGACTGCAGGGCAATCCGCAAGCGGATATGTATGCGGTTACCAGTATGCTTTCGCTTACCATATGCCATTGAATGGGGTAAATGCTCAGTTTGGGTCTCCGTATTCAATACGACCGGATGCATTTATCAATCAAGGTGCAACATCAGGCGGGGCATCTGGAAACTGGAGCTGTACGCCGGGCGCTCAAGGTGGCTGCTGGCATTACGACTTCGCAAGCGACGGCACGGTCGAAGCAGGAATTACATACACACAGATGAAAAACAACCGTGATGCGTTTGTTACATGGTTTGGCTTAGAGTCCGGAATCTGGCAATGGACTTCCGACAACGGTCCTGTTGCAGATTTCCCCGATGAATTGGGTGCTGACCTCTTGAAGAACGACGTTGATGGGGACATCGATGGAGATTTCACGAATGCCACAATAGATCTTGACAACGATTACGATTCTGTATATGATTGGTATGATGTTGATGACGATAACAACGGCCTCTGGGATTTCTTTGAAGTCGATACAGATGACGACTATGATAACGATGCGAATCAAGATAATGGGAACTTCTTCTCAGGTCTAAATTGCGAAGACAACGACGACGATGGTAACGATGCTGACGTTGATTCTGATGGCTTCTTCCAAGCTGTTTGGGACCGAGGCATCCTCTCGCAAGGCTTCATTGAACCGAGTGTCTACGATGTGGACAACGATAACGACGCGGTTCCAGATGCAGAAGACCCGGACGATGATAATAACGGAATACTTGACATTGACCAAGAACTTCTGCCAAATTGTTTCTTTGGAGAAGAGCAATCACCTTTCGATAACGATAACGATGGCATTGTCGACTGGGCAGACGATGATTGGGATGGTGACGGCCTGACCAACACAGTCGAATTAGCAATCAGTTTAACTCGAGCGTTTGATCATGACAACGATGGTGAACGAGACGATATTGATACGGATGATGACGAAGACGGTATGCTTGATGAAGACGAAGTCATGCTTTGGCCATCTCGATTCGATCGAAATTCAACGAATCCTTGGGACCATGACGATTTCGGAAATGGCGAAGGTCTTGCAAACCCCCTAGACCCGGGCACCGGCCCTGATGCCGTTGATAACGATGATGACAATGACAGCTATGTCGATGTAGACTTCGACCACTTGGAAGAAGGAGAAACAAGTTTCCCGTGTTATGGTGGCGCCGAATCAAGTGATTGGGATAGCGACAATAACTGTATTCTCGATGAGGACGATAAGGCCCCCACATACATCTCACTCAACCTTCCCGATACATTGTGGATTGACGCCCAATCTCCATCAATTTTTAGTGGCCATGTTGACTGGGTTAATCCGGTTTCTGGCCAATTTGAACCAGCGGTTGGTTTGCCGGTCCAAGTCCATATTGAGTGGGCTGATAACGGCACTACAGCTTTAGAAACAATCGATGTCTTAACGTCTTCAACAGGTAATTTTAGCGTTGGCCAATTCCTCTACCCTGAGGATTTAACAGTGGGCGATAACACAACCTACCGAGTTTATGCTGTAGTCACTGAAATGTTTGCATTTAATGGCAACGAGTCTACATCGTACTATTTAGGCGCCGAAGCAAACCTGACAGCAGACATTTACATGGATGGATATTTCCGCAGCGATGAACAACCGTTTTGGATTGATATGTGGTCCTATTACACCGCAGATATCCAGCGTGGCATTTTTGACAATTTTATTCCGAAGGCGCCGTTTACGTTCTCTGTACGAGGTGGAGTATTTGGAAACTATACTCATCCAACCAATTTCACTGGCCTTGGCGGTAACGGGTACCGTGCAGGTAGCAACGGTCTTGTTTCAGTAACATTTATTCAAGACATCGGAATTAATGGAATCTGGAAACAGATTCAATGGAATTCAACTCGAGACAACGGCGTAGGACAGATTCCTGGTGGCTATGAGGAAGTTGCTTGGGATTCCCAAACTTTGGAACTCAAGCCATTATTAGACAGCAACGGCGATCCAGTTAGGTATGACTACACGAACACCAGTCTGCCTGCAGGTGATTACGAGGTCACTGCTGTTGTGCAACCCGATTTAGCATCCGATGGTCCGTTCCCTTACCTCCATGGCGATGAAACTGAGCCGCAAGCAATTCGAGTCATGCATCGTATGAACATTGAAGGACAAATGATTGTTGATGGAATCAATCCAGTTTACTGGTACAATTCTTCCATCAACAACGGCGACGGTACATTCGGCAACTGGGCAACACTCTTCCACTCTGAGGCATTAACCGGTGCTGGATTGGATTTTGCTGATATCTCAAAGCCAAAGCCCTACCCTAAGAATTGGAATGGCGATCCACTAACCTTGAACGCCGAAGAGATCCAATTGCGCAATTTCATATCGACAAACTCCACTCACTGGTTCATAAATCTCGTAAACGGTGGCGACAGTGATTTGCCACCTTGCGGCGCAGTCGACCTCACCGATCCAAACAGTCCAGTACGCTGTGAAATTGTTCCTGAAATGAACACGGGCGATACTTTGTTCGTAATTGGTTCGGTTACCAACAGAACAAACGATCCTTGGGACGCAGACCCAATTGCACTGCAGGTTGATATTGACGGTAATGGACAGTTCCTCGGCTCAACCGAGACTGCATACACGCAGCGACCTACGAAGGCTTGTGCATCTTGCGCAGCAGAATTCGATTACAATTGGACATGGTTCCAACAGTATGCTTCTGGAACTTACGGAATGCGAGTTGACTTCACCAACTCAGCCTACTACTTCACTGGAAACGGCACAAACCTAGCACCGACGGGCGCTTATATCAACGTGACAGTTGTTGGTACAACCGATTTCCAAACCACCTCAGTCCCCCGATTGTATCGAAACACCAGCACTACGATTCAGGCAAAACTTGTCGACAATTCTCTTCAGCCAGTGCGAAATGTACCGGTTAATTACACATGGTCTGCCGATGGTAGGACTGGAGTGAATTATACCGATGACAATGGTTTCTTTGAAATTCCATTCAATATTACTGCTAATGACAATCTTGGTGATTTCACTCTTCAATTTGAATTCGCTGGAACACCATTGCTCAAGGGCAATACCATGGTTCAGCAAGTTTGGGTAGTATCGAGAACCTATCTCTCAATAGATTCAACCAGTCCAAATATCCGTCAAACCGGTGATATTTGGGATTTCACCGCCCTTGTAAACGACGATAATACGACTTCTGTGCGTGATTCGGGTGGCTCTGCGTTAGATGGCGCATTAGCGCCGAATGGCGGATTAGTTGATGTTATCTTTGAAGGCGTAGACTTCAGTGGAGTTACGCATCGTCAGATAGTAGCTACGGTTCGGCCTACAGCGGGAACTATTACCCTACCTGAGCCGGCAGCAGACGCATCGCATTTGTGTTATTATGACGGCAACGGTGATGGCTTTGCCGATAGAGACTTGAACCAAGATGGTATTCTCGATCGTATTGAGTCCAGTGGCACTTTCAACGGCAAGACAGGCTGTCTCAAAGCCGATATTTCACCTCTTAATGCTGAATCATTGCGAAACGACCCTGAATCATTCCTTCCCGATGGATTCGGACCGGTAAACGTGATTCTGCGGTTTGAAGAAAATCTACCCAATGAAGGGTGTGCTCCTCTAGACCCAGTTTCACTGGGAATACAAGGTGCATGGGACCCATGTCTAAGTTTGCCGGGTAACGACCATTTCAGACTGAAGATGACCAATAACGCAAATGGTTTCTCATTCATAGGCCGTACTTCCCTTACTGTTGATGACCAAATCGTCTACACGAGTGAAATAAGTCCTATTACTGGTGAAGTTATTCCTAAACCAATGACTGTGACAGGACAATTGCAAGACGAGCTTGGTACAAATCTAACCAATCGCAACATTCGTGTCAATTACGAGATGATTAACAGCCAATCAAGTCCTACGGCATGCAATTCTGGAATGACTGACATGGATGGATATTTCTCTATTCAGTGTCCGTTATCCGATGTTTCTGCAGGCAAAGCAAAGGTTACTGTAACATATTCAGCCTACGATAACAACGACGCGTACCGTTACCAGAACGATACATATGAGACCGAATTCGATGTCTTTTCGAATTCGACATTAGCATTACTCGAAGTTGGTCCGTTTAAGTCCAGTGTTGAAACATGGACTGCACCAAACACTACGGAATATCCGGTTCTTTATCTCAAAGAATCCTTCCACATCGATGCAAAACTTATGCAATCAAACGGACAATATGTCGGTGGCAAGTGTCTCAACATTTACCTTGACCCAGAGCAGAACATCCGACCGATTTCTTCGATTCGCACCAGCGATATTGACGGTACAGTCGAATGGTTCAGTGGCGACAGAACACAGAATCCGAAAGGAGATGGTGTCGAAACTACTGGCGGTAAGTTGGAAGGGTTCCGTACGCTACGGATTGCATTTGAGCCAGATGTCAATGTGCCGGGCGGTTGCGACAAGGAGTCCTCAAATGTCTTGAACGGTTCATATGTTGACCAATTGGTCTTGGTTCGTTCTCGGATTGATTTGCAAGTCATACAGACATGGAGCCACTCTGGCGACAATGGATTGGACAACGATGACCCTGTATTTGGTTCAGTTGCACTCCAACGCGACCGTCTCGACCTCAAGGTTGAGAATGAGGAAATTTGGTTCATCCGCCAATACTGGTCGGATGAACTTAACGAATGGGTGCGTGAAGGAACCAATAAATCTCGTACCAACGAGCAAGGAGTTGCAGACTTCGAATGGCCCTTTGCTGGACAAACATGTGATGGTGTACCTTGTTCAGGTCAATGGAGAATCATTGCTTACTATCCTGGGTCAACATACTTTGAAGAATCTCAGACAAACGTGACCCACGAAATCATTTGGATGGAAGCCCGTACAATTAACTCTGATGTAGGCTTCTTTACTCCTGCCAAGACGATGTCGTTCGTTTTGATTGCAATGTCTCTACTCATAGCTGGAGCCATCTACTATCAGCGAGCACAAGCCCGTAGACAAGTTCAGGCATTGAGAGGTATATTGACCGATACCATGATGCAACTTGAGGCCAGCAACGAATTCATTGCTGCGATATTCGATTGTTACAAGAATCTTGTCAAGTACTTCAAGCGTTATGGCTTCATGAAGAAGGTTTACGAAACGACTCGTGAGTTTGAGACTGCAGTCCGTTCTGCTTTCAGTATGGTGCCTTCCGAACAACTTGACGACTTCCTCTCGGTGTTTGAAGAAGCAAGATATTCCGATCACACCATTGATGCGAGCCATAAAGAACGTGCATTGCGAACTTTGGACGGAATCACTCGTTCGTTAACCGTCTCTCTTGGAGAAGGCGGAATGGTTGAACGAAAGGAACTTGTAAACCTCTATGACAAGCAGACTAAGGCTGGAGAATTCGTTGCCGCTGATGGAACTGTTCGACAGGCAGGAATCGTAGAAGGCGAAGGTACAGATTTCAAGATTTGAGTTGAATTTCGTTGGAATCGCCTTAACCTTCAAGGGGCAGGTGCTCTGTGGTAGAACCATGGAAGACTGGAAGCAACTCATCGACCAAGCAATGCAGACTGAAACAAGCAACACGATTGAAGCGCACGCAACCTATGGCAAAGCCGTACGTGCAGCGCTTGCCCAGTCTCAAATGCTGCTCGGCGATCTTGAAGCGGCCCAAATTATTGAATCGATTTACGGCGCCCTTGTAGCTTATTCTCAACAAGTAATGCTGCGAATGAAGGCAGAAGATCCAGAGATTGGCGGTGTCGACCATGCGTTCCGTGCCGGACAAGCGTACGGGGTATCGTGTGTTCTAAACCACCTTATTGACCAATTGACCGATGTTGCAGGCATCACAGCTCTTGGCGCCCTTGATGACTTTTCAGACACAATCCATGAGGAAATAATCATTCAAGGTCGCGCAGCAGGCCTTACGGTTGAATTGCTCGATGCTAAGGGCGAGATTCTCTACGAGTGAGTCTTTGCGTTAGCGTTTTGGCGATTCATTCGATAAATTTAGGAATCACGGTTTTCGGGGCACTGCGACGCGAAGGAGTCGATGACCGCGTCGGTGCATTGATAATGGGATGGCCGGTCGGCGAATTGCTTCAAAGCATCGAGGGAGTCAAATGAGCAATCCTACACGTAAGACAAACGCACAACTGGTTGATGTCATCAACCAGTTGAAAGCCCAGTCTCGCGACACCGGAGCCGCTGTTTGGCGAGATGTGGCCATGCGCCTCTCTAAGAGTCGCAAAAATTGGGCGCAGCCGAACTTGAGCCGTGTGAGCCGCTACGCCCCCGAGGGTGCAACCATCCTCGTTCCAGGCAAGCTGCTCGGCTCAGGTGAATTGTCTGCCAACCACACCATCGCCGCCTACAGTGTTAGCAACGGTGCACGTGAGAAAATAGAAGCCGCTGGTGGTCGAGTTGTGACCTATAGCGAGCTGATGAACGAAAACCCATCCGGCAAGGGGGTTGTTATCCTTGGATGAAACAACCTTTGTTTTTGATGCCAATGGACTTGTCCTTGGACGTCTCGCTTCGGCTACCGCAGATATTCTGCTCAAAGCTGCTCGAGAAGACCGAGATGACAAAGTGATCATTATCAACGCTGAACATGCTATTGTCACCGGCCGACCTCGCTCGGTCCTAGATACGTATCATGCAAAGTATAAGTTGAACCACGCCCGAAAGGGACCGTTCTTCCCACGTATGCCTGATATGATTCTAAAGCGTGCTGTTCGTGGAATGTTGCCTTATCAAAAGAAGAGCAGCGGCCGTCGTGCACTACGCAATTTGCGTGTTGAGATTGGGTGCCCAGCTCACCTCTCTGGTGATTTGCCAGAAGGACATGAGAATGGCGATGACAGCAAATTCCGCAAAGACCTTCCAGAGCGATTTATCACTCTTGGAGACATTAGCGCCGATCTCGGCGCACCATCCCACCGTTGGAACGGAGGTGAGCAATGATGGCTCGTAAAAAGCAAAAGTCAGTAGAATCTTCTGGAAAGCGCAAAACAGCAGTTGCTCGTGCCTCTGTCAAAGCAGGAAAAGGACGAGTTCGTGTTAACAGCGAACCAATCGAAATTTTGCAACCATCGCTTGCACGCCGTAAGTCGATGGAACCTCTTGTCATCGCTGATGCAATGAACCGTTTGAGTAAAGTCGATATCAATATCACCACTCTCGGTGGCGGTATCATGGGTCAAACTGATGCAATTCGAACCGCTATTGCTCGTGGACTTGTCCATTACAATGGTGGTGCAGAAGGTATTGATGAAGAACTCCGAGACGAGTATTTACGATTCGATCGAAGTCTTCTAGTCAATGACCCACGTCGTAAGGAACCAAAGCACCAACTTGGACGCGGTGCTCGACGAAAGAAGCAGAAGTCCTATCGATGAGGTGAGAATATGATTATACCAGTACGTTGTTTTAGTTGTGGTGGCGTTATCGCCCATAAGTGGGAAGAGTTCTCTCAGTTGACTGAAGCCGGTGTTGAGATGGCTGAAGCCCTCGACAAAGTCGGCTTGAAGCGATACTGTTGCCGACGCATGTATGTCGGTCACATCGATTTGATTTACGAGACTGCTCCTTTCAGCACCTCAATTCAGTGAACATTTCAATCTGGGCCCGTGGGTTAGCTTGGCCTATACTTGGCGGCTGGGGGCCGTCAGACCCCAGTTCAAATCTGGGCGGGCCCACTCAATCTGCCAACAGATTTCCTACATTGATTGACCTGTAACCTTTGGTTTGATATGGGGCTTCGATGAGTAGGCACCATGCGAACCAGCCGCGCCCTGTTTCTCGTCGCCATTCTTTTGTTGACGCCACTCTCTTATTTATCGCAAAATTCTCTTGCCGCCGACTCAACTATTCAAGTCAACACGACATGGTCGGGAAACGTTGTTCTAACGGGCAATGTAACGGTTTCAAACGGCTCAACACTGACGCTCTCACAAGGGACGACAGTTGATGGCGGAGATGGATACTGGATTCGAGTCGATGGAACACTACTCGCTAATTCAGTACAATTCTTTTCCTCACAAACCCCGTTGACTGCAGGCTCTCACGGCGCTGGAATGTGGACCGGGATTTATGTTGCCAGTAAGGGACACGCATTGCTTGACCAAGTCACGATTTCGAATGCCAAAACCGCATTGAAGGTGGACGGGAATCTTAGTGCATCAAAGCTGGTTATTGAAGACGCTTATATTGGAATAAATAATTTCGGCACTTCAACAATCAATACGCTTACTGCCGAACATATCGACTATGAGGTCGTTCGCAATTCTGGTTCACTTCACCTTTCAACAGGTACATTTGAGGACGTGGCCGGAGGAATCTGGTCTACGGGAACCACTACAATCGATACAGTTACTGTTTCACAGGCAGGAACAGGATTACGCTCTACAAGTGGTACGTTACAAGCTTCTGGAATTGATTTTTCGAACACATCAGTTGCCATTGCTAGTCAAAACGGTGCATCAACAAATATTCAACATTGCACGGGTGACAATATTTCACTTTTCATCGATGCCGCTAATAGCGATGACCTCACCGTTTCAAACGCATTTATTTCTGGAAAACGTCTCTTACTAGCTAACGGCGCCAGTTCGCTTACAATGACTGATATTGAGTTTGTAGGGGTTCAAACGGAATTCTTGCCTGTTGTAGACCAACGATGCGACGGAACCTGTAATTGGGCCAACCTCGACGTATCAAATGTCAATTTCGGCCTATCTCTGTCTGGAAATGGCAACCATTCACTTTCCAGTGTAAATCTCACTTCTTATGAGCGGGGAATTGAAGGCACCGGCGTTGGTAATATAGCGATGGACTGGGCTAATATTTCCGCTGGAACCACGGGTATTGGGTTACGAGACCCAGACAGCAACTTCGCCAACACTCACATCGTGACAACCTCGTCGGACTCAACGGCAATAGATCTCCTCGGTGGTAAGCACACATGGACAAGCGTTGCCACTTCAAAGGCATATTCTGCTTTTGACACAACCTCGGTCGCCCTAGCAGCTTGGTATTCAGACATATCAACCGATACTTTTTCTTCGTTACACTTCGGTAATGGGATTGTTGCAAACCATGCATCTCTGACCGCCCAAGAGATCTCAGTTAAGGACGGCAAAGGAACGGGAATTTTGCTCGACGATAGTACAATGGCGGCTGATACTCTCAGGACACGCGCCTATCCTAATGCGGTTATTTTGAACGGAGAATCACATCTACAACTTTCGAATTTTGCTGCAGAAAATCATGCTACTCCTCTTGAAATTACCACACACTCTTCGGCCACCATACGCAACTTTCAGCCATTGAATACCCCCTCATCTTCTTCAGATGCATTGGGCGATGGTACCCTGATTTATGGAGGCTCAACATCTGCAATAGTCTCAGTATCTCAAGTACAATTTTTGGATGAGACGCCGGTGACGTTTACAGATTTGGCTGGAAACCCCGTTCAAGCATCAATAACCGTTCATGGATATCACTTAATGAGCGATATAAACGGCGCTGCAACTCTCCCCCTCATCGCTTCAGGTTCGACCGTTGACATCACTCTATCAGGTGCTGGAATTCGGGTTACTTTGTTCGGTTCTCAAATGGGGCAGTCGGTTCAGGTACCGGTGATTCCACAAGGCGACTGGACCATCGATAGCGGCCAATTCGTGTATCTTGGAGAGCGTCCAGATGGCACCCCTCACGTACTCACTGGGAATTTGACAATTCTCACAGGAGGTGGATTGGAAGTATCAAACACAATCCTACAACTACCTACTTTGGGCACTGTAACTCTAGAAGGCACAGCCACTCTTGCAGGTAGCGATGCAACCATTAAATCGCATTCTCTTTCAGTTGGGATTGACTCCACAGTTTCTCAATCCAGCGGCTCTGGGGACCTCACCATCGAATCCAATGTAACGTGGGTATGTCAATCGGTTCGATCTTCGAACAACCTCGTTATTGATGGCTCTTTACTGATACAACCCAATTGCCAAGTGGAACTTCTTGATGGGCAAATCTCTGGCGCCATTACGGTTCTCACTGGAGGCGAATTGACCATGCTTTCCTCTCTAGAAATTTCCGTACTTGACAAGGGCCAGCCTGTTGTCGGCGCAACTATTTCTATCGACGGGGCGGTTACAATGACCGACGCAAACGGCAAGGTTGCAACCAATGCTGTAGCCCGCCAAGTCGATGATTCATCGGATACATTAGGCAGTGTAAAGAATATCAATCTGCAAATCGGTTCTTTCTATGATTTTATCACTTGGGACACGCTTTCCTCTTTTGAATACACTTTTATGGCTTCAACAATCACTCCAGGCACTCTATCGAATTGGATGGTTTTGGAGTCAAGATGGAGCCCTTATTTTTTGGACGCTGACTTGACTGTAGAATCGTCGGGAACATTAACAATTGACGACGGTGTTTCCTTGCGAATTTCTGATGGGAGTAAAATTACTGTAGATGGACGCATTGATGTTGGAGCAGCGACTCTTTCTTCCACTGGACTGGGTTCCCGATGGGGAGGGCTTTTGTTGACCGGAGCAGATGCGTTAGTGGATTTATCGAATACCAATTTCGTTGAAGCATCTCCGGCCCTCAATGTACAGGGCCAGGGTACGTTTGTCGCCGATGGTGTTACTATTGCTCGCGCATCGGGTTCTGACCCCTTGATTCAAATTGATTCTAACAGTAATGCTACAATTGTTTTGAAAAACTCACAGTTGTACGACGCTGGCGACGGTTGCATCAAAGCGTTCCCATCTTCAACACAATTGAGCTTAGAAAGTGTCGAGATGGAATCATGTAATGGGATTGGGATTTGGGCTCGTCAAGTAGAGGTTAACATGAACGACATAACCCTGGGTGAAAATATTTCAACAGGTTTCGACCTCACATCCGTAATTGGTTCACTATCTCAAGTTAATGCCACTCAGTTCAATGGGCAAGGTCACATTTTATCGCTTGAATCAATCGATGCTGATTTTTCAGTTACATCGTTCAATGGCACCGTTGGTGCAGCAGCAGGAATCTCAGTTACGAACAGCAGAAATATCCAGATGAACACCATCCAACTAACAGGGTCACCAGGAATTGATGTCGATAATTCTGCTGGAGTCATTGAAGATGTAATCCTCAACGGCCAAGGCTCGGGAACTGCATTTATTTGCCATCATGGTCGTTCATCAGATTCACTGTACCTCATTGATGTTGTAGCGTTCTCTTATTCTGTAGGAATTGATTTGCACGATGACGGGGATGGTACTGCTATCGCCCCAATTATTGTCCGGAATCCAGATATTATCACATCCACAGTACTTTCTTCAGAGAATTATCCAGCTCGTATCGAGGGCGGTTCATTTTATGGTATAGTTAGTGCATCAGGGCTCATTACAATCGACCTTATCGATGCTACCTCTGATAATTCAGCAATGTACAATGGGGCAGAATTGCGTACTTGGGAGACGTTTACTTTTTCAGCAACATTGGACGGAACCTTACACAGTGTGGAGTTTACCGCCTCTACATCAGGATTAGCATCTGAATTTTCATTCAGCGCGTCCGGAAACTCGGTTTTGATTGAAATTCCAACATCCATTGTCAAAAACCAATCCTCTTCTTCCCTCACCCAGTTTACTCTTGAAACTCATGCAAGTGGATTACCGAATACGATACAAAATATCTCTTACTCCTCGACAATGTCAAAGAACGTTATTCTTGTCCTTACTGCTAATTCTCCACCATCTGTTGAGATAACTTCACCGTATTCAGGTGAGCGAGTTATGGAGTCTTATCCACTTCTTGCGATTTTGAATTATTCTGATGATCATGACCTCCTCCAAGACTTGTCTTTGGTTTGGATCGTTACCGATGCTTCTGGAGTTGAAGTTATGCGTGGACCCAGTGAGCCCCAATACAACATTACTGACTTACAGTTTGGATTGTACGTACTCGAAGTTTATGTTACCGATACGTTGGGTGCAACATCCTCTGATGCAGTAGATTTCGAAATTACAGAGCTCGATAGTGATGGAGATTGGACCTCCACCTGTATCTTTACTCAAAGCACAGGAGTTTGGTTTGACCAAGAAAACGGCTATTCTTGTGGGCCCGATAGTGAAGATTCTGATGATGATAACGATGGCCATATAGATATCAGAGATGCATGGCCAGTAGACCCTTGTGCTTGGCTTGACTCAGATGGCGACGGATTTCCAAATTCCGTTGATTGCCCTGAAGGAAAGGAAACATATCTAATTGCAGATTTGGATGACGATGGAAACGGAGTACTGGATAGCCAAGAAACAGAAACTTCGAGCGAATCAGGAGACTTCTCTACGGGTACTCTTCTCCTTATTGTACTCATTATTGGCGGTATTGTGCTGTTCATGATGCGTACTAAACGTGGTGGGGAAAAGAATTGGGATGATTCCACCTCGATTGATGAGCGGCACCTTTGAGGTGGAGTATTTGGCACAGGAAATATTGATGTCAGCTAATACAGCGGCGCTAATAGCCGTGTGTGTCCTTGGAGCAATTGTTGCATGGGATGCCTTTTGGTTGACGCGTCAGCGTCAGGACATACCTCATCTCGGGGAATTGCCAAATGGCGGTTTTGCTTGGACGAGCGAAGGTCCTCAAGAGGTGATACGTCAGTGGGGGAATCTCGCGTCGATGGCGGCGATGATGGCATTACCTTGGGCCCTTCTTGGGGCCTCTGATACCAGTTATTGGTACGCGATAATCTGGGACGCTTTCCTTTCTCTTCACCTAATATCACTTCTCATACCGAAAAGATTTGCAGTTACTCGAACGCATCTCTTTGCTGACGGTCAGCGTTACGATTGGAGGAGATTACGTCTCCAACGACGACAACCTGCGCGCCGCATCATGCTTCTTCGTAAAGGATGGGGGATCTTCGGTCCATTGCCATTAGGTGGTTCTCAAAACGATCTTTCTATCGCCCGTTCAAAAATTGAACTCGCTCTTGACTTGAAACATCCTTGGGATGAACCATCAGCCTATTTCGGAGAGGAAGAGTAGCGTTATTCTCAATAAGTGCCTTTCATTGGGCATTGTATGGAATGGACGCGTAGTGGCGAAGACCTGTTTGTACGGATTGACCCAAATGAAGAGATTCATGCATCTTTACAGGCATTGGCCGATGAAGTTGGATTTGATGCAGCCGCAATAACCAGTGGTATTGGACGTACTCGTGACAACATGTACGGGTACATGAATGAAGAGGGCGTCTACCAGAGGCGCCCCTTGCCTATGCCATCTGAGCTGGTTAGCCTTTCGGGAAATATCGCACGGACTGAAGAAGGGAAAGCGTTTACTCATATTCACTGTTGCTGGTCAGATGATGACAACGAAGTGCATGCAGGACATATGTTTCAAGCGACAGTTCATGTCGTGGCCGAAATACACATTCGAATACTATCGCAGGCAATTATGACACGATGTCCTTTGGCAGATTTTGAATTACTCGGACTTCAGTTTTCGTGATGTTCATAGCATGTGGCTAAGGTGAATAACCATGGCCGAGTCTGAACGCGTTCTCCAACTGGCCGAAGCAATCCATTATCATCGTGAATTGTATTATAATCACGCCTCTCCAGAAATCACTGATGCTGAGTTCGACACTCTTTGGGATGAACTCCAACGTCTGGACCCAGATAACAAAGTCTTGCACAAGGTAGGGCCGGAGCCTTTGCCTGGTACCGTAAAGGTTGAACATCAATTCCCAATGCGTTCCCTCGATAAGGGAACAACTGATGACGATATCATTCATTTCGTTACTCAGTCAACTTCTGGTGGTGAGCGATACCTTGCGCAGCCCAAACTCGATGGTTCAGCTTTATCGTTAGAGTATGTCGCTGGTAATCTCCACCGAGCAGCCACTCGAGGTAGCGGAGAGCGAGGAGAGGATGTCACTCTCAATGCCAAAATGGTGGCCAATATTCCTTTGCGACTGAATACACCAGTCGACTGCCATGTGCGTGGCGAAGTGGTCATGCCGTTGGAAGTTTTTGAAAGCAAATACAAAGATGTCTCACCAAATCCACGGAATCTTTGTTCAGGAGCATTGCGACAGAAACATGGGGATGGAAAAGCAGAGGCATCCGATTTGGTGTTTTGTGCATATGATGTACAGTTTCCAAATGCTCGTCCAGCAGCAGACTACGATAGCGAACTTCTTGATTTTTTGAAAAATCAAATTGGTATTGAACCAGCTCCTTGGCAGGTATTTCATTCAGATCACCTTCAATCAGAGATGATTGAATATACAAAAATGTGGAGTGAAAAAAGAGCTGATTTTGAATTTGAAATTGACGGAATCGTCTTCAAATTGGATAATCTATCTCAAAGAGAACGACTTGGCTCGACAGCCCACCATCCTCGGTGGGCTCTTGCTTGGAAGTTTCCTCCTGAAGAGGCTACATCGGTGTTGATGGAAGTGAATTGGCAGACGGGTAGAACCGGAGCGGTTACGCCGGTAGCGCGTATCGCTCCTCAAACTGTAGGGGGGGTTACTGTTGAGCATACCACATTGCACAATGTTGGTGAAGTGGAACGCCTAGGTTTGGAACTCGGTGACAGAGTACTCATCGTACGACGTGGAGATGTAATTCCTAAAATTGAATCGGGATTAGGTCCAGCCACTGTTGCAAACTTGGATGGAAGATTTCATGCAGATGGTAGTGTTTTCAGCGAAACATTGCCTAAATCCAAGACTATTCCAATACCTACGCAATGCCCAGCCTGTAGTGCTGATTTGCAGGTTGAAGGAGCTTTTTTGCGATGTATCGACCTCATGTGCGAAGCCCGCACAAGCCGTACAATCCTCTACTGGTGCAGATCTTTAGAGATGGATGGGATTGGAGAAAAATTAGTTGAACAATTAATAGAAAACGGGTTAATCGCCACCATTCCGGATTTATTCCGAATCCAACGCAGCCAATTGGAAGCAATGGACCGTATGGGTGAAAAATCCGCAACAAATGTTCTTAATGAGTTGGAAAAGGTCAAGACACTCTCACTTGGTAAATTTCTTCACGCTTTGGGATTGCCAGGCATAGGTCCTGAGTTAGCAACCTCAGTAGCCCGGCATTGTGAGGATTTCACCTCACTTGTCCAATGGGTGGATGATGCATTTGCTGATGTCGATGATGAAAATTTTGGGCCATTACTGGATGATTCAGGCAAACCGTTTTCCGAAAACAAAGCCATACGCTCTTTGTGTTCAGTTGACGGCATCGGTAGCAAGGTCGCCCTTCAAGTGCGTGATGGACTTTCAAAGCGTCGAGAAATCCTTCTTGATTTGGACGGACTGCTAACCATAACAAACGAACCCAAACTCTCGATCGGTGGTATTCTTGAAGGTAAGACTTTTTGTTTAACAGGCACACTCAACAGGCCTAGGAAAGAAGTTCAGCAAGCCATTAAGTCGGCTGGAGGCAAGGTCGTAGGTAGCGTTTCGTCAAACTTGAGTGTATTAATTGCCGGTGAGAAGGCAGGTTCAAAACTATCGAAGGCAGAATCACTTGGTGTTATCGTTTGGAGTGAACAGCAACTTGAAGATGAAATCAGTCAATCTAATCTTGCAACTCAGGCTTCACCGGTCTATTTGGATGATGTTTCCAATCAGCCAAAGAAGCAACCGTCACTTTTCGATTTCAATGAAAATTGAAGAATGTAAAATCAATCCACCAACTCTTTGATAACTAGGTCACATGTGGTATTATTATGAATCGGAAATCGGTTGCCTTATTTCTCTTTATTCTTATTTTGCTAAGCGCAACTCCGTTAACCCAAGGCAACTCAAATGGGATACATAATCAAAGTTCGAGTTGTTATTGTCATGCAAACACTGCAGGAACTGCTGCTACAGTTTCTCTTTCCGGCCATCCAGCGCAGTACACAGCGGGCGCCACATCAACACTGACCATTACGGTCAGTAACGGACCTACCGGTTCCGGTGGGGGGTTTAATCTTGAAGTTGACAAAGGCACGTTGTCTGCCGGAATCGGATTCGCGATAAATGTAAATTCGGCTCAAAATAGCGCAACTCATTCGATCACCGGCAGCAGCCAGCGCTCGTGGAGTATCGATTGGATTGCTCCAGCAACCGGCTCAGGTGTCGCAACGCTCTCTCTTGCCGGTCTGGCATCAGACGGTAGCGGAAGCAACGGCGGAGATAGATGGGATACTGTTTCCTTCCAGATTCCAGAGGCCGGCGCTACACCGAATTCACCTCCAAGCGCTTCTAGTGTTCTGCTTGGACCGTCGGGTGCAACGACAGCCTCAACACTGGTTCTCAGCTATTCGTATTCTGACCCTGACAATGACCAAGAATCGGGTACCGTGATTCAGTGGTTCAAGGACGGTGTTGAACAAACCTCGCTTTCTGGCGCGTCAGTCCCATCGTCAGCTACCGCAAAAGGTCAACAGTGGGAGGCAACCATCACCCCATCTGACGGCTCAGATTCTGGAAGCCCAGTGAACAGCAACTCACTCCTTATTCAAAACGCCATTCCATCTACAACATCTCCAACGATTCAACCGCCTTCACCTACTCCAGATGATGCCTTATCGTTCACCAGCACCACATCTGATGCCGATAATGACGCAGTAACATACGATATTCGTTGGTACCTTGACGGGTCACTTATTTCGGAACTGAACGGCATGCAATCAATTCCTTCCGTTGCTACCCGAGATGGCGACTCTTGGGTTGTTGAAATTCGTGCCAATGATTCGGAGGATGTGTCCCAATGGTTTTCGTCAAGTGCAGTCACTGTTGGAGGCGGAGTAGTTAACACCCCCCCTTCAATACAAAACTTCGCTTTCACTCCCTCAAGTATAGTTACGACTGATGATTTTTCTTTATCCTATGTTTACAATGATGATGATGGCGATGCAGAGGTTGATTTCGAGGTTCTATGGGAATTAAATAGCGCCCCATTCAGTTATGCAGAAAACAGTTTAATGATCCCATCAACGTTTACTGAAAAAGGTCAAACTTGGTCAGCCAAAGTACGTGTTCATGATGGGAATGAATGGTCGACATGGTTCAACACACCATCAATAACGGTTCAAAATTCGTTACCTGTCACCGAATCAATCTCACTTAGTCTTGCCGTTGCTAAAACTACAGACAACATCGCTCTTGAATATACAATGTCGGACATAGACGGCGACTCACCTTCAAACAGTCAAATCACATGGTCTCGTGATGGCGATGTGAGACCTTCCCTCAATGGTTTAGCAATCCTACCATCAAGTTCGACAACCAAAGGCGAGTTATGGACTGTTGAAGTTAGAGCTGGTGACGGAACCGGCTTAAGTGATACATCGTTGTTTGCAAATGTAACTATTCTCAACAGTGCACCGAGCGCGACCGTCCAAATATCTCAAAACATAACTTCTCAAGACCCGGTAAATATCGTCATTGAAACAGAGGATCCTGACGGAGACGCTGTCGAAGTTACTGTAAATTGGTTACGAAATGGTTTCTTGGAGGGTTCGCTGACGAATGCTACAACGATTCCCAATGCCTTACTTGGTCCAGGCCAAGTTTGGACTGTCCAAGTTCTTCCATCAGACACAGAACGACTCAACGGCAGTCCTACGTCAGTCAGTACAACAGTACTCAACATTGAACCCGTTGCTGACATTACACAACTGACGTCAACGGTTTGGGCCGGTGAAAATCTTGAATTGAGCGGAGCATCTTCCAGTGATACTGACGGGATAATTGTAGAATACATGTGGTCTTGGATAGATACGAAAGGGGCACTAGGTACAGCCACTGGAGCCCAGATTAACATTCAAACCACTGAAAACACAGTTGTAACTCTTGTTGTCGTTGATGATGCCGGAGGCCAACATTCAACTACGCTACAATTAACTCCCACGGTAGGCCCAACAGTCTCAGAATTCACTGCCTCAGTTGACAATCAAATCGTTGAACTTGAATGGTCTTGGGACGGCCCATCAGCTAATTTCACAATACTGCGTAACGGCATTCCAGTCGCAGTAACTGAGGCGACATCGTTCTCAGACACACCTCTGTTCGCAGGAGTTAACACATATTCTGTTCAACCTCAAATCGGCGATCAAGTATTGCTTGCAGGAGCCTCAACTTCTCTAGAGGTCACCGTGACTCCAGTTGTAGAATCTGCCCCTGGCCCTTCATCATTTGGCGGTTTGATTTCGGGAGGCTTCTTTTTACTCGCTGGTATTGCTATAGGTCTGTTTGCCTTTGTTCGGAGGGATTGAATTGAGTTTTATTCAAAGAACATGCTCGGTTATACTGCTCTCAATGCTCCTGCTTTGTTCGAGTTTTGGCTCAGCAGAACCGGGTGGGAACGGCGACTCTATTCGAGATATGCAATGCGGCGGCGCTTGTCATGGAGATGCTTCACTGAACGGAACCTCCACTGCCCTAATGTCGTTATCATCCTCTGAAAAAATATATGCCGGCATACCAACCACAATCACTCTTTCTGTTTCCAATATTCAATCGAGCGAAACAGGCCTTATTGGACTGTTTTTGTTGACCGATACAACAGGGCATTCTGACACACCTCAAGATGCTGGTTGGGAGATTCTATCCGATTCTAATGGCGGGTCGATGAATTACATTGAACGTACAATACCATCGGGTATGAATGAAACTTCAGTGTCGTGGGTTGTTCGTTCCTCGAATATGGGTACGACGTTGTTCTACGGCTCAATACATCATGGGGGGGAATCAACTCCGTTTTTCGGAATAAATCCAGAAGGGTTGGCCGTTGATGTTGAAGCCGTACCCGAAAACCTCCCGCGCCTTTCATCCGACTATATTCCGCCGACAGTTCGGACTTTAGGAGCAGAAACCGAACTGAACATCCAAACACAATTTACAGAATCCGTACAGATTGAATGGCAAGTTCCTGGCGGTACATTGGTGTCAGTTCCGGTCAATTCAACGGGTACCGACATGTGGACGGCGACTCTTCCTGCTGCATTGCAACCGACAACCGTTCAGTGGAGGGCGGTGTTGCAAGGCGAAGGCCCCACTCAAACAACTCCTTGGTTCACGCTTGCATCGGAAGAACCGGGTTGGGAGGTTGAAGAATTTGCAGTATATGCCCAATCGTTTGCTCTTTTATTTTTGATTGCTGGAGCAGTTATCGCTCTACAATCTCGTCTGAATACTTCGTTCCCAGAGAACAAATATGAGCAATCACAAATTGTTTTACCAGAACAACCAGTCGACGAGGATGGCCAAATTATCTCCGCCTCGAACAGTGATGAATCAATCGCACCTCTGCCCGAAGGTGGTTTACCAGAAGGATGGAATGAAGATCAATGGAGATGGTACGGTCATGAATACTTAGCAGGGAAATATGGGGGTGGGGAGTAATGATTTCCTCTGCTACTTTCCACGTGATATCCACCGAGTTGGTTGTTGGCGCTTTCTCCGTTTCTGGCCTTTGTTTCACTCTATGCCTTCTTGTCCATTTTGGTCTTTTGAAGCGGACTGAGTGGATGGACTTGTTTGACAATGTTGCTCATTTTGCACTTGTCTTCGGTTTGGCAGCAACCCCATTTGCTGTCCTCAGTGGTGTTTCATCGTCCCCAGGAGATGGCCTTAGTAGTCCCTTGTTAGTGAACAAGATGTTTCTTTCAATGTCTGGAGCAGGTTTTGCAATTGGGGCATCTTTGAGTCGTTGGCGCCTTGGAAGGAGACTTTGGAACTCTGCCACAGCAACACGCATTCATTGTGCTACCGGCCTTGCGGCTTGCGGCTCAATGCTACTCACTGCATCAGCAGGAGGCACATTTGCTAGAGGAGAATCTCTTCTTGATGTGTTCCGATTGCCGTATGAGCAGGTACTCCTGTTCCCATTTGCAATCAGTGTGATAGGGCTAATTCTAGGGATTACCATGGTCGCCATGGGGTTGAAACGGCTAAACCGCGCCTCATCCATACATTGAACTGCTGCTTGATGTATCGGTTTTGGTTTCAGCACCTTCCATCATTGCTTTGATTTGACCTTCCAAGAACTCAGCTTCCTCAAGCAATGGTTGATGCGGAAGGTCAATTGTCGGCAGAACCTTGTTGAGTGTTTCAATTAATGTAGCAGCAGCACGAGCATCAGGCCATCGTGGATCCGCCTCGACCATGATTGACATGAGATCTAAACCTCTGCGTCGGGCTTCACTCAAAATTGCAGCGTTGATTCCTTTGATGACTCCTTGATTAAGCAAGGTTATGTCCATTGATTTCAACATCTCTCTGACTTTTTCGTTTGCTCCGATGCCAACCACATCAACACCTTCGGTATCTTCGTACTCGATGGTTGGCTCTGCACCGTTGAGATTGCCCTTCATGCCTTCTTTGGCGAACGCATCAATGACCACTGCGTGAACGATTTTGTTTTCTCGAGACCATTCAAACATTGCCCAAACAATGTCGTTGACCAATGGTTCAGGAATAACCAGTTCGCTCATCAGCAAAATTACTTGGTCGCATCCTTCAATTGTGCATTGTGGCTTTCCGGCGTAAGCGCGAATCACTGGCAACGGCTCCCCCTCTTGCACGAGTGTAATCACCGGTAAGCGGGGGTCAATAACAGCACCAACAAATTCCAAGTCTAAATGGTCAATCAAGAAATGAGCAACAACACTTGAAACCATTCCTATGCTCGGAAAACAAGCAACAACCATTGCGTTTTCCGTTTCAATTTTCGTATTCAAGCGGACACTTGGGCGTTCCATGGGTATATGCGGTGGCTCTTAGGTTTCAACACTTTGCATGAATTGGAACTACGGTGGATTCATGTTTGTTGAATGCAAGGGCGTTCTATGGCGGACCAATCTTCAACGGATGTTCGCCCACATTCGCTCTCTCCTTCTGCATGGAATAGATTTGAAACATGCCCTAGAATGTACTGGTTAAGCCGGCAAAGGTTACCACGCAAGGCCGGAATGGCTGCGTCCTTAGGAACAGCAGTGCATGCTTCAGTAGAAGACCTCTTGCTCCATGATATCTCGCATGTAGGCGACGCAGAAAGTGGATGGTTCATGCAATTTGCTGAACGAGTTTTGAAATCCCGCTGGGAGGAAGAAAAAGCGATATTTTTGGCAACACCCCGTCGCCCTCAGTGGAAGGAAGACAAATGGAAAGAAGCAGTTCGTAATCAAAAGGGGGCCGTCATGATGCTTCTAGACCATGTTGGTGTACGTAGTCTGGCCCAAGAACGTGTAACAGGTGCGCTTTGGCGTCGCGTACAAAAACTTGCCATTGCCGTAGAAGGTGAATTGAAAACTTCTGACGGGCGCTTGATGGGAAGGCTTGACCTGTTGATGGGAGATATTAACGAAGAAGGCGAATTGATTGGTTGGTTGGTTGCGGATTTGAAGACGGGTAGAACACCAGAGAACGAACTCAAGACCGATGTAAACCGCCAGTTACGAATGTATCGAGATATTCTTTTGGCCAATAATCCGAATGCACCAAATGTCCGTACTGAAGGCTGGTATACGCAGAATTCCTCGAAATGGGCAGCACAGGGTGACAATGTTCTGGAGCAGGCATATGCAGCATGGCAGGCAACAGTCCCCACTTCTATGCCAATGGACCCGACAATTGGAGAATCCTCTTGTGGTGGTTTTTGTGATTGGAAAGCCTGGTGCCCGCACTGGTGGAATTGGCGCCATCAGAACGGAAGCTTACACAAAGGTGATTTTTCGGATGCCGTCGTATTACTACAGGAATACGACGATTCGACGGGGTCAGCTGTATTGGAATTGTGTGAGCCTGCTGATGAAAAAGGGCGCGCAATGCCTACAGGGATTCGTCAATCCGCCCGATTTGACAATCGAGGCAAAGAAGCCCTTGACGAGGTTTTGGCATCTGGCCATCAGGGACCATTGTTTCTCGGTTCGGTTATGACTCAGAGCCGGTCATGGAGAATCGGCCACTGGTGCGATGTTTTACCTTGGAGTCCAATCCCAGATGGCATTGAGTTTCATAAAGAATGATGTGGAGAACATGGCAGGTTTGGTAACTGTTGTTTTTTTCTTTCTTTCAATTCCATTAGGAGTCTTCATTTTCTTTTTACTTGCATCGCATTATTACCATTCGAAACTCCAGCAGGATTACCAATTCCTAGCACACAAACTTGAGCTTCAGTATGTACCTCCACCTAAAAAATACGAGTTCCGGTTCGGAGGTTTCAGTCATGGCTTCCCCTCAATAACCGGCCAAATTCATCAATTCCACTGCCGCATATGGCTCAAAGTCATACGTGGCGGCAAGAGAGCCTCGAGGGTACAATCTTTTTTCGAAGTTTATCATCCTCATCCTCTCCAATTGGGGCTTGAGATTAAGCCTCAAATTGCCCTATTGAATATGTTTTCAGGGTTGGTCGGAAATCATGATATTCAAATTAATGATTCTGTGTTTGATCAACAATTTCACATCCAAGGAATGAATCCAAACCAGGTTTTTCAATTCCTAACACCCGAACGAAAAATGGCCATATATTCTGCTCAACAAGCATTACATCAACGCACCACCTTGAGAATTACTGATACGATGGTTCAAGCGCATCTACGAACGGTTAGTCGCTCGCCCGAGGAGATAATTCACATCATGAAACACTTGGTTTTGGTGGCCCAAGCCCTTTCTCCACAACGATAGTCAGCTTAAGAGAAGCTTTAGAAAAAGTGAAACTTATTTCTGGGACTCATAAGTTTAACAAAACAGGCCAACAAAATTCTCATATTCAAACCGACATTCTGTTAGGAATTTTAGTTTTAGACATCGGTCATGCCTAAATATTCTCGGACTTTTTCTCTGCCTTCATCATCTTCAATACCTTTGGCAGAGAGCAGCCAGTGAATGTATCGCGGGTCGTCATTGTACACTTCTCGGATATCGCGACTCTTGTGTCTTCCAAAAGCGAGGATTAGTTGTTCCCCATCCCTGCGGATTTTACCGATTGAATCGACGACTTCTAGATCTCCAAGTCCACGGCCCAAGTCGCTTGCATCGGCGGTGATATTACCGTGAACTGCCCATCGCTCCAATTCTTCGAGCGATTTCCGAAAAGCCGGAGCGTGGTCAACTGACAATCTCCAAAAGAGCAGCAATGTCGCTGCAGCATCAGCACCAGCGGTATGGGCGTTTTCAAGAGAAATTCCGTTTCGAGCGCATAAAGAACCAAGTTTATGCGGCCGAGGTATTTTCAGTCTGCGAACAAGTTCGTATGTATCTAAAACCGCTTTAGGGCGCGGCATTCTTCTTCCTAACCGATAGTATTCACCTTCGAGCATTTCAAGGTCAAATTTTCGAACATTGTGGCCAACGATAACTGCCCCTTCAATTAACTCAGCCACTTCATCAGCAACCGTTGAGAAATCTCCCTTGCCTTTCACATGGTGGTCATAAATACCGTGGACATTACTTGCTCCAAAGGGAATCGGGCGTCTTGGATTGACAATACATTCGTAATTCACCGCTTCACCATCCGCATCTGCTCCGATTAAGGCAAGTTGCACAATTCTGTCGGTGCTTGTTGATATGCCCGTTGTTTCCAAATCGAATGCGAGAACTCGCTCACCATCGAGGATGTCTAGGGCCATAAATCCACATCGTAACTGGCCCCCTTTGAACATCACCCAAGAATTTCAAGCAAGAGAAAATACCATACTTCAATACGCTTTACCATTATCATGAGCCTATTGAGCCGCATCATGGGCCTCTTCACCTCAAGGAAAGAGCCCAAACAATTTCACCTCGAGGAATACGTTGACCCTTTACATGAGAAAATGACTCTAGAGCATGCTAAACGCCAAGATGCAGTGATTTCTGAGACACTGAAAGCCCTTGATGAGGCAGAAGAATTTGAAGTCACGGAGGAACTTATCGAACTCCCCCCTCCAGATTACGATGTCGGTGATGTGAATTCCTTGGATTTGTTCACTGCGGACGAGCAAGACGTAGACCATTTTTCACGAAATGTTGTTGAGCACCAATCCGTCGATGTACTTGGAGACCATCTTGAGCATGTTGGCATCATTGGTGATGTGCCCGAGGAAGTGGACCTTTGAACCTCAACAATTGGTTCTCTGAATGATAGAATTCGGCTTAAATATCGCCCCAAGCATTAGATAGGGTGGGCGATTAGTTGTTCCTATGTGGCAGAAGGTTAGTGGTCAAAGACTGCATTCCTTGTTCATGGTTGGGCTTCTTATTTGCTCGACTTTGGTTGCTGGTTGCACGGGGGCACTCGAATTCACAGTCGATCCTCGTGCCAATATGACAGCATATCCACTTCAAATCCAAGAGGGTGAGACCGTCACTTTTGATGCAAGAGATTCCGAACCAATTGAAGGAGTTATTACCCAATTTTTATGGGACTTTGGCGATGGACAAACTTCTGAGACGACGACAGGTTTTACTTCACATCGATACTCCATATTTGGAATGTTTATTGTTGAATTGACTGTAATCAACGACCAAGGTGGAAAAGACCGAGCAACCACCACCATCACTGTTAACGGCGCCCCACAACTCAATCTTACATACCCAAATTCAATCCGTTCCGGAGACTCAGTTTTGTTGGATGCGAGCAAGAGTTTCGACCCCGAAGGGGATACTTTACAGTTCAACTGGGATTTGAACTGGGGAGATGATACAGATGGCGATGGCGATGCCCGTAACGATGTTGATGCATCTACGGAAACTGTGCTACTTCCCACAAACCGCTCTGGAACTGTGCAAGGCAGCCTTACTGTCATTGATTCTGCAGAATTTTCGGTAACTGAACTCTTTACTTTGGAGATCAGCCCGAGGCGTTTCGAAGTTACATGGGAGTCCACTGAACTTGAGTTTTCTTGGGATGAATACCTTGATCAGGGCCAGCAATGGGAAGGCAATATTACCCCGGGAGAAATGGGTAGAGTCATTTCCTATGAAGGAGTTTTGGAGTTGCAACAGGACGTGCTTGCGCCGCAAGATAATTTCACTCTGTCACTCTTGATATCAAACGATAATTATGAGAGAACAGCTCAAACCGAAGGTGGAAATTTAACCGCAAATGAAACTGCCTCAGCCTCTCTAGAATTGGATGGAATGAATTCTGAGGGCGAGGATGGAATTTATGACTCAGATTCAGCCGAGATTCTACTTGAACAGCTTTTATCCTCAACCGGTTCACGTAAAGGTCAAGGAGCATGGATGTGGTCAGTTACAGCACAACAGGCTGACCCGGATCCGCTGTTCGAAGGAACCCCTGACCCCGACCCAGGCAACGATTGGACTCTAACAGTGATTGTAACGATCATGGTGCCAAAATTGACTGAAATTGCCTATGAGTGATGACTTTGCCTCATGGGAAGGTGTATGAAGCGGGAGCGTATCGGATGTTTGATTGCCATGGTTGAGACCGTCGAAATTACCCGCGTAAACATTCGAGATTCATTGTCCGTCGATGTATCTGTATGGATGAATCACCCTAACGACATGGATTTTCGACCATCGCTTTCTGTGTCTGGTTCAAAGTTTACAATCAGTAGCCATTCTGACGGTACGGAATTAGCATCTGTGGAACTTGATGAGATACAAATGGAGACAGTAGTCCGTGACCAATCTGCAGAACTCCGAGTTAAGTTTCAGGTTCAAGGCATGCACGGCCGTTTGAAAGATATCCATCCAATAATTGCCGATGGTAAAGCCAAGAAACTGGCAACTGCGAATTGGAAAACCACACAGTCAGTTACATTTGACTGATGTTCTATATGGGACCTCCAAGGTTTCTTTGATATGGGTTGAAGTAATTTTTCAAGCCATGCCTCCACGCAAAACTGGTAAAGGTTCACAAAAGAAAGCACGATTTGAACGATTGAAAACAGAAATACTCCATTTTGTAGGCGCAAATCCTGGATGCTCCGCACAATCCATTGTTGCCAATCTCAATCACGATAGGGCAATGAAAAATCACGGTTTGACTCCTCGCAAGGTTGGCTTTTTCATCCCCCGTCATCTTTCTGAATGGCTTGTATGGTGGCAAGATCATACTGCTGGTCGACGAGTTTATGGGGAGGCTGGATGTACAGAGGCTCCAAACAAATCGTGAAAAAATACCTTTTTTCCGGCGTTTAACTCATGTATTGTGTGTAGCGAGCATGTTTCATGGGAGGAGCCATTGCAGCGTATTTCGACCTTGATGGAACGCTCTTGGATGCATCCAGTGAGAAGTCATTGACTGCAGCCCTCAGTAGGAAGCGTCCGTGGAGAATTCCATATGGGGCCATGGCGTGGAGCTTAGGTTTTCTATCGAATATTCTTCGCGGAAGGTCTGTGTATGATGCGGCTCGAAATCGCGGACATTTTTCTCTCGCCTCTTGGTCGATACTTGAAGAATTGTCCATAGAAACCGCTCGAACAAAACTCGCCGCTCGAATAACTCAAGAAGCGCGAGATTCGATACAGTGGCATAAGGCACACGGCCATCGAGTGGTTCTTGTCACTGCAACAATTGCTCCAATGGCAGAAGCCATGGCAGAAATCCTTGGCATGGATGAGGTCTATGGTTGCGGCCCGGAACTTCGTGAAGGAATTCTGAGTGGTTCTGAGCGTGGCTGGTCTGTACCGCGACGTAAAGGGAAAATCGCAATTGTTGAGTCAGATGCATCGGCACATGGTCACGATTTAGAACAATGCTATGGCTATGGTAACACAATGGCCGACTCTTGGTTCATGCGCATTACGGGACACCCAATAGCCATCAATTCGAAGGGTACCTTTCGCCAATTTGCAATTGATAACTCTTGGCAAATGCACGATTGGAAGATGGAGTAGATAGAGCGGCTGCAGAACCTCTTCGTCTACAAGAGCGGCCCCACCGCGATTCGAACACGGGTTGCTGGCTCCGCAAGCCGGCGTGATATCCAAGCTACACTATAGGGCCTTGTAGTCGGTCCACCAACCGATTGGATATAAGCGCAACGGGTTGCTTTTTGCTTCGTTTTATGGCTTGGAATACAAGCCTTCATGATGACCGAGCACTTGGTATGACTATGGCGGTTAAACTGGCGCGTCGTGTCGACTATCCAATGCTGGATAATGCGAACATCGCCTATTTCCCGCGAATTTATGATTTAGCCCATCGATTTTTTGAGGAATGTTGGGAGCCTATGTGCGGTATTAGTTATCCCAAATTGATTGGTGAACGAAAAATTGGTTTCCCAGTTGTTCACATCGAAACTGATTTCATCGCCCCTTTGCGTTATGGAGATATTGTACATGCGACTATTTGGCTTGAGAAAGTCGGCTCGAAGTCTTGTACTTGGGGATATGAACTTCATAATCAAAACGATGAATTGCTATGGAATTCAACACAAGTTACCGTGTGCGTCAATATGGACACGCTTGAATCGCAATCTATCCCTGTGGATGTCAAAGAAGGTCTACTTCAACACTTGAAGGAGTCATCGGCATGAGCGATTCAAGTTCTCCCGATGTTGATCTCGGCTTTTCTATGCGCATGGATGCCAATCAGCCCGAGCCACAGATTCCAGCGGATTTATTCGCCATTCGCCCCGACTCCAAAGGACCAAAGTCGATTGGAGTGCTGCTGATACTTGGGGCAATTGTACTTTTTTTTCAAGCATATGGGGATGTTGGGCTTCACTTTTCTGAAGACCTCTCAAATGAAGAAGTCGAGGCAATTCTCGAGGTTCCGAACAGCCAAGGCGATGGCAGCACAGAATTGACCGTCGAACAATACCAAACATTCCACGATGCTGCTAGGGAGTCGGGCGGTTATGCGTTGCGCGGATTTGGCTTAATAGTCGCCAGCGCACTACTACTTGTAGGTGGGATAATGCTTCTTTTCCTCAATGGTCTTGGGGCGAAATTGTCACTTTCAGGGGCTGTAATCGGACTTGTAACAGGAATTGCAGGAAGTTTACTGATTAAGGAAGCCGCAGACATACATTTAGTAGGGGTTTTGCTTTTTACTTACGAAGTGTATTCCTATCTTTGCGGGGTTTGCATGGTTATGTGTGCTGGAATGGCAGCACTGCCGTTGATTAATGCTCGAGCACGATTGGCACTTTTCCCCGAAAACCGTGTGGTTTTGGAACAAGAGTAAAAGTTAGTCATCTGAGGATGGTTTAGGCCATTTTTTAGAAAGAACTTTCCGCAGGTCATCATCTATGGTTGCGTTCCACCAATCACTGCCTTGCCATATCGCATATCTGCCTCGAATTCCTCGTAAATCCGCTCCTTTAAATTTGCAATTACGAAAGTTTGAGAGATTCAATCGAGCCTTTCTTAAATCAGCTCCACGAAAATCAGAACCATCAAAAGCAGATTTCATTAAATCAATCTTAACCATTGATGCACGTTTAAAATTTGAGTTACTAAAATCGCCTTCGGTTAAATCTGCATGATCTAGGATTGCTCTTCTAAAGTTGGAGCCGGCATGGCGCCCCTTTCGTAAAATTGCTTTCGAATGGTTTTGAAACGACCAATCAAGGGGTACAGAGACTTCGCTATCCGATTCACGCGGGTCATCTTTCCCTCCGCCCGACATCACCATGACTTACACTACCTTGACGAACGTTTCTCAATGTGTGCTTTTCCTTCAGAACTAAGTATAGCAAATCTGTTTTTGTCTTCGCTACCTTCTGGGATGATGAGGAATTCACGTTCTCTTAATCGATTCAAATAGAGCGAAAGATTTCCTGGAGGGTCTATACCAGCATCTTCAAACAATTGGTTAATAACCCGTGGAGGACTATCCATTATTTGTTCGACATCTCTCAAGAAATGTAGTGCACCGAGAACTTGATCGGGCTTTTTCTGGAGTGCGCAAGTATCAATTAAATTTCGAAAAGCAACCCCTCTGGAAGCATCACTAGACGCCTCCGCTACATTTGATGGCGATTCTACGGCGTCAAGCGTGGCCGATTTCAGTCGACTCATCATAATCTCCCATGTATCGTCTTGACGAAGGTGCATGAGCATCTCTTCAATTTCCGCCGGTGCCCCTTCCAATTCAAATTCGATATCACCAGCAGTGACCGAAATTTTTGCCGACCCGTCCATTGCAATTCCTCCGCAAATCTTCTATTCTCTATCCTCATTTAACCCTTGGCGATGATTCCGCCGCAATTTCCACGGTGAAGAAAGGCTTGAAAACCCTCACACTTTCTAGTGGTATGAAGAGGGCGTGGTAGCCTTCCATTGAGGCTTCGCTATGGCTACGAATCGAACATCAACAATCCTCGTACTTTTTTTCCTAGTATTTGCTCAATCAGGGGCTATGCTTTCAGCAAGTGCGAATGGGCAGGCCGGCACTGTAAACCTCTTCTCTAACGGTAGCGCTGCCCTAACAATCCCTCTTGTCGCACAACAAACAAACACGAATGCTTCACTTGAAGTTCCAAGAAATGTTACCTTCCAAAATGCTGAATTTGTTCTCGAAATTAATGAAGAATTGTCTACTCCCGGGCAAGTTTTTCTTGATATCAATCAAGACGGCACAAAAGAGTGGGCATACGAAGGTCAAGGGTTTGGGGATTTAGGAATTCAAACAGTGTTTGCTAACAACAATTCAGTCGAGAGTATCCTCTCCACGGGAAATTCATCATCGTCGCCGTTTTACATTCCAGTTAATTCAACTTTGGGCAGTGCATCAATTAATGCCTCTTTTACAACTGAAATCCCAGCAGGATTGTTACCTACAGGCACCCTTACTGCATTTGAATTATCCGATATTGATAACGATACATTGGAAGAGGTAATTGTTTTCTCTCTAGACCAATCGACAACGGGATACCAATCAGCAATTTCAGTTGTAGATTACAACTCCTCATCTGGACTAAATATTTCTTCATGGGTTCCAACCTGCGGTACAGCAACATCAATTTCAGTTGGCGACTTTAACGCCGACAACTATTCAGATGTTATTTCGGTAGCCCCCGCAGATGACCGAATATGCCTCCACTTGTATGATGTAAATTCAAGCAGACTTGGTAATGCGACGCCCATTTCGCTTTATGGAAATCTTCTTTCGGCTACCGTGGGCGATATTGACAACGACGGGGATGATGACGTTATTTCAATTCATGAAAACGGGGTCACATCTTACAGGGAATTTCTTTCGAAGTCGAACACATTCCTTGATAATGTCACTTTGACAGTCAATGAAAATGGGACAACGTCTCCAGCTCAACTGAACGCCATCGTGGGAGATTATTTCAATGGCCCTAACAGTAATTATTCGATAGTGGTTGTTGATTCATTCGGGCACGCAAGTCGTGTGGTGTGGGAAAATGGAGGCTTGCTTGTTGAAGGGTATAGTTTTGATCAAATGGGTTCAGAGATTCTTAAAGGCGACATTGATAACGACGGAGATATCGATTTGTTTTCTCCAACGACTACCGGATATACCATTGCTGATAACAACGGTACGACATGGATTACGACTTCAGCACTGTCAAACCTGATTTTTACTGACGCGACTCTTGCTGACCACGACAACGATGGAGCGCTTTCTTTAATTCTCCCTGATATTTCAAGTTGCGACGGAAATGCATTAACTAAAGATGGCAATTTAACACTGTATAATATTTCGTTAACATCGATTAGTGTAACAACGACTTCCCTAGAACCATGGACTTGTCCATCAAACTCTTTGTTTTCGGATATGGATTCTGATGGATTAGTCGAACACATCATACCTGCTGGAGAAGCGAATTCAGTTGGTCTGTTTATCGGCTCACAGGCATCGATACAAATGGATGTTGACCTTGATGGGCAGTACGATTTGTTTGCTGAGGGGTATGCTGGAGACGGGCAAAATGGTGTAGGGCCGTTGTTGTTTAACGACACAGTCGGCCTGATTCAGACGCTTCTCTCACCATTGATGGTAGGTTCAAATCTTATACCGATGGATTACGGGGTTTACATGAATACCTTATCTTTCAATTTCACTAATACTGGAAACGGGTCATTCAATCTTAGCGATTTAAATTTTGGTTATGATGTTGAATTCCTTGTAGACACAAACCCTGCGGCTTCAGGCAATCTTGCGAATGTTATCAACCAATTACAGACTGCAGGAACCGGCAATATCCTCATCGATTTACCGTTCAATTCAACAAAAAATGGAACAATCAAACTCTCAAATCTGAATGCCGATTATACTCCGGGCGCACCAAACCTCGCCTTACCTCCAGAGCCGATATTGCAGTTGGATACACTCACAGACGAGTATATTGGCTTCTCGTGGCAAGATATAGTCGAATTCGGGACGGATGTTATTGAATTCGAGGTATTTAAGACCGACACAGGCGATGCTTTTGATCTCAACACCCCGTTGCTGACCACCCCGTTTAATGACACTGAAGATACCAACATCGTCTCTGGAGAAACATATGATTATTCAGTACGCTCAATTCATACGTTTGGCGTTACCAGTAACCTGTCATCTCGTTTGACGGTTACCGCACCCTATCCGGCGCCTCCTGCTCCAGTTACAGGGTTAACAGTTCTTGATACGCCACTAGACAACGGTAGTTCGCTGACCATCGGCTGGAATGCATCGATAGACGCAACTCAAGATTACAAGGTATTCATCGAAACCACTGAAATTCTTTCTTTAGAGAACCGTTCTGAAGTAGCTACGATACCTGCTTTTACAGGTAATTATTCTGCAACGTTCGCAAGTGACGGTAACGGCACGCTATTACAAGGTGGTACAGCCTATTGGGTTTCAGTCGTAGCTTACGATGAATACGGTAACACTTCATCGCAATATTCGTCTTTCGGGCCGGCTTATACCGTCAACAATTCGATTCGAACATCATCACTGTCCTTATCAATCGAAACATCTGGATTTTCAAATTCTACTTACTTTGAAATGAGCGCACTTGACTCTCTCCATCTTAACGTAACCCTCTCCAGTGGAGCAACGCCTCTTGTATCTCAGAATCTCTCGCTAACTATGACTGGACAAAATCTCAACTACAACGTGGATGGGGCGACGGATTCAAACGGAACATGGTATGCAATTGGGGTCGAAGATTTAACTGAATTATCTGCCTCATTTTCGGGCTTTATTGGTGAGATTACGATTAGCGTCTCCTATTCGGGAGTTTCTAGTTCAGCCACAGTTCAGCCGGTACTTCCATCGTCATTGAACATCACCGGCATGGGGCTCCTGCGAACCACAATAACTCAACCAACCTCAACTTTGAACCTAAATGAGAGCGGCTTCTTCATTGCCGAGGCAACATTGACGCCAGAATTGCCATCCCAAAACATCCTACTCGCAAACATCGCTTATGAGTGGCAAATAGCAAATCAATCCGGAAATGTTTCCGACTCTGGTACCATCGAAGTGAAAGGAGGCAAAATTTCGCTAACTGGACAAGCAGATGCTCATGATATTCTGACCATTTATCCATCTGATTCTCAAGATTGGTACTCCCCTTCAACAACCAATATCGTGTTTAGTTTTGGTAATACACATGTGAATCTAACAGATAACCAGACAACGAATGAGTCCGAAAACCAAACTGACAATACAACTGTTCTACCTCCGTTCCCAGATGCTACTCTGCCGGGTACGATTGTGTGTCAGAGCACCTCATATGCTTGGGAAGACAACGGAACCGATACCGCAATTGCTTGTACCCTCACCAATCCGAATCCATTCGAAGTGCAAGTTGGTTTTTCCTGGAAAGTTATTCCAACCACGCCCCCCCCAATTTCCTTCGAATCCTCTCTTTTGCCTAGCAACGGAACGCTCATCACCATGCTTGCAAACGGTACTCTTGAGTTTGAATTTACTCCAGTTCGTAATGGTCCTTCTGACGGCCTATTTCCTGGAATGCAAGGCGTGGGATATGTGCTTCAACTCACCTGTTTGGACGATGGAACGAGTCGGTGTGCAAACATGACCGCTCCTTCCGCCAGTTCCGAAGGCGAGATTCAGTGGACTCTCGGCGAGATGTTGGTTCAAGTTGATTCTGACGATGACGATATTTCTAATGATGAATCAAAAGGAGGTTCAGGGGCTCTTGTTGGCGGAATCATAGCTCTACTCGTACTGGGTGGCGCTGGTGCAGCGTTTGTTCTCTTGCGTCCTCGTCAAGAAGATGAGGATTGGTTCGATGAATTCGACGACGACGATGATGATGATGTCGTTGCAAAACCTGCACCTCGGTCAAGTAGAAGCCTCGATGAAATCAAATCCTCAGGCGATGATTTTGTTGCGGGTGAGCCTCCAGCAGAGCGTCGGCGTTCCTTGTTTGACGAAGTGGATGGAAGGGGAGAAGTCGAAGAGTATGATGAATCTGACTTAGAATCGGAAACCGAGGTTGAAGAATCGTTTGATACCGAAGATTCTGAAGATTCTGAAGAATCTGATGATGCAGATGATAACATCTCTGTCGATGATGACGGTACTGAATGGTGGGAAGATGACGAAGGCGTTTGGTGGTACCGTGAAGAAGGCTGGGAAGATTGGGCAGTTTGGGAAGAATGATTTCACCGTATGACTTTTCATAGGCCGGCACTACGATTGCTTAGAGGGGAGAACTTGGAGCACGAATTCAAAGGCTATGCTTTGGTTTTACAAGATGGTGCAGACCCACTCACTACCGGTGGTGTTGCCGTTGCAGGTTTCACGACTGCAGGCATGGTCGGAGTAATAGCTGCATCCCACATCATTCAATCGTTGAAACTCCGACAACTCGGTACCGTGTTAAATTCTGAATTTCCTGCTGTAGCCCTTATTCACAATGAAGTTCCAAAGCATCCCGTTCGTGTGTATCAAGGCGATGGGATTGGTGTATTCACATCGGAGATTCAATTCAAGGACGAGCAGGATATCATGTTTGCATCGACTGTTTTGGAATGGTTCACTCGCGGTGGATTTGATCGTTTAATCATCATCGATGGCTTAGTACAATCGAGTAAAGATGTTTCGAACGGCGACTTATTTGGAGTGGGCTCGTCAGAAAAAGCCCGAGAGAGGCTTCACCTTGCCGGTATTGAGCCCATCCAACAAGGAATCGTTGCTGGAATTACTGGTTTTCTTCTTGGAGAAGGCGACAGACTTGGTATTGATGTAACAGCGCTTTTGGCTGAAGCAAGCCCGATGTATCCTGATGCAAGAGCAGCAGCACTCGCAGTCGAGGCTGTCTCTGAACTTACGGGTATTGAGATTCCTTTGAGTGAATTACTGGAGAACGCTCAAAACATCGAAGACAGCGTTCGAGATGTGCTGGAGAATTCGCAAACACTCCTGCCTGCCCCAGAAAAAGAACTCTATGACGGGGATATCGACCCATCATTTGGGTGAAGCTGAGAGTTTCCGAACGTGTTGAAGAACCGTTTCAAATGGAGCATCGGTAACCATTAGCGGTTCAATATCGGGCAGTCTAGCAGCAGCGTGACCTGCATCGCTCAGGCTCAAAATCAATTTCTCGATTTTTGGTGCGCCACCAACGCCAGCCCATTTGGGCAGTGAATCGAGATTGAGCAACAAATGTTCACGGCTCATGAGGTCAGCGGCTTGTGAAATATATCGTACACTACGACGAAGTTCTCGGGTAGAATATTCAATGTCTTGTTCATCCCACGTCAATCCTTGTGAAATAAAGTAGTCAACTTCGTTTGAATCCGGTTGGCATAATTCAATTGCTTTTTCTTCTGTCATCCGGCTTGCAATCTTCTTGTCCCATAACGGCCCAATCCATAGCGGCCCACTTCCTCTTTTGACTTGTTCAGGGGTTGGATGTCGAACAAACCGGTAGGGGACATCATCCTCTCGAACCCTCCATCCGATGTTTTCTCCAATTTCACTTGCCTGTTCTCGACTGGTTTTGACAAGACAAGAAATTCGTACATGGTGTCCATCAAACAGAGCGAGTAGTGGAGTGATTGCTTTGTCCAATCGGGCAGCAGCAGTAGCTACAGTGGCCAATAATAGGCGAACAGCGTCGTCATGAGCATAGACATCAACAATACCTTTGGCTCCGTATCTTCTTGCTTGGCTCGAAGACGAGGAGCCTGTAAGTGCAGCAGTATCGGTTGCAGTGATTTCAAGCACTCCGATTCTAGATAGTCCTTGCAAGGCAGAATCAAGGAATTGCACAGGTGAGCCAAACGGGTCAAGGTCTATCCACTGATGTCCGGTTTCTATCATTGCGATACGGGCATCTACCTGTCGAAAGTTCAGCCCATTCTCGAAATTTTGAGTGTAACTGTTTCCGTATCGGTCGTCTTCAGGCCGATGCTGAACATCTTGAGATGGTGGATGGGTTGCATGAGAGGCTTTAGCCCAATCGAGTGCAAAATCATCCAAATCGTTTGCAGTAATTCTCAACCTTTTTTGGAGGTGCGATGGGATTTCATTTCTCCACCTTCGAACTCGAACTCCCGTAGCACAAAGAGCATCGAGTATTCGTATCGATTGGTCGGTACGGGCCAACCAACCATGCTCCAATGCGTCGTTGAGTAGCATGACACTTCTTGTTCTTGCCGGAGCCATTGCAGGATTGAGAAAACCAGGCCCTGTGCGTTTTGCCGGACCTCTTGGCATGTGTGTGGGCCGTGATTGTTCATCCAGCAGATGGACCAAAGTACGCCCTTCTAACCATAGTTGGCCCGGCCATCCTGAGGGAGAAGAATCCGGTCCAGTCTGGTCGCCCATGTCCTCCCGTACCGCTTCAACTTGAAGACCACACCGATTAAATCGGTTGGCTAATCTTGAAATTCAATATATATGCCAATTATACTAGGTGTTGGCGCCAACACTTATGTGCTATGGGTTGGCATTGAAGAATTATGTCAATGATGACAGATAAAACGATGCTAGCTGCAGGACTTGTGTTTATACTGCTGAGTGGAGGCCTTTCAGTGCTTTCTACTGGCGGTGTTGAAGACGCAGTTCTCGAAGCGACAAAGACCAAACCGTTAGACGATATTTGTGAAAACTCAGATTGTACAGATATCAATCCAGACTGGGCCACTTCAACAACCGACCGAGATTTCTACGGATGGACCGTAACCAATGTCGATGATGTGATGGCAAACGGAACCGCCCCAACCCATGAAAAAATTGGACCGGTCACTTACACCATTACTTCTGACCGTACCTTTACATCTCACGATTCAGATGCTGGAACCATCACCTATCACGAGAACACCTCCTATGCATGTTCAGCAGACACCGAAGTTCCGTGTGACGTTCAAATCACTCAACTCAACATCGGTTTCACCCCGCAAGTGATTGGCGCTACCGGTATGGCAATCAATGGAATCATGGATTTGACCAAGGTTGGATTCGCTGCACAAATGATCAACCAAGACATGAATACCACACAAGCAGGAACCGCTACAACCGGTGACCTCTGCAAAGTTCCCGTTCTGCTCGTAGGCATGGTATCAGTTCCGTGCCACACATGGGCTGACGGTGCTGAAGGTCAATGGAAGTCCTCCACTACGGGGATGGGCATTATGGCAGCAAACAACGACTCTACGCTTAACGCCACTTTAGGAGATTGGCAATCAGGAGATTTGGATGCAGCAATGACAAACACCTTCCATCCCTTTGATGCAAACTTCAACATTTCGTTGATGGAACCACTCGGCTCTGTTGCTTTCATTGGAATGGGCGAACCAGAAATGTTGGTCTCCCAAGTTATGGCAGACCCATCGAACTCCACCGTGATGGCTCGAGCCACCACCTATGGTTACCTTGCCATGGCCAATGCTACAATGCCAGACTTCCATAAGACATTCGTTCGAGATTGGACCATGTATGCAGCAGTTGGGACAAGTTTCGCCGGCTACGGCGGTGGTACAGCCTTCAATGCTACCAATAACGATGACATCACAAGCCGACTCCACAATCTCTTGGGCGTCGACTTTGCCGGTGCTAACGGCGTTGCTCTCATGGGAGCAGGACACGGAACAGCCACTCCAACTGGTTTGATTGCTACTAACGCTGATGGAACAGGATTCGGTCTGGCGGCATTCCTAGGAATGGGAGTTACAGATGCTATGACTGCATTCAATCTTACCCTAGACCAATACAATGCAACCGCTGCTTGGGCAGCTGGATGGGCATTATCCACCTCTTCTGCTCAACTTGGCCTTCTTGGCGGTGTTGGCACAATGAATGCTCAGCAATTTGTCAACCAAACGTTCGGTGGTATGAGTCCAGTAGGCAGCCCTTACCTCAACAATTCGCTCAACATTGGTGGCGCATGGGGCGCTGGTATGATTCCAGGTCATGCAGGAGCTACTCCTGTTTCCATTAACCAATCACAGGCTGCAAACATCTTGTACGGCCCTCTAGGTATAACGACTCAAACAGGTGCTACTCTGTTCATGTACGGTGAATTGAGCGGTATGACGCCACCAATCAATCTCGCCACAATGGAGGCTGCTGAGCCAATGCCTTGGAATAACGCTACAATTGGCGCTTTGTACGGCATTGATGCAAACGCAGCCGATGCATTGAGTTTCTTTGTGTCATCACCAATTTTTGGTGATTTCGTACCTGACTTCTTAATCAGTTCGTTTGGAACAACTCCATACCTGACTCAAGAATTTAACAACTGGTTGCTCGGATGGCACGACCCTGTTGTAGCTTTCTTGGCTACAGGTAACCCAATGGACATGACCGTTGGATGGACCAGTCTTGAATCCAATGCGACATACTACGGTTCTGGAGGAATTGTCAGTGATACTGGAACTGATTACATGATTTGTACCGGTGAAAATGCTTCTTGCGATAAAGGCGAGATGATGGCTGTTGACGGCAGTTCGTACTTCTCTTGGAAGGACCCAATGAAGATGCAGAACACCTTTGGCCTCATTACCGCAGAATCTCGAACCGATACCACCGGTGGTTTCTTGACTGGATCTGGCGATTTAGTTGACCTTTCAGGATATGCAACTGCAGCAATCTCTTGTGATGGAACTTCGACTTTAAAGGACATTGCAGTCGATGATTGTTCAGCATCTCTAGACCCACTGACTCGCCCAATTCAAGCCAAACTTTTGGATACTGACACACTGCTTGATGCAGTGCCTGGTGCACTCCCAGTTTACTTTGGAAGTGAAGTGACCTTGCAAGCAGAGCAACTTAGTGGGGCAATCATCGCAGGCTCTTCAGAGTCGACCTTCTGGTTGGACATGCGACCAATCACCGATCAGCACACTGCTCCTGTTGCAAGCGATTTGCAAGCAGTGTTTGCCATTGAATCCAGTTCTGAAATTTCAGACGATGATGCCGAAACACTTGCATCCAGTGTAACGACCAATCAAAAGGCTTTGACGTACTGGACAAACTTTGACGTCGGTACTGATTACCTAGCCCCACTTCTTCTAATCGGAGCAATAGGCTGCCTGGGTATGGCAATTAAGATGATGAACGAAGATGATGCAGAAGCATCCGATGTTGCAGAATCTGCCGAAGAACCTGCAGCCGAAGAACCTGCAGAGTAAACTGAGCAGACTCAGTAATGGGAAAACTCCACGCCTTCAAGGGCGTGAGTGACCTTATGACCTTGGTCATGGACATGTCCAATGATTTTAGTTCCAAGCATACGCTCTTCGAGCCAAGCAGTCATTTGTTCTGCTTTGTCCGATGAAACAGCGAGAATCATCCCGGTTCCCATGTTGAATGTACGATACATTTCACGGGTCTCAATCCCCCCTACAGACTGAAGCCATTCAAACTCGGGATGGGGCGGAAGTGGGGAATCAATATGCCACCCTAATGAGTCGTGTAGGCGGAGTAGATTCGAAAGCCCCCCACCAGTGATATGGCATATTGCTCGAACATCGGAGCGTTGGAATTGTGCTCCATCTGTTTCGGCGTACTGCAGCATATCTATGATGGGGTCGCAGTAGATTCGTGTAGGATTGAGAAACACTTCACCAAGGGAAAATTGTTGGTCGTCGTTACCGTTAAAATGCATCACAGTACGCCCAATACTGGGAACATTGAAGGGCGCTTTGTCTGTATATTGATGGCCAGTGTGTTCCATTACTCGGCGTACAAGAGAGTAACCGTTGGAATGAATACCGGATGAAGGTAACCCGATGAGAACATCGCCTGATTTCAAGTGTTCACCGGTTATTGCTTGGCCTTTTTTGACGTATCCAAGGGCTGTTCCAGATAAGTCGAGTTCATTGACAATTCCTGGTAAAGACGCAGTCTCACCTCCAGCAAGTGTGACCCGAGCTAACCTACATGCTTCTGCTAGCGAGGCGCCAAGAGCAGCGTGTGTTTCAGGGTCCGGCTTAGGTACTGCAACATAATCAACAAAGGCGATAGGCTCTGCACCAACGCAAAGTAGGTCATTGACATTCATTGCCATACAATCGATACCAACTCCGCCCCATTGTTTCAATGCCGAAGCAATCTGTAGTTTGCTACCCACCCCATCTGTTGCCATAGCAAGGAGAGAATCTCCAAATTCAATTAATCCTCCAAAACCCCCGGGTAGATGGACGGGTGCACCAGGTGTTCCAGCAGGCCGTGAAGAGGCACTCAGTGAAGCGATGAGTGAAGCAACAGCGGAACCTTCGAGGTCAATATCGACTCCCGCACTTGCGTAATCCATAGGTTCGGCCATGAATCCACTCAAACGAAGGCGGGTGAAGAACTCACCGTTCTCTACATTTGTCGTTTCAACTCAACATTTCTGTTAAGTAAGCAAAACTCAAGTCAAGTCTGTGGTCGATTCCTGAGTGGGTTCCTGCGAATTCTTCCCAACTATGAGGGACGTCCATCGAGAGCAGACGAGATACAAATCGTCGGCTCCCATATTGAATATGATACTGGTCTTGCCCACCACAATCGATGAAGAGTGCGCTGAGTTTTCTTAGGGCCTCATGTTTCTCTTCAACCATTGTCAGCGGATCAAAACTCATCCAGCGACTCCAAGCATCGGAATGGGTTTCAGCGGTTTTTGACTCCACTGGCAAAACAATTCCCAAGGGATTGTCCTGAGTTGGTCTACGTGGGTCATACGATGCCGCCATTGCACAAATCATGAGTGTGTGGAAGTCTGAGCCAGACATGCGCTCAGCATTTCTGATGTAATCGACATATTGTGGCGCTCCACCATATCTTCCAACATGGGTAAGTGTCTCAGCAAATGTTGGCAGAAACATTGTTTCAAAACCCATATCTCCTGAATGACATGCAATCCCATCCCATTGCTCGGGCTGAAGCATTGCGTTGACTAGCGCTCCGTATCCTCCCGAGGATTTCCCAATCAAGGCGAATTTTCCGTTGGTCGAATACCGCGTTTTGATTTCCGGCTTGAGCGCCTGTGATAGCCATGATGACCATCGGCCTAATACGGGCGAATCAACGAATTGGTTTCCTCCAAGCGTCGTGAAAGTATCTGGCATGACTAAAATTGCAGGTTTCATCTTGCCGGACTTCACCAACCGTTCATGCCGTTGCGGAAGCGTTTCTGCGAATGCTTTCCATCCAGCACGAGCAGGCCCTGAAGAAGTAAAAGGAGCTAAATAAATCAAAACTGGAAGTTTGCCACCCTGTTCAATCATTTCAAGTCCTTCGGGGGCAATATGAGTTAGAATTTCTCTTTCGGTAGGGTCCCCTAATCTGTTTTCAAGCAACTGTGAATTCAAAGTCCATCGTTCAAGCGAACCTTTGATTGGAGAGAAAGCATGCTTCGGCATGTGAATACCCATTCCTCCATACCTCATCTTTTCTGCGGTTCCCGCCTAAAGCCAGTGGTCATTGATTTTTCGTCAAATCGAACAGCGTCGGCCTCACGAATCTCCACTGGAAATCGAGGGGTGGGATTTTTGTTCGGTCATGGCTAAATACGGTTGCCATAATTGTTCGAAAGTCGGGAGCCACTCCCGTTAACTTGGTGATAACAATGCTTCAAGAATTTGACCTCCCTGCTCGATGGACATCTCTCATCCAAGACCACTTTGCAGAATCGGTTCACAATCTTGCTCAAATGTGGCCTGACGAGCAATCGCTTGAAGTTTCATATCGTGTGATTGAAGGGTTTGATCATGAATTTGCACACGATATAGTCCAACACCCAGAACTACACTTTCATGCATCAAATCAAGCCTTACGCCAATTTTTGATGGATGCAGGCCACTCAAACATGTACCCTTTCGTTCGTATTGTCCATCTACCTGTCGACCAAGTTCGTACTGTGTCACAACTTCGAGCAGATGACATCGGAATGATGCTAGCAATTGATGCGGTGACAACCAAAATCTCTGGTGTTCGACCACGAATTTATGCTGCCACTTTCGAGTGTGTGGCCTGTGGTCATTCAATGCTCATCAATCAACCCAATGAGCAGGAACTGATTGAGCCAATAGAGTGTCAGCAATTGGATGGTGGCTGCGGTCGAGCCAAACGACAAACGCGTTTCGAGCTTATTCAGAAAGATTCCATTCTCATTAATTCTCAGTTTATGGAACTTCAAGAACTGCCTGAACAGATGAAAGGTGGAATACAACCGGAACGAATTATCTGTATAGCGGAACACGATTTGGCAGGAAAATTGAATCCAGGTGACCGTGTCAAGGCAAACGGAGTTCTGTTTATTCGTTCTCAAAGAAAAGGTGGAAAGGATACACCGGTTTTCGACATATTCCTTCGAATTCACTCGCTAGAGCGACAGAACGTACCTCTTGAAGAAATTGTCATCACTGAAGACGAGGAACTTGAAATTAAGGAATTGGCACGACGCCCAGATATCTATGATCTATTCACAAAAAGCATTGCGCCGTCCATCTTTGGAATGGACTATGTCAAACAATCCTTGATGCTGCAATTGTTTGGGGGCGTGGCTCGATTAAATTCAGACGGGACTCGAAACCGTGGAGATATCCACATCCTGTTGATGGGGGATCCCGGGGTTGCTAAGTCTCAGTTGCTCAGTTACATGTCGACAATCTCTCCGCGAGGAAGATTTACTTCTGGCCAATCCGCTTCTGCAGCTGGATTAACTGCGGCAGCAGTGCAGGACTCGGCTGCTGATGGAAGATGGACTCTTGAGGCTGGAGCTTTGGTTCTAGCTGATTTGGGATTGGCTGCTATTGACGAATTCGATAAAATGAATGAAGGCGACCGTTCCAGTATGCACGAGGCTATGGAGCAGCAGAAAATATCCATTTCAAAAGCAGGAATTAACGCAAGTCTCAGAACACGTTGTGCAGTTCTTGCCGCAGCCAATCCAAAGAACGGACGCTTTGAGCCTGTTTCTGAAGTTCCTTTCACTGCTCAAATCAACTTAGCCCCTCCTTTGATTTCCCGTTTCGATATTATTTGGCTTCTGACCGATGACCCAGAGTTGGAAAAAGACGCTAAAATTGCCCATCACATCATCGCTAATCGATTGCAAGGTACAAGCGAACTACTTGTCAATGAGGGCAGTGCGCCAGACCCCACAAAGTCAAACTCGCGCTCTGGTGTTGATACTACCGATGAACACGGAGAAGTTTTGACACGCGACCTCATACGAAAGTACATCGCTTACTCTAAGCGAACGGTCCATCCAAGTCTGGAGAAGGATGCTCGTGACCATTTGGTTGGTTTCTATGTCGAAACCCGTAAACAAACGGGTGATTCAAACGATAGTGTAGCCATTACAGCTCGTGCCTTAGAGGCCTTGGCTCGACTGGCCGAAGCTAGCGCCAGAATACGACTTTCTCAAGTAGCAACCCTGGATGATGCTCAAAGAGCAGTGCGCATGACACGCTTATGGCGTGAGGAATTGATGGGAGGTAACTTTGATGAGACCACGCTTGTGACTGGAAAGAAAGGAACCGTTCGACACAGAGAAAAGGCGATTATGGAAATTGTCGCATCCCTTTCAGCAAACAACGGCGGTCTAGCTCAACTTATTGAGGTCTTTAACGAGGCAGAGAGATATGACATTGACCGAGCAACTGCTGAAGACATTATTGACAAACTTTGTCAACACGGCCGTATGATACGTCCTTCGGGTTATGATACACTTCAAATTGCTTGACAGTGAAGGGTTGTAGTCTTGAAGTATGAACGGCTCCGCGATGATATGGCCGACCCAATTGACGCCGAACCTGTTGGTGATGTGGCTGATGCAAGCGCCTTATCTCCTGCCGAATTGGGTTTCATGTGCGGCATTGAAGTTCATCAGCAACTTGCTACTGGGAAACTTCATTCTCGTCAACCAGGTGTGCTTTACGACGTGACAATCGACACAGTTCCTGAACAATGGCCTCGCTTTCAACGCCGTTTAAGAGCGGCCCGTGGTGAAGGGGGCGCAATTGATATTGCTGCCCGCTTTGAATCACGTCGAAACCGTTCCTTTGTCTATGTCCAATCACCAAATTCGGGTCTTATCGAGTTGGATGAACAGCCACCCTTACTTCACGACCAAGATGCTGTTGAGATTGCACTCACGGTCTCAGCGTTGCTTGAAGCCAAACCAGTTACAATGCTTCAGACGATGAGAAAAACCGTTGTCGATGGTTCCAACACCAGTGGCTTCCAAAGAACGTCGCTCATTTCCATTGATGGAGTTTTGCAAACCAAAACAGGTCCAGTAGGAATCGACGTGCTTTGTCTTGAAGAGGATAGTGCACGAAAACTCGATTCAGTATCAACTTCAAACGGCGAGAAAGTCATCTACAATCTTGATCGGTTGGGGTTGCCACTTATCGAAATTGCAACCTCCCCAGACGTGGTTTCACCTGAACATGCGCAAGAGACCTCCAAAGCCCTTGGAAGGTGTCTTCGTCAAACGCGTAAAGTCCGCCGAGGTCTTGGAAGTATTCGTCAGGACCTCAATGTATCACTCGCCTGTGGAGACAGGGTTGAAATCAAAGGATGTCAAGACCTCTCATGGATACCGAGAATTATTCGTTTGGAAATGGCTCGCCAACTACATTTCTATCGACTTGCAAACGAATTACGCCAATCATTGGGTCTAGCAAATCTTCCTCCAGATCGTCGCCTTGATGACCCCTCAGTTGAAGATGAAGTATCTGCGGCTGTGGTTGAATATCTCCCCTTGACTCTTGTAAACATCAGTGAATGCTTCGCAACTTGTGAATCTCAAATGGTTAGAACTGGACTTGACATAGGCTCGGTTATGCTTGCTTTACCGTTGCCTGGTTTAGCAGGGAAATTAGGTGTTAAATCAATGGACATTGAAGGTTCACAGTTGCCTCGACTGGGTCGAGAATTAGCAGGGGCCGCGAAATTAGCAGGTGTGAAAGGGGTATTTCATTCAGATGAATTACCTGCCTACGGCATTGAATTGGAGCAGGTAAATCTCGTTCGCAGTCGCCTTTCTCTTGCAGATGTCGACGGGTTTGTACTTTGTTTGGCCCCTCAATGGCAAGCAGAACTTGCACTGGAAAGTGTTCTATTTCGAGCACGACAGGCTTGGCATAGGATTGCTCAAGAAGTGAGAAATGTTGTCGTCAAGAAAGGTGCTCCAGAAGATGGAACCACTTCACCAATGCGTCCTTTGCCTGGTGGAGCCAGAATGTATCCAGAAACGGATGTCCCTGTTTTTGCATTAACCGATGAAATTTGGCAGAACATCGTTGCTAATATGCCGATGACGGACGATGAACGAAAACATCGGCTTTCTGGTTATGAAGTGTCGAATGATCAAGGACAACAGTTACTTGCTCGCGAACTTGACGATATCTTCGTTCACCATGCTAGCGAATTGCCACACAAGGGATGGGCAAGTGTTCTGTTAGAGAACGATACCGCCAATCCAGAATTATCTGCAGCGGTATTACATGTCAAAGAAGCCGGTCTTATTACTCGAGAATCAATCAATGAAATTATTGAACACTTTGGCACAACTCTTCCAACGCGAGAAGAAATTGCCCAGTATGGAGAAGCAAATGGATTCAAGCCTGCAGATGAAGGGGATTTGAGTGCAATAATCGAATCCATCGTAGCTGAACGCTCTGATTTTGTCAAAGAAAGAGGAATGGGTGCAATGGGCCCCCTCATGGGAGTCGTCATGCAGGCGGTCGGTGCTGCGGATGGGAAAGTAGTCAGCACCTTATTGCGTGAGGCAATCCAGAATCTTTCGGAGTGATTGACTTGAATCGACGCTTTGCTGCGTGCTTTTTCATCCCGCTTTTGTTCGTATCTCTCACTTCGGCCGTACAATCTTCATCATCCTGGGAGCAAGAGAATTCATTGGTTTGGGAATATGATTTTGAATCAGGATTTATTTCGACAGCACCAATATATCATGATGGAAAAATAATTGTACGGACATCGGGAAGCGATGAACCCTCTGTCACCGCATTGAGTGTTGAAGGGGAATTGATTTGGAAATATACGAATTCTGCAACCTTGAGCAATGACATGTCGCCTTTGGTCCACGCTCAAGCAGGAACGAGTAGTTGTGGAACGTGGCCAGAACTCATCTTAGTAGGATGGACAGATGGTACTATTGACGCAATTCACCCGGATAACGGCACGGTACATTGGTCAATTCAAACGGAAGTGGCAGGCTGGGGAATAACGAGCGTCTTTTCAATTGAAGACGGCGACGTGATTGTTCCAACCCGCACAGGTGTTGGCCAGTACTGTCTTGCGGACGGCCAACAGCAATGGTGGGTCGAGACTGGTTTGGGCTGGAGGAATGGCGTTACAGTTACTCCTCAAGGATACTTTTCCGGAGACGAAAAAGGCAATCTGTGGAAAATTACGCCGCAAGGCAACGCAACAGTTCTTTCATCTTTTGACGGGAAAATACGCCATCCGCCTCTTGAAACCAATGCTGGTTTGTTGGTTCATGTACAGCATCCATTGAATAGCAGTATAGTATTGGTAAATTCGAATAATGGTGATGTTATCCAAGAGTTCATTTCCGGGCCATCACCTGCTATGCCGGTACTTCAGAATGAAATGGTTATTACAGGGGACTCATCATCTTTGAACATATTTTCATGCCAGAATTCGTGTGAATTAATCAATACTTTTCCACACCACACCAATGGGGAAATCGGGGTCTCTCCCGATGGCTCTATTGTTGCTCCTACAAATACGCCGAATGCGAATTGGGGAATGATTTCATTTGTCGAAAGTCGAGACGGCTCGTATTCACAAATTGATATTGGTATCTATGGATATGGGACCTCCTCTCCGCTTTGGTTTTTCGAACGGGGAGCCAATTACACTGTTTTTGGCAATGACCAATCTTTATTGAGGGTCTTCCAACAAATTGAACAACAACCTCCATCATTTCAGCAAGAAGAATTTGACTGGGGTAGACAAGGGCTTCTCTTTGTGATGTATATGTTCCTCTCAATGTCTGCAATATTTTTTCTGAATGGCAATAGTGAATGGTTCTTAAGATCTACAAGCGTTTTGTTCCTTTTGATTATACTGTTGATTTTACCGGAACTCTCATCGCAGTGGTCGAAGACTTTTGATGAACAATTCCCTCAAGAATCTCTTGATGAAGATTGGAATGAAGAATGGCCAGAATCATGGCTTGAAACTCAGATGGTCACTTTTGACATTGAAGGTCAAACATACACAGTAGGCGGTTTAAGCGGCTATGGTGATGTCTACTCGCTTACTGAGGCGGCAACAGGAGAACTCGGATTTGAATTTACAGCAGAAAAAACCGAGATTGGGTGGTATATCTCCTCGATAAATGGGCATGGTGGAGATGGATGGGAGTACTTTGTTGACGGAACCAAAGGAGTTGTTTCTGCGGATAAAACCCCCGTAGATTCACCCACAAGAGTTCGTTGGGTTTCAGTATAAGTAAGGTAAGCCTCAAATCATCAACCCTCTTGGGTTGAAACATGTTCCAAGCAATGGGCGTTCACGGCCCAACCCTTTCACCCCTCGCAAGCTTGTTCTTGGACACCTTTTTACTGGCCACTGCGTTTTGGTTGCTGGCCAAGCCTACCAAAAGGCCGGTCCTTGATAGTCTGTTCTTAGCAAGTTTAGTTCTGTCTGTTTCATTGATTCGCGTCGTCATGCAACCTTTGCCGAATATTCAACCCGTTACCGTTGCAGCATTGCTTGTTGGCGCTCAACTTGGTGCGCGACGCGGCGCAGCATTCGCGGTTCTCGTTGCCATGATTTCGAACTTCTTCATGGGTCATGGTTGGTGGACTGTCTTCCAAGCCGCAGGATGGGCAAGTATTGCCGTCTTCGGTTCACGTTTGCCTTTGATTACAGTCCATGGCCTTCATATGCGCCGTGCAATTCTCGCATCCGTTCTTGGCGCTTTATGGTTTGACCTTGTGGTTTCTCTTTCAATTCTTGATGGAACAATCGGATTTGGTGAATTCCTCATCTACTTAGGCCATGGCTTACCGTTCGATCTGCTCCACATGGCTGGAAATTTGGTGTTTGTTGTCTGGTTAGGCAGTTGGTTTGCGGGCCTGCTTGAAGAAAAAACAACCCTTGACGAAGTTGAATTTGCGGCGGTGAATAGTCATGTCATCGATGGCTGAAGAACCTTCAATGGTCCTTGTGGCCCGTAAAGATTTGAAAATGTCAGCAGGCAAGTTGGCAGTACAATGCTCACATGCAGCGGTTACATGCACTTTGAATGCGAAGAAGACCCATGCTCGGCTTGTCGAAAGGTGGAGTAAGGCTGGTGCAAGAAAAATATGCTTGCGAGCTGATGATTTAGAAACCATTCAACGATTAGCCGGGCAAGCTCAAGCCGCAGGACTTGTGACGACTCTCGTAAAAGATGCCGGACATACTGAATTGCCTCCGGGGACGATTACGGTACTCGGAATTGGACCCTCACCTCGCCGCTCAATAGATGCTCTTGTTTCTGAGTTGAAACCGTATTAGGTGTTCTCCATGGGCCTTCGTTCATTTTTGCACAAGATTACAGCGCCACAACCGAGTGGATTTGCCCCTAGCGGTGATTGTAAGATGATTTTCGTAGTCAATCACGGATTGAAGATGGGAAAAGGGAAAATTGCAGCTCAAGTCGGCCATGGTGCCGTTCTTGCAACAATGAATGCAGGAGAACATAAGCCTCGTTTCCTTGAGAAATGGCTTGCAAGTGGACAAAAGAAAGTCTGTGTTAAGGGAAGAGATGCAGAACATCTTCTTGATTTACAGGTTTTAGCAGAAAGTTCTGGAATTCTAACCACGCTGGTTCGTGATGCAGGACACACTCAAATCCCTAGCGGTTCGCTGACTGTGTTGGCACTAGGCCCGAGTGCCGATGGTGATATTGACAAAATTACTGGCGAATTGAAGTTACTTTGAGTTCCATTGACTTGATGAATGGAGGCCGCTTCGGTCGGCTATGCGTCATTATGATTCCGACCGGGTTGATTTACGTTCAGATACAGTTACTCAACCAACTCCTTCGATGCGCGAGGCAATGAATTTGGCAATCGTAGGTGATGATGTTTTGGGTGATGACCCCACAGTAACGCTTCTTGAACAAAGACTTGCTCAAATATGCGGTAAAGAGGCCGGGCTTTTTGTTCCTTCAGGAACAATGTCCAATGCGATTGCCCTAAGAGCACACACGAGTCCAGGAGATGAAATCATTACTGCTAAAAACAGCCATATTTATCTCTACGAAGGTGGAGGTTACGCTGCTCTTTGTGGCGCTTCGATTGCTTTGGTCGATGTCCATAGTGGCCTCATGCGCCCTGAAGATGTGGAGAGTGCAATCCGTAAACAAGCAGGCTCTCTTTCGCATTATCCCGATGGGTCACTTGTTTGTGTCGAGAACACCTCAAACCGCGGAGGTGGTGCTTGTTATCCACAAAGTACACTTGATGCTATTGTGGATGTAGCGAAAGCCAACCAGTGCGCTACACATATGGACGGTGCTCGAATATTCAATGCTGCAATTGCAACCGACACTTCCGTTGAACGAATGCTTCGTGACTTTGACTCAGCATCGATTTGTTTTTCAAAAGGCCTAGGCGCTCCAGTCGGCTCAGTGTTGGTAGGTTCACGAGCATTCATTGCCCGTGCTCATCGATGGCGCAAGATGTTTGGAGGTGGAATGAGACAAGCAGGAATACTTGCAGCTGCATGTATCCACGCTTTAGACCATCACATTGATCGCTTATCAGAGGACCATCAACGAGCAAGAACACTAGCCAATGCGATCAACGAGTTGGAGGATTTTGAAGTTGATATGAATACTGTAGAGACAAACATGGTCTACTTCCATTCACAAGTTCCGGCCGTTGAGATTATGGAGAAACTCAAATCTCATGGGATAGACGTGATGGACATACAGCCTCATGCTTGTCGCATCGTTGTTCATCTTCACATTACTGATGAAGATGTCCAGCGTATAATTGGGGTTTTTACTTCTTTGTAAGTTTAATACATGTCGACAAATTTTTGACACATGAACCACACAAGCAATGCTTCGGTTTGCTCAGTTTGTGAACATCCTTCGAAAACCAGCACATGTCTATTGTGCGACTCCATTATCACCACCAAAAAATCACAACAATGGACCTATCAGATTGGCCCCAATATTCACGATGAAGCCATCCGAATGCTCGGTTCAGGCAACAAAACGGCCCCAAAAAGGTGGAAATCAATTGTTGAACAAACATCACAATCGAAGGATGTTCAATGGGCCCGACTCTCTGATATGTCCCTAGACCCCCTCCTCCAGAGTCCATGTACTGAGGGCGAGTTGGATGAAATCAAAGACCGAATATCACAAGGCCAAAGATTATTCAATCCACAGAAACGATTTCTACAACAAGGATTTCAATTGGTTGGGAATGTACATGTATCCATTGTTGAGGGCATGGTGCTGATTAATGGGGCATCTCTACCTACAAAACTACCTCTACTTACTGTGATTAATCTTCTTTGCTCGAAGAAAAAACGTATTGGTTGGGATTTGGAAAAAATCATCATTGCTCTAGGCTCCATGAACAAGGAATCGATAGCTCCAAATCACCAAAATCGTATTCCAAGGCGTTTTTTAGAACTCAATCAAGTCATAGATTCAATTCAGAAACCCGGCGCCGCCGCCGTCCTCTCATGGATTGAATGGGTGTCAGAAAATAGTTTGGCACCCCCTAAGAATTTGTTATCCCATCCGCTAGGAGCCTGGTCACGGGATGTTCGTTCACGTCTTGTAACCCCGAATTGTTCAAAATTTGAAGGACACCTAAAGGAAGCTTTTGTCTACCACCCGCCGACTCTTGAGAGCCTCGTGAAGTTCCCATGGATTTCACGTTGGATGGCGTACTCTTCTTGTAGCCAAGAGAAGGCTATTCGCCCATGGCCACTCCAAGTGGTAAATGAATCACTTAAATTCATTGTCCGGGCTAAAAACAATTCTTCGCGTAAAACTTCTGTGCCGGATGAACCCGCGATATTGGCTCTTCTGTTATCTTATGCCTACTCTCCATTCTCCTCTGAGGCAGCAAACTTGTTGTATGCATTACAGTATAACTGGACTAATTCCGAATCATCAGTTCCTTCAATTTCATCTCCAATCAAACGCTCGATACAATTTCTTCGACAAGTAATTGACAGTAATTCTGACCGAATTTTTGTTCACGACCAACACATGCTGGTCATCGGTCGTTTGGGGCATTTCTATGAAGTGAAGGTTGGCCGTGGAGCTCATGGCGCCCCTTTCGTAATCAAAACCGTTGATTCTCTTGAACCACGGGGTACGACATCTCTCTGCATCTACGACAGTGCCTTCCATTCCACAGTTCCATTGGGGGACACGATTGTTTCGGTATTGCTAGCCCTTATTGATGATGTTACAACATCTGGAAAAATCGATAGCTTGCAAAAACATCTCTGCTACAATTCACCTCTCGGGTTCCCTAACCTTCTACTGGATCGACATTTACAATTTCTTCACACCTCAACTCTTGCGGAATTTAAGCAGATTGTAAGCCAGCAACAAGGCTCTCACATCAAGTGGTTGAAGCAATCACCTCAAGAGAATGAGAATGATTACGAACACATTCAAGGGCGAAATATGATGCATCTTTTCCGCCGAAACATTGCATTTAATCGCAACAGATGGCCATTTGACAACAACAGAAGGTCGAGAAATTCTCGATGTAGCACTTTAGTCGAGCATGCAGTTGCAGCAGATTCAGCACTTCCACATCCGCAATTTATTGAATTGTGGCATGAGTCCTTAGAGAACGGCGAAGAGGAAGATTATATTCACGATAACCGTTATCTTCATCGTCGATTGAATCGAGAATACCGACATCTTCAGGCCCCCATCGCAACAAATAACCGATTGCCGACGGGAGATATTCGAAACGGCGAACGGCGATTCTGTGAGGTGTTTACACGGGTCTGGGAAGCGATGATGCATCATCCAATCGGCTCTACATTTCGCATGGGAGTTGTAGACGGAGGGGATTTAACATTCGAACATTGCCACCTTGGTGTAACCCTCCGAACTCAACAGGAGCGTCGTTTGATTCGACGTTTTGCAACGTTGCTCGGCTTTGTTGAACATGGTACCTCAGGCCAACACGTGACCTTCATCCGTAGAGATCACGCACGAAGTACTGCATTTAGGGATGTTTCGGCGTTTCTTAATCGAATCCAAGACACGACCTATGCAACCAATACATCTCCATGGCGTTGGCATTACTCAGGAGTGGTTGAAACACCGGCAAAGATTCCTGAATTTCGCTGGGAATTAGAACAAGACCTGCGAGATACGAAGCGTAAACCGACCTCAAGATCACGTTGAATTCACTCGTGTAGTCTGCGAGTAAAGGCGGCTATTGCGAGTATTCCGAGACTTCCAATCAACGAAATTGCTGGAACCACTTCCTCTACCTCGGTATCTGTCGAGCTTTGATTTTCTTCCGGAGCGTCGTCTACAGGATAATTTAGTTGGTACAGCAAGTGGACGGATAAGTCCGAACCATCGTATGCAGAAGGTAGGGTAATACTTGTGTTACCCGTCATTGCAACCAGACTATCTTTCAGTTCCAATGTGCCAAGTTCCAGTATTCCCCGGACAACGTGAGGGTAATCCTCTAAACCATTTGTACCGTCTTTGAAGTTCGCAGAATCTTCTACAATCCATGCTTGGGCTACAAGTGTACTGCCATTAGGCGCAGTCAAATTCTCGACATTCAAAGCCCATTGTACAGTTCCGGTAGTATTCGAAGTGGGCGACCACATGAACATTGAATTCCCTGCGTGTTGAAGAGGAACGTGTGCGAGTTCGGTAAATTCAGCCTCGAGAGAATCTGCACTTGTTACACTTCCTGGTTTGATGGTTGTACCATTAAAGACCACAACTGGAGGCGCAAAAACGCCGTACCGGTCATGGAATCTTTGATCAACTACGATACTGCCCAGAGGGTCTTGCAACTCGTTGATGGCCCGATGAATGTGGTATTGCTGAATGCCGGAGTCATTTTCAATGGCATCAAGGGCATGCTCTACATCAACACAATTCCCACACCAAGTGGCCGTGTACACTTCGACAATAGGAGGTAATTCACTCAAGTTAAGGGTTGATTCTGCCGAACTGTTAGCATCTGCCCACTGGCCTCCAATGAGCAGTCCAACCTCGGTCTGAGTTGCCGGTGCTGCCACTGTTGTTGTTGGGCCAACACTAGTCAAAATTAAGATTCCAATGAGGAGGATTGCTTTGCGCATATCTTGGCGAGACGCTGTTTGGATATCAAAGCATTCTTCTTGTGAATCTCACTTGCAGGGTCGTAGCAAGCAACGGAAGCATCGAATGCTCCATTGTCGTGGAATGTGCCAGCCTCTGAATCTTTTACTAAGGCGTCATATCGTGAACGAATGCCACTGCTGGTCAGTCCAAAGACTCCGGCCAAGATGTCTGCAGCTCCTGCTTGCCATCCAAAGTAATTCATGCTAGCATACATGGTGACACAAACAATCATTCGAGCTTCGATATTGATGGAATGAGCATTGCTGGTACCTTCGTTCAACAGCCCGAGCCGAGCTTCGGTTTCGTAACTCAACAGTTCCAACTCTTCAGGGGTGTAATGCATTTCAAGTCCTTCCAAGATATGCCAAATAGCCTGATCAACAGCATCTTCTCTGCGGTCGTCAGCATTCTTGCGCTTAGGCAATTCTTCCCATTCCATGGAAACCTTGGCCTTCCAATGCTTGAGGATGCTAATGCGAGCATTCATGATTTGCTTGGGGCTGATTCCTGCTTGTTCCATTGTTGCTCTTCGGTCGAATTTAGGCATGAGGCCCATTTCTCCGGCAAGCTCAACAATTGCTGCTGCAATAATGACTGCATTTTGCTCTTCTGAGGAACCCTTGATGCCTTTCACTTTTCGGCAAATGGACTGCTTTGGCATACCAAGGCGCCTGTACATGGATTTGTTCTGTTTCTTTCGAATTTGTTCCTGTTCAGCTGTGAGTGGTTTACATGACATTTCGACTAAGAATTCCAAAATGTGAAGGGCGTGGCGACCGTACAATTTCTCGATATTTCGCTTCACGCGCTTTGCAAATGGGTGAGGATTTCGGACAGAACTGCGGTCGATTTTTTCCAGCAGGTAGTATTTGCTAGGATTGACGACTCCACGTGAACCGTAACGCATTTTTGGCCCTGTGCCGCCCATGTTTCTGTTCCGATCTGCATCGTTTCGAACAGCATGATGGTGAGATGCCTCTCCGAACAATATGGCTCCGTTATCTTTAGCGTCAGCATCTTGATTGTTATGGACAAGCCCACAGTCATTACACCAAACTTCACCCTTGCTTGGCACGCGTTCCAGGTTCTTACTACCGCAATCATCACAGTCATCTAGCTCGTTGTTAGTATCTCTCTTATCATTTTTCATCTTTTTCATCTCCATTCTTGTTCTCTGTTTGTGCGCCAAAAAATCCTAGCGCCACTAAATGCTCCGAGGGGCAAAAAATGGCAATAAGGGGTATTTTAGCGGACAACATACACTCTAACCACTGTCAATTATTTAAATGTAACGGTAATCATGAGTTAAAATTACCAAACATGATGTATTCATGTTAGCACAAACATAAGGTATTGCACCCTACAGTATATAAAGAAATCAAATCAAAACATTTTGCGCAGTAATCATACACGGATACCCCCCTCCACAGTATATAGCCGACTACGCACTCTATCTTCCTAAACGCCGCTCGCACACATACACTCGACATAGAACTTCTCTCCCTTTTACCATCTATGTATACTACAGTTCTAGCATATAAGCGTTTGAAAAATTTAGCACGACGGGGAGGGATCATTTTTTTTTCAAACCATTCTATGGCGGTTTTATCAGATCTACCGTTCAAAAGTTAATTCCTTATTTCTATCATCTTAATCGGCTCCAATGTTTTGAAGTTGGGTCGATTCAATCGATAGCCTTCAAGAACAGTCGACATCTGTGGTCATGTCGGGGGGGGCAGTATGGACGAAAATAGAATACCAGAGATAACTCTTGAAGCAGTCCCACCGGGCCAAAATATACCGGAATGGCTTTTCCGAAGTTTGTGCGATGGCCAATGCGACAACTACGTTCTTTTGTATCCAAATGAGGCGAGTAGGAGCCAATCATTACATCGCCTTGCTGGTTTGAATGTTCCAATAGATACGACACATCATCTCACTCTTCAACGTTTTATCTCACTGATGATTCTAGACACCGGTCTCCCCTCACTTATGCAGGACAACGCCGGTCTATTTCTTGCCATTCATGCCCGTACGAAGAAAGCGGCAGAGTCTGGAGAATTACCCTTGCTTTTTTCACCTCAGAATCAACGACAATGGACGCCTTACCAAACCGAACGATTGCTATCATTGCATGGCGCACTATCCGAAATCAAGAATCCATGGGTTTGGGAGAATGATCCTGGGGCAAAGGAATTTGATTTGATTTTGAAAAAGGTAGGGGAGCAACTCGGCGGAACACATATTCACCATGCTTTGCCCTTTTTGATCAAACAATTCCAAGAGATGGATGTTGCTCCATTCACCCTCAATGATGTACAAGGCCTCATCGTGCTCGACGCTGCTCCTGACTATACCGAAGTCGAGCGAACATTTCTCCAGTGTGTTGCATCAATACGGCCGATACATCAATTGTGTACCCCCGGCTCATTCCGTCTTGGCTTCCATGGTTCGCATCTACTTGACGGAGATTGGGAATATGTATCACAAGAAACTCTGCCGCCGTGGGTGCCGCCCCACCAAGTTTGGAAATTTAACGAATCCAGTTCATGGAGGTCCCCCCTCTCTTTTGAACGCAACACTTCTTATCACAGAATTACCGTTAATAGGCGAGCGCATAGCATTAATGCTGCTTTTGAAATTCTTCACGAATATCGTCAATCAGTGAATGGAGAGGTGATTATAATTGATGGTGCCGCGGATAGTAACCAAAGAATGTGGAATTCAAGACTTCAAACTCTCGGATATCTTACTGGTTCTGAAAAACAAACCCTCGAACACATTCCGTCTCTGGCTGGCCTAACTCTGTTGATGAAGATTGGTGACGGGTTGGAGGCTTGGTCGATTGATAAGCTAAAATCCCTGTTTGAAAATCAAAGCCTCCCTTTACCAAACGGCGGAGTTGGCGAATTACAACATCCTAAGAATTCAGAATGGCATCCTCGCCCGCACATCCATGTCCTTGAGAATATAGCGCGTACCTTTCATGTCCGTGGTGGTCAAGGTGCTTTGCGCCGTTGGCTTTCTACGCTTTCTAATGTCACGCCCCAACTTGGTTCAAATCGCGAACGTGCCTTACAGGAACTTGAAGAAACACAATGGTGGCTCTGTTGTGTTGCTCAATTGTGGCATCCACTTCTCGATAAGAATTCTCAAGAAGCATTAGACGCAGAGCTAATCGGTTGTTCATCCGGTGAAAAACTACCCACTCCTTTACGGCCAAAAGATGGTTTTATGTGGCTTGATACAATACTGTCTAAACTTGATTGGACATTACTTCAACGTCGAACTGTAGGCCATGACCGTTCAATAGCAGGTCTGCAACATCTTCGCGAATCTCATAAATCGACTCAGAATACTCTTGAAAAGGCCAATTTATCTGTCCCTTCAAATGGCCAAGATTTTATTGGATATATCGAACACTTGCTGAAACATACAACCCTCCCCCGAACTCGGAACAGAAGCCGCCAAATCCAAATTCTCAAACCCGAAGAAGCCCATGGCGTTGAGGCTGATCTTTTTCTTTTGGTTGGGTTAGATGTTGGCTCATGGGCGATGAAATCACCAAAGGTCCCATGGCTTGATGCTCAGGCGAAACTCCGATTGGGCATGCTTCATTCGGATTTGACTATTCGTAAGGGAAGACACCATCTTCGCCATTTGTTAAACGCTGGCAAAACAGTCATTGTTTTTGATTCGTCAAAGGAAGAGGGTGGAGGGCCGAGCGCACCTCTTGCTGAATGGTTCACTGAATTGAGGCAAGCCGGTGAGATTACCTTGCTTCAAAAACCCCCAGATTTCCTTCCCGAATCTACGCACCAATCTGGGAATCTGAATCGAAGCTGGCATTGGACTAGCGATGAATCTGGCGAGGTATGGTTAACACCTAGGCCATTTACAATGACTTCTCAAGATGGAATAATTTCCGCTGAACGTGCAGGGCATCGTCCTCGAGATCAGCGGCAACGTTTGGGTTTAGCACTTAGGGATGGAAGTCAAATTACTGGAAGTGTTCTATCAAAGAATTCTGTCGCCATGGCACACGAAGTCCCCGTTCAACTTGACCGATTTCATCGCCAACCAAGTCATAAAAATCTACAAAAGAATGAGTACCTCTCATGGCATCTTCGCAAATATCTACTTAGCACTGACGGGCTCAATCTCCGGCCAAAGAAAAGTCAGGTTTTACTAGGAAGCAACCAACATGAAGTATGGCCAAATCTCGGCATGAAAGGGTCGCGAGGAAACGGCCCCGCCATTGACCCACGTCCACTTCCTCCATACAATATGAAGAGTGAAACGCTCAACTCAGTAATGGGCTTTTCTTCCCCCATCAAGGTAGATATTTGGTCCCCTAGTAGGATTCAATCTTGGCTTGAATGTCCACGTTTGGCTTGGATGAAGAATCATCTCAAAGCCCAAGCTCAAGAATCACAATCCGAAGATCTCGACCACCGGACTCGTGGAACAATTTTGCATGATGCTGAAGCCTCAATACTTCGCTATCATGGAGTTCCAACCGCGACCTCTCCCATCGATAAACCACTTCCACTTAATCAAACTGATTTCGAACAACTTTGGCAGTCAGTTCTCGAATTCCTAAAGAGTGAGGTATCTTGGCTCAAACGCGATGATGCAATTGCAGTCCATCGTTGTAGAGAGATGCTCGGAGTAACTCCAGAGGTCTGGAGGGACTACATTGAAGGAGTAAGTGAGATTTCTTGCGGGGGGCGAATAGGACGAATGCTTCTCTCGGATTATTCCTTGACCCATGCTGCTCCGATAGCATGTGAATATGGCATCGGACTTGATGGCAAATCACCAATTTTGTTAGATGCATGCAATGATAATGGGCAATCCTCACCGTTCAAAATCCGAGGACGGATTGATCGGGTTGACCAGATCGTGCTCGACCCACATCAAAGAGAGAAAGCCGTTGCCGACGGCGTTCTTTCAAAGGAACCTGTTTCACAGCCTATGCCATTGAATTCTGGCCCAGTCCCGTCAGCGAACCGTCTTGTCGTGATTAGGGATCTTAAAACCGTCAATGGTCCTAAGGCTGGCGAAAAAGGAGACCGTCATCGCCGAGGTTTATTCGATGAAGTACAACTCTCGTTGTATGCACGGTCTTGGGAATTGGCATTCCCCGGAGACCGCGTTGTGGGCATTGGGGTCACTGAAATAGGTGAATCGACCGCGCATTATCTCGAGATGGACCAGTCTGTTTCCAAATACCTGCAGGACGCAGAAATAGGCGAACAAACCTTTTATTCGCAAAAATTGCATCGCTACCCGGAATCCGAATCGACTGAGATTAACGGATTCCGGGCCCTCATTGCTGAGCGATTACGAACATCAAATCGCGCAATCAATGCGGCGAATTCAGGTCAAGTTAATTCAACCCCGGGCCGACATTACTCCTACAGCTCAATCCGTCTTGTTTATCCCGAGAAATTTGGAGGGAATGCTTGATGATTCGATTCAATCGTAGCCAACGGCTCGGACTGGACCTCGACAAGCACATCGCTTTGGATGCTGGGGCGGGTACTGGAAAGACCACAGTCATGGCAGAACGTTATGTTCAGCACCTCCTCTCTCACGAGCAAAGAGCAGCCTTACTTCTCCCATTAGGTCCTCGAGAGCCGTTAAACGGCCATGGTTCATTGCGTGCGCCACCTAAGCAGCGCACCAGTCCTAAGGAATGGAAAGCATTACTTCCCAGTGAAGTAGTGGCAATCACCTTCACCAAAAAAGCAGCAGCAGAACTGAAATCTAGAATCCGAGCAAGGGTTGCACAAACCCGAGCCAGCCCGCTTAAGCCGGGAGATGTGGATGGGATTTTTGACCCGAGAATCCGTGACCAGGCAGATGTTGAAATGCTTTTGTCATCGCTTGACGAGGCTCCTATTTCGACCATTGACGCGTTTCTCTCTCAACTTGTTTCTCCCCATCTTGATTCTGTCGCTATTCATCCGAGCCGAGAGCAGATTGCAGAGGAGCGTTCTCCTTTACTCACCCGAGAAGTCCTGCAATCTGCATGGAGGATCCGCACAGTTTCTGATGCTCTAGAGGCTGGAGTTCGAGGTAATGTTACGGAGTTCATCTCGGCCCGTAACCGATTAGCAATTTTACTTGGAGGTCAGGAACGCGCTGCAGTGGTGCTTAGTGGGATGCTTGGAAAATCTCTATTCGTTGAGGAATCACACCGTGCGATGGGAAACCGTGCCAAATCTTTGGGCCACTTCTGGGACGGGAAAAGCCCATTGGCGAATGAAATCCTAATGGATATGTTTGTACAGCCCGTTCAAGATATTGCAGTAGATTATACTCGAATGTTACAGACGCTTCTCCTTCAATGGACCGATCATTTCCTTGCATATTCCGCAGATTATGTTACACCTTGTGAAGTTGAAATTGATACATCCCGCACTCGATTCAATCATTTGACGAATCTTGCTAGAGAACCTTTGCCCGAAAACCCGGTGGAGTGTATACAATGGGTTTGGCAAGTAGCCATCGCATCAACCTCTTGGAGCCAATTAGACAAACAGGACCGGCCTAACTTTTTCCCGAAAGGGAGTTTACCACAGGTGAATCATTCAAACGGTTGGCATCCCGGCCTTTACGGTAAATCTGCAGCCAAAACATTGTCGAAAGGAGTACGAGACGGCATACATACAGAAGCGGGTGTGTTGGCAGAAAGTTTACGTGAGCATCTCAACTCTCGTCAAGGCCGCCTTGTTCGTTTACTTGGAAAGTGTGCCTTTTTGTTTCAGCCGTTATCTAATCTACCTTTTATGCCTGAAGATTGCGAACTGCGAGCAATTCCGATAGATGTTGAATTCGATGACTTAGCACCATCGGGAAATCTAAGAATCTCCAGTGAATTACAAACCAGTGTACTCAGTGATTTACTTCTTGTTCATCGCGGATGTCAGGAAATTCTCACTTTGATGAAGGCACAAGAAGGAGTACATGATTACGATGACATACAACGATTAGCTGCTGATTTAACCCTCGCCCGTTGTCCAGATATAGTCCGCCACATGTACCCTCATGATGTTGTTCAGGCATTGGACGGCTTTGGCGATGAACCTTGGTCTGACCAGCATATCGCTCGCGCAATACGATTGGCTTCAGAAGACCAGCACTGTTTTGAGGATTTGAACAGAAGGTTCGCAGTTTTGCAATCCATACGACGCCAATATCGGGCGTTTATCATCGATGAATTTCAAGATACTAATCCGGCACATTTCCGACTTCTTGCTCGACTTTGGGGTCATCGTAATGTGGCTGCTGATGAACCAAAGCATCCTCTTGGGCCGTGGGACCCAACCATCTGTATTGTAGGTGATATGAAGCAAAGTATCTATCGTTTCCGTCAGGCTGAGGTAACTGTCATGCGACGTACCGTTTCCGCAATTAAACAAGCGAATGAAACTGAACAGATGGACCAGCGTCTCGACCATCTTCTCCAGTGTAACCAGATCTTGTTACGTATAATTTTTGATCTTTATATG
>DAIUCF010000002.1:54603-66362 GCA_036846305.1 Candidatus Poseidoniaceae archaeon | reverse complement strand
CCGCTGCTTCGACCACCGCCGCCGCCACGACCACCGCCGCCACCACGGTAACCACCGCCACCGCTTCGACCACCGCCACCACGGTAACCACCGCCACCGCTTCGGCCACCGCCGCCGTTTCGTGAACCGTAGTGCCCTCCACGGCCACTTGAGTCGCCACGATTCGAACGTTGGCGTCTGTCTGCTGCAATATATTCAACTTCAAATTCGGGAAGTTGCGAAAATTCTGGCGGTTCAAATTCCACACGAATTCCAACATCTCGCTGAATTCTTCCGTATTGCTTCTTCTGTGGCTTCTGAACCAGTGAAATTACAATTCCTGTACTTCCTCCACGGGCAGTACGTCCACTTCGGTGCTTGTAGGCCTTACCGTTTTCCGGAGGGTCATAATGAATGACACAATTAACGCCTTCAACATCAATTCCTCTCGCCGCCACATCCGTGGCAATCAAAGCCATACATTCGCCGTGTTGGAAGCGTTTCATTGCACTGTCACGCTGTCGTTGAGAAAGTCCTCCATGCAGGGTCTCGATAGCCATGCCATCAAATTGCATCTCATCTCCAACTCGATCAACCCCGTTACGAGTTCGACAAAAAATGATTGTTCTACCACACTTTCGTATGATTTCAGAGGAAATTGATGACTTTTTAGAATTGGGCATGAGCCAAAAATAATGAGTCATGCTCTCCATAGTGACTTCTTTTGGTCCAACCTCTATGGTTACCGGGTTGGTTTGATAATCACGTACGAGGTCGGCCACCTCGTCGTCTAGAGTTGCGCTGAAAAGAATGGTTTGACGATCTTTCTTACATTGGTCTAAAATCTTACAGACCGGCTCCATAAATCCCATGTCGGCCATTCTATCCGCTTCATCAAGAACGACGATGCCAACATTTTCCAAAGAAACTGCACCACGGTCCATCATGTCAATCAAGCGTCCAGGACAGGCAACCAGAACATCGATTCCACGTTCTAAAGCACGGAACTGTTTGTTGTATGAGCTTCCACCATACATGGCTTGTACGTACAATTGCAACTCATATGCTAATGGGTCAAGAACATTGAAGATTTGTTCAGCGAGTTCACGAGTAGGTGTAAGAATCAGAGAGGTCGGGCGGCTGGGTTCTGCCTCCTCCGTCATTGCTAGTAAAGGCAAACCAAATGCGAGTGTTTTACCTGATCCAGTCGGCGCTCTACAACACACATCTCGACCTAACATTGCATCAGGAATCGACTCTCTTTGAACCTCGAAAGGTTCGATGATGCCTTGTTGCTTGAGGGCATCCACCAAAATTGGTTCAATCCCAAGATCTGCGAACGATACCATTGGCTACCCCTTTGAAGGCCGTCATCCAGCCCTATTTGATACCCACAGTCGGAAAAGTGAATCTTAGGTAGACTCAAGAAGTATTGGAATTACGCCGAATAAGCATTGCTACTGCGTTGCCGCCTCCCAAACAGAGGGTGACAATTCCCGACTGAGCATCTTTGCGACGCATGACTCCCATCATTGTCATCAAACAACGAGTTCCACTTGAGCCAAGAGGGTGGCCGAGACTTACTGCACCACCATGAAGATTGAATCTCTCCTCTGGAATTTCTAATTCTTGGGCAACAGCACATGATGCAGAGGCAAAAGCTTCATTGTGTTCATAGATTTCAATATCCAAAACGTTCAAATTATTTCTCTCAAGGAGCATTTGAACTGCAGGAATAGGCGCACTCATGACCCTTTCTGGCGCAACACCGCTTGTACAATAATCTTCAATATATCCAAAAATTTCCCAACCTTGTTGCTTTGCAAATTCTTCGTTTGCTATTAAGACAGCACTGGCTCCATCGTTGAGCGTACTTGCATTACCAGCAGTGACTTGTCCGTCTTTTTGGAACACTGGGCGCAGGTTCGACAGCGAATCAGCATCGGTTTGAGGACGTATGCCTTCGTCATGTGAAAAAATGACCGGATCTCCTCGACGTTGAGGGATTTCCATTGAGAATACTTCCCAATCAAACCACCCGTTGGATTGAGCCTCAGAGGCAAGGCGATGGCTTCTGGCAGCAAATGTATCTGACTGAACTCGCGTGATGGAACATTCTTTAGCAATTGTCTCTCCAGTGTTACCCATATGGACATCGTTGTACCCATCCCATAATCCGTCGTGTATCATTGAATCAACAAGCGTTGAATTACCCATTTTCGAACCTTTTCTGTGATTCATCAAAAGATGAGGTGCGTTAGACATACTCTCCATACCACCGGCAACAACGACATTGTATTCTCCCGCACGAATGCTATTTGCCGCAATCATTGCTGCCTTGAGTGAGCTTCCACATACCTTGTTGATGGTTACGCATGGAGTCTTGACCGGCAATCCGGCACCAATCGCAACTTGACGTGCGGGGTTTTGGCCCACTCCAGCCTGCAAGACTTGCCCAAATACAACTTCATCAATGATGCCATCTGTGGGCTGAATGCCAACCCTTCGACAAAGTTCCTGAACAGTGAGTACTCCGAGTTGCACTGCGGACATTGAAGACAAGGCCCCCATGAACTTTCCAATCGGGGTTCGCGCCACACCACAAATAGCAACTTTGGGTAGGCTCATAACCAATGCCAATACTCTTGTATTCTTCAATGTGTGCGCCAGAGATGTTGGCAGAAACAAGAGAAGACTTGATGTTGAGAAGGTAGTGGGAGTTCTATGGCGAAATTCAAGACTGAGTTTAATACTGACCGCGAAGCAAACGAAATGCGACATGTAGAAGTGGAAATAGATTTCACTCCAAATGCACTTGCATCAATACTTTATCGACAAGGAGATACAGTCATTCTGGCTTGCTGCACAAAAGAAGCGAGACTGCCCGGATGGTTCCCACGCGATTCAACGAAAGGATGGGTTCACGCAGAATACTCACTCTTACCAGGTTCAACAGATTCCCGATTCCGAAGAGAACGAAGGGGGGCCAAAGGTCGAACACAAGAAATTGAAAGATTGATTGCTCGTTCTTTGCGTGCAGCTGTAGATTTGGAGGCCTTAGGACCAGTGGCGCTCAATGTAGACTGTGATGTACTGAATGCAGATGGTGGCACCCGCTGTGCATCAATTACTGCCGCCAATATTGCTCTACGACTTGCTGTGCGAAGATTGATTGCACAAGGAAAGTGTCTCCCGTTGGATATGAGACCAACCGAGGAACAACGTAAATCCGGTTGGACACCACCCTCTCTTTCACAAACAGAGCGCGTGAATCAAGAAAACGCAGTAATCCCAAATGACCTTGCGGCAATTTCTGTTGGATTGATTGATGGTGAAGTTTACCTTGACTTGGATTACATTCTAGACTCAAATGCTGATGTTGACATGAATGTTGTTAAGACCGCGGACGGCAATTATGTTGAAATTCAGGGAACCGGAGAAGAATCCACCTTCTCAGGAGAGGAATTAATTGCCTTGCTTGCACGAGCCGATGGCGGGCTCGACGCCTTGTTTGAAGCACAAAAAGCAATCCTAGATGGAATTGAATAAGGCCTTCATACATACCAACCAAATTCGGCAAAAGCCTTGATATGGCAGGGGTTATCCCAAGGCTGCACGGGTCAGTAGCTTAGTTGGGAGAGCGCGGCACTGAAGATGCCGAGGTCGCTGGTTCAAGTCCGGCCTGACCCACCTCAACTCCTCGAGCGAAAGCCACTTGTTCAATTTTTGAAATCCATCACTTGCGTATTCTTTGATTGATTTTCATCGTTGGGTTCATGTGCTATGTCTTCATCCTCTTACCATGGGCGAAGTCGACGTTGATTCTCACGACGAAGGCGAGCATGTCGACCCAGAGACAAAAAGTCGAAACAAAATTGCAAAAGAGATCCTAGAGATTCGAAATCGAAGAAGTGGAGACTCAAAAGGAAATTTCCTTACTAAGAAGGAAAATTTTGTCTTGGCAGCCGGCGTTATATACACCATTTTGTATGTGTTGTTACTCGTTGGGATGACTTCGGGAACATTCGGAAATTCGACAGCGATTGATCATTCAGCATCAAAGACATTCCTCGACATAGGAGGTGAGTGTGAAGAAATCACTGACGAACCGTGGATTCTAATATTCCCAAATGAAGATGCTCGTAAATTTTCTCTGTACGGATACAACTTACCATCCGGCTATGGAGTTGGAACATTCACCATTAACGAGATTCATGAAGGTAGTCAAGGAGTTAATTCTTGGACAAACTCAACCACCAAATTCATCCCTCCTACGGGAGAAGCCGATGCTGGAAAAATGTATTTCTCTGCATCCTTCGAGGAGCTTGATGAGGGGCACTACAATCTAAATTACACTGTTACAGTATACAACCAGACCGACATTGCTAACGCAAGTATCGTTGAAGGGGGAGATGAAATTTACAAGATGGTAGAATTCGATCTTGATATCTCTAAACAAACATTTGCTTTTCTCCCCTTTGTAGATTCTGAGCAAAAGCACCAAGTTCGTCTTACTGAAACTGGAGCACGATCGTGTTGGGGCGTTCAAGACTTAGGGAACTGGGGATATGTCCTGATCGGCGCTGAATTAGGCGGAGGACGAGAAACCGCAATGCTCGCAGGTGGGGCTGCTGGAATTCCAGCATGGTGGATGGCCTTCTCATCACTCTCGCTTTCTGCAATCTCTTTGCTCATCATCTACCCGCTGATGTACAAGGTGTATCACCAAGACAGTGATGACATTCTCTCAAGAAACCATATCTCCCATCTTGTTGAAGACTCTATTGTCAAGACTGCAAAGCGTTTGAACATCGAAATCGATTGGGAATTGTACAAAATTGAACCTCGTGATTTGTCGATTGACATCATGATGCCATACAAAAATACGGAATCCACCCTTTCCGATAGCAAAGATGTTCGTGCTGAAGTGTTACGAGAAGTCCTCGAAGAATTCGCAATTTTCCGTGTATTCAAACCCGTTCAACTCACCGTTCGAACAATCGGAGTGAATCAAGCAATAGACTTTGAGTCGGGCGTAGGCGTGGGCACATCTGCGGAAATAGAAGATGAGAGTGAACAGAATTATACTGACTTCTTTTCTGAATTGCACACCCTCTCAAGAGTAGAGGATGAAGTTCGAGAAAGTTTGGAACTGTTTTTCGCTCGACGCCCTGAACTCAATATGGAAGCAGCAGTTGTTACAAGCGATGACAGAGTGATTTTCGTATCGGTAATATACAGGCCAACACAAAGGTTTGCCTTCTTTAGATTTAAGAAAACTCGTGACGAGGTCCAAACTGAGCTGCATCGATTTATCGCCGATAGAAATGCTGACCTGCTCGGCTCTCAAGAACTCATTGTCAAAGGTCGAAATCAAGTTTCTACCCTTTCCGAACGTGCAGGCGCAGGCCGTGTAGAACGTGATGTTAAGAACGATGAACGAATAGTAGCTGTTGCAAAACAAGACGGTTTTGGAGGCAAAATGCTTCAGACAAAACTCCTTGGAGACACATTGTCAACAGTAGAGTACATGGCGAACGAAAAGCGTGAAATGATTAACAAATGGGGCTTCTGGGGCCTCATTGTGTTTGTTTGGATTCCATTCATGGCATCCGGTGTATTGGTTGGAGCCATGCTAGGATTGCTTTCTCGAATGAACTTCACACGTGTACTTTCTGCCACAATAATAGGCGGCTCCATCGCCTCAATTACTTGGGCATACACTGCTGAAGGCATTGTTAAGTTCATGCACCAGTACAAACTTGAGGCTGTGATTCCTTTGATCATTGTCGTCTTTGTTGGAGCTGCATTCCTACATATACGCTCTACAAAGATGCGACGCCAAACGGAATTGTTCGAAGACACACTGCTGGACAACTTCCACGCCAATATTCAAGCAAAGTACGGCGAGTAAGTACGAGGTGTGAGGTTTTGGAAGCCATCCAGCATCTTACTGGCCATGGTAGTGAAGTTGGTGAGCCAGCAATTCTTGGAATTGTGACGGTCAGTGATCGCGCAAGTTCTGGCGAGTATACCGACGAAGGAGGCCCAGCACTGTTGTCTTTCTTTGAAGAATGTCTAGCCAGCCCCTCTACGGTTCATTACCGATGTGTAAAAGATGACAAATCCGTTATAGAAAGCACGCTCATTGAATTGTCTGACGAAATTGGTTGCCATGTTGTGGTTACGACTGGAGGTACTGGACCAGCTTCACGTGACGTTACGCCCGAGGCGACAGAGAACATATGCGAAAAGATTCTACCAGGATTTGGGGAACAAATGAGGGCTGTTTCTCTACAGTACGTGCCAACAGCGATATTATCCCGGCAACTTGGTGGGACTCGAGGTAAATGCCTCATCTTTAATCTCCCCGGACGGCCAAAGTCCATTCGAGAAACAATTGACGAAATTTGGAAAGCAGTCCCGTATTGCGTAGATTTGCTCGAAGGGCCGTATATTGACACTGTAGACGATGTATGTCATGCATTCCGACCTAAGTCCGCACTGAGACGGTGAAACTATCGATACAAAGAGTTCATTGAGTGAATCCTCTTGAGAGTATCATGCTTGATACTTCTCGACATGGTGATTTACTCATTCTGGGTGCGACTGCCGTTTTACCAGATGGTACTCGGAATGCCGATGTTCGAGTCCGAAAGGGGCTAATTCATGAGATTTCACAACCCAATCAACTTCAGCATGAAGATGATGAGCTACTTATCGACGGCACAGGACTGCACCTGTTACCGGGTGCAATTGACCCTCAAGTCCATTTCCGCGACCCGGGCCAACCTGAAAAAGAAGATTTGGGAAGCGGTTCTGCTGCGGCAGCGAGTGGAGGAATTACCTCTTTCCTTGATATGCCAAACAACAAACCATCCATCACTGACTTAGCAGGTATGCAATCGAAACTCGATACCGCAGCAGCCAAGTGTGTCAATAATTATGGCTTCTTTATTGGTGCAACACCAGATAATGTCGAAAATCTCAAAGAGGCTGTTGGAACACCCGAGTCCCCATTGTCAATACCCGGTATTTGTGGAATTAAGATTTTCATGGGTTCATCAACTGGAACTCTTTTGGTCAATGAACGAGAAGCACTTGAAACAATTTTTTCCCAAACTGCAGGACTGATTGCAGTTCATGCAGAGGATGAAAAGAGATTGAACGAACGTTTCCCGGAATTTGAAAATCGAACGGATATCGCTGCACACGCAGAATGGAGAGATGATGTCACTGCTCTTCTGGCTACACAGCTCGCCGTAGAATTGGCACAAACGTACAATCACCGGTTGCATGTACTTCACCTCACCTCGGGGATTGAAGGAGATTGGCTCAACGGAATTACATCGCTACCTTCACAGAAAACCGAAGGAGCGATTATTACAACCGAAACCTTGCCTCAACATCTCACCTTCACAGATATTGATGTGTCCAAACATGGAACTCGACTGCAAATGAATCCGCCAATTCGATATGAGAAAGATAAAGAAATTTTGTGGAACCGTTTACTGGATGGAACGATTCAATGCATTGCAACAGACCATGCACCTCATACATTGGATGCCAAAAATTTTGGATTCCCTCAAGCCCCTAGCGGGATGCCAGGAGTCGAAACCTCACTTGCAGTAATGCTTACACATGCCAAATCAGGCAAGTGCACAATTGAACAAGTCGTGCAGTGGATGTCGACTAATGTTGCTGACTGTTACAACATGATCGGCAAAGGCCGGATAGAAGTTGGTGCAGATGCTGATTTGATACTTGTCGATATGGAATCTGAACATCAAGTCAAAGATGAACACTGCTGGTCACGAGTCGGATGGAATCCATTCAATGGAAGGTCTCTGGTTGGTTGGACAAAATTGACTATTGTCGCTGGCATACCCGTCTTTGAACGTACAAAAGAGACTGGGCTAAAAGGCCAAATTCTTGTTGAGCCAGGTAGTGTGGGCACTCCCCTACTGATGGGTCCGTGGAAATAAGTTGTTTTTTTGGCTTTTTTCGGCACCTTTTAGGATATACTTATACGCTAAACCCGTAAATACTCGCTAGGGATAGCATATGAGTTGGCTTGAAGAAAATATTGGAGAAGGATATCAGCAGGTAGTAATTGGATTTAGTGTGTTCATAATTGGCGCCTTGCTGGGATGGATGGAAGCTGCGGACAGCGTTATGACTGCTTCAGATGTTTACATGCCAGCAGTAATCATGCTTTCTGGAGCGATGGTTACAATGCTGGGACTTTCGTTTGGAACAGAAAACGAAGAAGACCGAACTGATGACCTCATGAACGCAATCAATGAACTCACCGCTCGTATGAACTCGATGTTGGGTTCAGAAGATGAGTGATTTACAATCCGTACAACATTCCGTACTTCTCTTCAACATACTTGAGGAACGGTTCCGGTGACGGAGGAGAACCTGTCGCAGATTCAATGAGTTCAGCGGGAGTCATTTTACTACCTTGTTCATGAATTCTTGGCCGTAGCCATTGTAGCAAACTGGACCAGTCGCCGTTGGATACTATTTCGTCAATATCTCCAAGATCAGACTCCATCGCATCAAGCAGTTGAGCAGCATACAAATTCCCTAGTGTATAGGTTGGGAAATAACCGAAAGCACCCATAGACCAGTGAATGTCCTGTAGACAACCGACTGCGTCATTTGGCACTTCGACACCAAACCATTCTGCAAACATTGTATTCCAAACCTTTGGCAATTCTGCAATAGGTAAATTCTCATTGAACATTTTCTTCTCTATTTCATAGCGAAGCATAACGTGTAAATTGTAAGTGACCTCATCAGCTTCAACCCGAATAAAGCCTTTCGAAACAGTGTTTGCTATTCGATTGAGTTCATCAGGAGTCCATTCCGGAGAGTCGGGGAATTGTTCTTTGAACCATGGCAGGGCGATGTTCCAGAAGGCAGATGTTCGTCCAATCTGATTCTCCCAAAAACGACTTTGTGATTCATGCACTCCTAAAGAGACTGCATCGCCACGTGGCGAGAGGGCGTGTTCCTTAGACAAGCCTTGTTCGTACAACGCATGACCAGTTTCATGCATGACTGCATAAAGACACGAAAACGGATCTTTTTCATCAAAACGGGTTGTAAATCGTGTATCTCCGGTCCATAAACCTGCGGAAAAAGGGTGTGTAGATGCATCCATTCTGCCAGCATCAAAATCGAAACCCATCGCCTGAGATACTTTTGTGCAAAACTCGGTTTGGCCAGCAATCGAAAATCGTAATTCGGTTGGAAGCGTCGGGTCCGGGCGGGTTTCTTGGGCTTTCGTGATGTTCTGCAAAAGTGGTACGAGTCTGGAACGCAGGCCAGAAAACAACGGGTCATAATCCGAAACTTTCATCCCAACTTCGTACTCATCAAGAAGTACGTCATACGGATTTTCTTCGCCACCAAAATAGGCGATTTTACGCTTGGTCATGTCAACAAGATGCTGAAGTTGTGGTAGAAATGCCTCAAAATCTGAATCTGCCCTAGCCTTTTGCCATGAGAGAAGGGCTTCTGATCTTGCCTTAGCAAATTCGGCAACAAATTCTGAAGGAAGCAAGACTGACTTATCGTAAGTTCTTCTCATCTCCCGGACATTTGCAGATTGATCGACGTCCAGAGTTTCATCTTTTTCGAGTGTTAACAAAAGACGACCCATTTCAGGGTCAATTATTCGATTGTGCCTCTCAGCTGCTAACCAAGAAAGAATATCCGAGCGTGATTCGGAACCCTTTTTGGGCATTATTGTCTCCTGATCCCAACCCAGATGACCCTGTATTGCACCAAGTCGATGAATGTCATTTACACGTCCAAGGAACGTTGAGTAACTGTCCATAACATTACCAATAGTTTACCCATCATGAACGCTTGTATCGTTTGCAATGGGTATTTCCAAGCTTTTGAAAATAAAAGTCTGCCACACATTGAAATCGTGTAGCCATCTAGCAGTTGCATGGTGCGGCCTTTTTCACGTAAGGCAAAAAAAGATGCACCGCAACAAATCGATGATGAGGTATTAGAGGAGGTTATCGATGGAGTTGGTGAAACTTTGGAGGAACCTGTCGACCAGATGGGGCAACCAAGCGAAGAGCAATTCAAAGCGGACATCCCATTTGATGAACTTTCCATAGAAGAGGTTTCTGAACACCTCAAAAAAAGCGCTCAAACTGTTATCAAAACATGTATGGATTTGCGAAGAGGAGAAAACGTCCTCATCGTTTGCGACCCTACTACCGGCGAAATAGGTCAGGCCCTTCACGAAGCGGCAAACGAGCGCTCCGACAGAGTTCTTCTCATTGTTATGCCTAAGGCAAGGCATCATGGCGAAGAGCCCCCCTCGCCTGTTGCGAACCTCATGAGACAGCAACAAGTCGTTATTGCTCCTACACGATATTCGCTCACGCACACACGAGCCATTCGTCAGGCATTACGGGGAGGTGCACGAGTTGCAACGATGCCTGGAATGACCAATGAGATGTTTAGCCGTGGAGGAATGTCTGCTGATTTTTCAGAAATTAAACAAAAAATAAGTGACCTAACTCCCTACTTCAGAAGGCGAAGAATCGTTCGAGTGAAATCGGAACTCGGCACAGATGTGTCATTTGAAGTCAATTGGAGGGAATGGAAACTCGATGATAACGGAATCTGTAATCGCCCAAAAATGCTTACCAATCTTCCGGCTGGTAAAGCGTTCATAATGCCTCGTGAAAAAACAATGAGCGGAACTGTGGTAATCGACGGTTCATGGGAGGCAAACCTCGTTGATGAGCCGATAACGCTGGTAATCGAAGAAGGAATGGTCATGGATGTCAAGGGAGGAACTACTGCTGCTACAATTCGGCAAGAGTTTGGCGAAGCGGCAAAGCGACTGCGCGCCAAAGAACGTGAAAATGTGTGGACAGTTGCCGAATTTGGATTCGGAATGAACCCGCAAGCAAGACTTTCAGGCAATGTTCTTGAGGATGAAAAACGACTCGGCACTTGTTATTTTTCTGTTGGAGATAATACTGCACTCGGCGGTACTTCGGCAGTTGGAATTCACATTCCTGGCGTGTTGAAAAATGCCAATGTTTGGCTCGATGACACACAATTTATCGCCGATGGCGAATTCATCTTATGGGACAGTTAACGAGCTACATTCTGTGTCCCACATATTGGGCAAAATCTCCAATAAGGGTCTAGTCCAATACCGCAACCTCTGCATAAAACGCCGGACCGAATCGTTGGTTGAACAGTTTGTTGTTGATTCCAGCCCTGTTGTTGAGGTTGCTGCTGTTGATTCCAGCCCTGTTGTTGAGGTTGCTGCTGTTGATTCCAGCCCTGTTGCTGTTGTTGCTGCTGTTGTTGATTCCAGCCCTGTTGCTGTTGTTGCTGCTGCTGTTGTTGATTCCAGCCCTGTTGCTGGGGAGGTTGTTGCTGTTGATTCCAGCCTTGTTGCTGAGTGTTATCCACTGATGGTTGCTGCTGGTTTTGCTGAGCAAGAGGTTTTCGAACAGGCGCAACTGGGCGAGGTAAAGATTGGGTTTTTTCAGCAGCAGGTGAAGATATAAATTCAGATAATGATACTGAGCCATCCCCATCCGTATCTGCCTGCTCATGTAACTCCTTAGCCTCATCCAAAGAGGTACCGGTTGCAACTGCCAACTCTTCCACCGACAGTTGTTTACTTCCATCCGTATCTGCGGCAATAAAATGTTCAGCTGCGCTCACGAACTCGGGTTCTGGTTCGGACTCAGGCTCAGGCACTGGTTCGGGTTCTGGTTCGG
>DAIUCF010000002.1:883-54503 GCA_036846305.1 Candidatus Poseidoniaceae archaeon | reverse complement strand
TCGGGTTCTGGTTCGGACTCAGGCTCAGGCACTGGTTCGGGTTCTGGTTCGGGGTCAGGCTCTTGTTCGGGCTCAGGCACTGGTTCGGGCTCAGGTACTGGTTCGGGCTCAGGCGTTGCCTCATCAATACCCAATTCGATTCCAAAAGCTCCAGAAAATGCATCTTCTTCTGCTCGAGCAACCATTCGATCATTGGATGTATCAAGTTCAGGTTCAAGTGTTTGAATTGGTTCTACTTGGGGTAATTCGACTGCTGTCTTGACTTCTGAAGGCGTTGGTAAATCCGGGAGAGCAACTTTCTCTTGAGAAATTGATGATGGGAGAGGAACTGTTTCTGGCTCTCCAGAAGTTGGCAGTGAAACTGAGGTGGCCGAAGATTGAGGTATTGTGGGCGATGAAACTATTGCTGCTGCAGAGGCTTTTCCACTTGCAAGCGAAGGGATAGGAAGTGCATGTCCTGCAACATCCAATGATGCATCAAGTTCATCGATTACATTAACGAGAGTTTCAGTATGGCTTGCAGGGTCAGCAAAGAGTCCCTTTATCACACTAAGATAGCGAGTAACTTCTCCTTTAGAACCGGTCGTTGAAGCAATTGCTAATAATTTGAGAATCCTCATCGGGTCAGCAAGAGTTGCTAATTTCGTTTGCACATCGGAAGAGATAGCAGGGGTATTGCCGCTGACCTCTCCTGCGGAGTCCGGTATTCCAAGATACGATGAGAGAGGATCTGGTAAACTCATGAGGCCAAGATGTCCCGCGACCAAATAGTAAATTTCGCCACCTTCACACTGTATCTTTTGACTCGCAGCCTCAAAATCAAAATCCCCAGGTTGGAGAACGATGTCTGAAAGGATAGAGAAAAAGTGCTCCATTGCTTCGGATTGTTCCATTGACATGAGGGTATGAACAACATCTGAGGACTCAATGACGCCAAAATATGCTGCCGTTTCATCGACATCTATTCCGGTGGGCATCGAAGCCCCTTCAAGTTCCTTGTCAGACATGATTTCACCCCTCCTTTTTGCTCCCAACTGTATCGTGTTCTTGAGTATAATGCTCCGTATCGCTGACTGATGTAGTTCGTGACTCCTACTAACGGCTCCTACCTATATTGAATATTGCCCGAGATTGAGGTGCAGACCAACCAGTCTGCTGCAATTGCATGAGGATTGTACGTTCGTTTTCACCGTCAGATAGAGATTCCTTAACCCAGTCAGCCGCAGCATTACGGTCTTCAGTTTGCCAGTCTTCAAAAATGGACAAATCAATATTAAGTTTGGCCTTTCGTACTTTAGCGCCTCCTTCTGGTTCGACCGATGAAGGTGGCTCCTCATTGAACGAAGTACCATTCGAGGCTTGAGAACGAGGGCGAGGTGTGTTTCGAGATGGCCCAGTTGGAGGTTTCGCTTTGCCAGGTCCACTCATTGGAGGACCACCGCTTGGACCACTCTTAGGAGAGCCAGTTGGTCCACGCTTTGGTGGGCCGGATGCAGGGCCTTTGGTTTGATTTGATGGAGAACTACGTTGTTGAGTTGGTTGGGATGTTCTCTTGTTCAGGAAAGAAAGAGGGACATCATCTTCCTCTTCTTCCTCATCCTCGTACCCCCAATCATCATCGTCATCGTCATCATCCAGTCCGAAATCATTTCCGCGTCTGCGTATGAGAATGAGGCCGACAACAAGAAGCAAAACAACGACTGCACTTCCAATCAACAAACCAGAAGAATCGAGGAGAGAAGAGGCTTGGTCATCAGAGTTAGCTGTATTACGCGGACACCCATCGGTATATCCATCTTCACCAAGTGGTTTAAATGGACAATTATCCATATCATCGGAGATTCCGTCACCATCTGAATCAAGTTGACTGGGATGGCAGCCATTCTCGTCTATTGATGCGACATATGCTGATTTCGTTCCCGGGCATAAATCAGGGAAGGTTCCATTGATGTTATCGCCTAGACCGTCATAATCTGCATCTTCCCACTGCGTTGGGTTACCGGCAAGACCCGGTGGTTCAAATTCATCACGATAACCGTCACCATCGTCAAGACAACCGAAGAAATCTACAAATGAAGTTCCTTTCTCTTCAGGACAGGCATCAGACTGGTTTCCGAGTGCATTATCTCCGTATCCATCGCCATCTTGGTCGAACCATTGAGTCTTATCCGTAGGGAAATCATCTCCGGATTGGTTTTCTCGAAGTCCTGTGGCTTCATTCAATGTGTAAGTATACGCCCCAGCAAATCCATCACCGTCCAAATCCAATTCGAAAGCATCTTCATCAGTACATCCATTGGAGAGTACGGGATAATTAGCAGGCGTATCTGGACACTGATCATCTAAATCTGAGACAGTGTCATTATCTGAATCTCTTTGCGAGGCTGAGCATCCATTGGCATCAACCTCCTCTCGTTCATCAGGTAGGGTATCAGGACAAAGATCGGACGGGCCAGCGACATTATCCATGTCATCATCGGTCAACAATTGCGCCTCACTGCAGCCATCCGAATCAACCGTTTCTCCGAGTGGAGTTTGCGGACAGAGATCTGCATCGTTCTTGACGAGGTCTTCATCATCATCCAATTGATTATCCGCACAGCCAACCGAATTTACATCTAGACCTTGGTCTGTGCCTTTGCAAAGGTCTTCTGCATCCGGGACAAAGTCTCCGTCCTCATCAGAATCATCGATGAAACGACATCCATATCCTGTCCCATCGACAAACGGACTTGTGCCGTTGAATACTCCTGAAACTGTCGGGCACTCATCGGCTTGGAATCCTTGTGAATTATCTCCAAATCCATCGCCATCAAAATCGAGCCATTGAGTTGGTTCTGTTGGGAACGCATCTTGTGAATTCATCCAACCGTCTCCGTCAGAATCAGGGCAGCCGGGACTTGGAGAAGTTGAATTTCCAGTGACTCCAGGACAGCCATCCAGAACAAGGTCTCCATTGTTCAAAACTGGAGTTAGAGTCTTTGGTTGAGGACGTGAACTTGCGGGATTATTGCATCCACTGGCATCAACTGATGGCGGGTCAGTAATGGTGCTGTTACCACAATAATCCTCAAAATTGAGAACGCCATCACCGTCATCGTCTAAAGTTCCGTTCCAGAAATCAGTCCATTTATCTGGATAACCATCACTGTCGTTGTCTTCAGCTGCAGCAATATTGAGTGGGAAACGGTCGGGATTCGTTGCTCCTTCGGAACCGTTATCTCCGAATCCATCACCATCAGAATCCGCCCATTGAGTTCCATCATCAGGCCAAGCATCAGCACCAAAAGAGACATCCCACTCAAAGCCACCGAATGATGATGGATCTGAGGCGCCGTCTTTATCCGAGTCAACACAACCGTTTCTGTCACGCCATGATTCACCGTAGACAAATTCGCAAGCATCACCTTGGGTTAAGTCTGAAGAGTTATCACCCCAGCCGTCACCATCGGTGTCCTTGTACTGTGAAGGATTGTATGGGAATAAATCGCCAACCTTATTGTCGGATCTGTACGCTGTGATACAGCAATCTGGTCCCGAATTGTCCCCGTAACCATCACCATCAGAATCAAAAGCAAGTTTCCAGTTGAAGATGAACACATCACCGTCAAAGTAGGAGACATCATTGTTTGACCATCCATCTTGGTCATAATCTCGACATCCTTTACGGTCAATCCAGGAATCGCCCGAAATATCGTTACAAACATCATCTGAATCGGAGTAACCGTCGTTGTCATAGTCAAGACAACCGTAGGTAAACAACGATGATGGGGCATTCGTAGACGGACAAGAATCAGCAAGTGGCCCCAATCCGTTATCGCCGTATCCATCACTATCATTGTCTGACCATTGGTCCCCTAGGTAGGGTAGTTCGTCTACCAAATCAAAGACAAGGTCTCGATCTGCATCAGGATATAAACGCAATACTTCGACATCCCAAACGATGCTGTCTTGAATTGCGAGGTGGAGCGTTTCGTTTGAATCAGTATACAATCCAACACTTCCGGTAGCAGTGACATCCCCAAAGGTAAGACTGTTCCAATGGTAAGAAGATTCATTGGCCTCAAGACTGTTCCAAGTGAGAAGGTTCGATTGCCCAACGCTTGTCATGAGAAGGAAATGCTCGCCGTCGAATGAAAGGTCCCACGCCCCTTCAGGAGTGGATATAGGTTGTTGACCGAATGAAGTCCAGTTAAGTGAGTCGTTACGGACATACAGAACGTCGCTGCTCGCATCTGCACGGACTGCCAATGCAGGAATTGAGCCACCAATTAAATCAAGGTTGAAACTGTTGATTGAGCCTGTAGGCTGAGAGAGGTTGATTGAAGTTCTCCAAGACGAATTCTCTAACCAAGATGAGTGATTCCATTGCCGCTCATAGACATTCAAAACTCCGGTAGAAGTAAGAGTTGACAGAATCATTGTGCTGTCATCAGCCATGGCTAGAGATATGTTGGATGACAAATCGGAAAGTGTTGTGATTGTGGAGGAATTTGTCACGGCCGCAGAGGTCCGATTGTAGATGAGAAGGGCGAGCGAGGGGGGGGCAACTCCGGGTTGAGTGTCACTGATTAAAGCAACAGCTAAGTCTCCGTTCGGGAGATACAGAGCAGAAAATGCTTCAGACACAGAGTTGTTGTCACCGACGGGGGAAATTGTCCAAACTCCATTGTTGGACGCCAACGACAGTTGGTTTTCAACAGAATCTCGATACAGGAGGGTCGTTGCATCATTGTCATCTGTTAACACGGCTATTGGATGGTCAAGATTGACATTCGTTGTCACTTGGTCATTGCTCCAACCACTGTCATCCTCAACCGAAGTCAAAATCTGATAACCAGAACCGCCACCTGAAACTGCATGTGCAAGATGCTGGTGGCCATCCGAATCCAGGGCAGAGCCCAAGTACGCGCCCATTGTTCCAGTCGAGAGGATACTTTGCTCAAGAGCAGTATAACTCGTTGTTGTTTGCACCTTAAGTCCGTGCCCTCCTTCTGTTGAAAGAATAAGTGGACGGCCGGAACTGGTACCTGAATATGCAAATGTGGTGGAACTCGAGGTATTTGCTACAACTGTTTTGTCAGCCCATACCCCACTTGCAGTTCCATCATCAACGTGTTCAACAAAGTGAGGCAAAGGGTCGTTGGAAAAAGAAAGAAGCATACTTGCTTCACCTCGACTTGACGTTGAGAGGTCGAGGAATTCTAACGCGTCGTTGTACGTGAATGAAGTCGACTCCCAGTCTCTCTCGGAATAGAACTGATGAGCAACTTGAAACTCTTGTCCAACGATATTTCGGGAACTCAAACTTAGTTCACTCAACCCATCGCCATCAAAATCACCGAGCGTAGACATTGACAATCCCAAATACTGCTGTGGATTACCGGTTGCTAACAATTCAGAATTTGCATTGAGTCCTGAAGGTGAACCCAAATGAAGTTCGACCTTGCCCGAGCGTGATGCCTCCAATTTCATGAGCAATACATCATCATAGCCGTCCTCATTGACATCGCCGGCACTTGCGAACATTCGACCAAGCAAATCGTTAGCACTTTCACCCGACCGTGTCCAGTTCGGGAATGATGATTGAATCCCTACATCTGAGCCGTGATATAGCCAAACCTTACCTCGTTGATTGAGATTGTTTGAACCATTAAACAATTCTGAGAACATCATATCATCATAGCCGTCGGAGTTTACATCGCCGATGTAGTCGATTGTATATCCGAACATTTTTCCTTGAATATTCGATAGAATTGCTTGGTCAGCACTTCCATTCAATCCTGACAGCGAACCGAAATGAATTTGCACTTTAGGGAAGCCTGCGAAGGATTCAAAATTTGCAGCATTTGAAATCAATAAATCATCAAATCCATCTCCGTTCAAGTCGCCTGAACCACTGAGAGATTGACCTAATCGAGTACCGGGTTGGTCTTGGGTGATATTCCGAATGAAATTCATTTCTGATGCGTTGCCTTTGAATATCGAAACTTGGCCTTTGTGAATAATCTCACTAGGAGCCATAACCTGAGTGAAATTTCCAGCAACAACTGCTAAATCAGCGTATTCATCACCGTTCATTGCCGCAATAGCTTCAACTTTCCATCCAAAACCATCTCCGTCGTTACCTGATAGGTTCCACCATGATTGCTGAGAAATACCGCTCGAACCCCCGAGATAAATTTCTACGATTCCATTGTCTCCCGAACCGTTAGCAAACGATGCATTCCATCCCGGAGAGCCAACCGCAACATCAGAATATCCATCTGCGTTAAAATCTGCAACGGTGAGTCCAGAACCGAAACGTTGTCCTGATTGATTACCTTCAAGAGTTTGTACACTGGACAAAAGACCTGTTGAGGAGCCGAGAACAAGCGATACACGACCTACTTCTGCCATAGTGGACGAGTAATATGGGTCTGCATAAAGGAAATCGTCAAAGCCATCCAAATTAATGTCGGCCATGAGAGAAACACCTTCATCAGAGCCAATAGAAGCATCAACTGAATCAAAAGAAACTGGATTGATTCTACCTTGGTCTTGTCCAAGCAGGCTCCTTAACAGTTGAAGAGTCGTGACGCCATTTGATTCAGTAGAAGTTGCAATTTGTTCAACAGCATTGGTATCCAAGCCCATCCCAATGTGGTGGGTGAGATTGGAATCCCTAACCAATACTCTTCGATCATAAACTGTACCATCATAACGAATTAGGCGTACTTCTTCATCGGTAGTGTACAACAAATGAACCATTCCTTGATCATCCATCTGCATTTCGATTGATTCACCAACGGGGCCTGAATCAAGTCGTGAATGGCTCCAATAATTACCGCTGTAATTGAGTTCCCATAATGCGCCGTTAACATCTCGGAAAACTGCATATTCTAATTGCTGATCAGGATACAAAACCATTTCAAAATGAGTTGGATGGACGTCGTACAGGATGGTTATTTTCTGCCATGTGAGTTCTGAATAGACTGAATTGGCAAAAGCGACATGGGCTGATTTAATGTTTGGTCCGTCCGAATAAAGAACGTACTGGCGACCATTTTCGTTCACTGCGAGTGCACAATCGACCAACGGTGATGTCGAATTCGAAGCATTGACTGTATCCACATGATGCATGGACCAAGCAGATTGTATCGCAGCATTTGAAAGGTCACCTCCATCAAAGGAACCAACATAGACGCCACCTTCCTCCGAAGTCCAACAGATATCGAAGCCTTCATCGGCACGCAGAACAAGGTCTGGGGTTCCCATGGTCTGATTAGTTAGAGTAGGAAACACTTCGGAAATCCAAAAATCAAGTGCTGATTCCTCACGGACTGTAGCGCTTTCAAGTCCATCAAACGACAGAGTCGTTCCTGCAAAGTCATGACCGTATGCATCACTGAGAGAAACATATGGGCTGCTGGACTGGATAGTGGAATCTTGTAAATCGATTTTTTCAGAAGTTGGATTCTCTACAAGTGGTGAAAACAAATGCACGAGAAACAAAACTGTGAGCAACAGGGTAATGGCTGGAAAGGGTCTACTTGCCGTCTCCGCCATACTACCTTGTCGGTCGCCTTCCTTGAAAACGCTTCTTCACAAATGCATCTCTTGACCCCCGTAGGGGGTCAGATTAACGTGGTGAAAATTTCAACAATTCGATTGGTTTGTCAATAGGAACCTGTTGGTGATGTTATGGCCGAGCGGTGTTATCTCGTAATTGCGAACGGACAGTGGTCGAACCTCGAACCATGGCATTCACTTACTGAAAATTCTTCAAAAATCATCGCTTGTGATGGTGCTGCAACTCGATGTATCGAAAACGGAATTCACTTTGATGTAGTACTCGGAGATATGGATAGCCTGCCTAAGAAAATCCAGACCCAAATTTCCGACAATCAGAACATACAACTTATACTCGATAAAGGGCAACAAGAGAACGATTTGGTGAAGGCGCTCAAATGGGCAATCAAAGATGGCGCCGAGCACATCGACATTTTGGGGGTTGAAGGAGGCGAAACCGATCACCAATTTGCGGCGATTTTAGCACTGTGTGAAATACAACATTCAGCACGAATATACACTACAAAATCCACCATTGAAATGATTGATAAATCCGGCTACAAGAACTGTTCATTACCTCGAGATTCCACCTTTTCACTGTTTGCAATAGGGGAAGTCAGCGGGCTTTCTGTTTCAGGTTGCGAATGGAACTTAGAGAATCAAACGATGAAGCCAGGAACACAAGGCCTACACAATAGAGTCACCCAAGATTGCCTCGAAGTACATCATGCATCGGGCCAATTACTTCTTTTCTTGAACTGCTGAGGTTGGAAGGTGTCTACGCAGCATTTCTGAATAGGAACCTTCGCCGTCCCATTGTTGGGCGACAACATCTATTCGCGCCTTATCCAAAGTTGATTCAAGGCCGCCCCAATCTTCAATCAGGCCGAGTTTGAGGGCTGCGCGTGGCGTATATCCTGGCAAAAAGTTTCTCCAAAGAAAAGGCACTCGCCCAGGAGTAACCCGATTTACCATGCGTACTATCGAGGTGTTGCATGTCGTGAGAAGTGAATGATACCATTCGGGTTGTTCAGCTAATTGATTGGCTTTCTGGGCCATTCGTAACAACATGTGCTTGTCTTTTTCTGGAGGTGTGATGGCACGGAACATGTAGTCCTTATTACCACGAGCATTGGTTCGTAGTCCAGTCATATCACTTTCAAGAGCTACCAAGAGATACAACTCATAGTTTCTCCATAGTCCGTCCCAGGGATGGTAACGGTGCTTGACCCGCCTTCGGGCTTCAAACGAGAATGAAAGGCAAGTTCCATCATTGAACTCAAAGGTGAGGTAGGTGTGAGCAAGACCGTGGATTGAATGGAAGTGGTCAACAATGAACCAAATATCTTTCAAATCCTCTGTATCAATCTGAAGTTCATCTATCCAAGCTTCATCCCTATCTTTGGTCGTACGCCAGGTAAAATCACGAACATTGCGAAAAGTGATTTTAGAACCATCTATATCGGCTGTAGTAATCATTTCACAATCAGAATTCCACTCTGCATCCAGTTGAGGTCGACGAGGACGAACTCGCACGAACCATATTACAAAAGGAACCAGAAGGAAAACCACGCCACAAAGAAGTAAGGCTTGGGCAGTTTGATTCACCAAAATCACCATTTGTGCCAAATTCGCAATTGAACGTCCCACCAATCGGTGGAGCCATCTGGGTGTTGACGCCAGAGAGTGCCCTCGTCATCTGTGAGAGTTGGCATCCCTTGAGCATCAGGCGAACCATCTGCAAGAATCATTGGCGTTGGACCTAAATCTCGTAAGTCGTCTGGGGTTTTTTCGTCCTTTACTCGAACGAGAAGAACAAACACAACAATGCTCACTACCAGCCCTAAGATCCCAATAGAAAACCAGCCAACAGATGTTGTTTCAGTTTCCTCTCCAAACGAACGACTCGGCAATGTAGCCGCTTCTTCTTCGGTTAAATCCAATCCCGGTAATCGGACAAGATTAACGCCATGAACGGTATGAATTCGTTCGTTATTGATCACCTCTAAAGTGACCAAATGAACTCCCGCTGGAAGAACAGTACAATCGTATGATGTACTGCTGTTTCCATCGAGAATGGTTCCTTGAACAGTCCAAACTTTCTCAAATGTTGAAAAGTCAACATCAATCATGTTTGGAATCATTGTAATCATGCACGGTTCATCGGTGATATTCTGGTTACCTATCACATCAAGTGAGAATGCTGGTGCTGGGCGGTTGTTTATCGTCAAGTTGAGCCAAGATTCAGCAACCTGGCCCAAGTCATTCCGGTACGCCTCCTTGAGGACATAATCACCCGCAGGCCAACGGGAACAATCCAGTGTGGTTTGATTGTCTAGTACAGTAAATGGAGCGCCGGAGAAGGTGCGGATACCGGATGCGTCGTATCGCGGACCTGTCTCGTCGGCAAATACTCGATTAATCGTGCAATCATCTCCAGTCTCTATCCAATTAGGCGCATCCAAATCCAAAGTCAATTGCGGCGTTCGTAACGCAGGCTTGAGCACGTATGTTGGTAAAGCGATACTGGTGATTTTGTCACCGTCTTTATCGATAAAATCGAGTCGCAATGAATGTTCCCCTTCGGACCATGAATCATACACAAGACTTGCATTAGATTGACCGGTAAAGGCCATGTATTGGTCTTCACGAACTTCTTTATCCTTGTGAGTGCCAAAGAGACGTAGTTCTATTTCGCTCAACTCTGAAGTAGTATTGAGGATGACAACAATTCGAATGGCATCAGGTTCCCCGTCTTGATTCAAATCCATCGTATCGTTTCGTAGAGCCACCAGGGTCAAACCCTCAGCCGCCAAAGCATCGTCACTCGTTTCGGCTTGTGCATGTTCTACGATACCAGATGGAGCATAAAGGCAGGTAAGCAGTAGCAAAACCATAGCCAAGGGCATCGTTCGCAGTAACTTACTCATTGGCAACATCTCCTTGCGGTGGATGTACCGCCACTGGTTCCAAGCCTGCAGGAACAGGAAGTGGAGGTAGATCAGCGAGAGGTATCATCGCTGCTGGATTGAGATCCATGGTCAACAAATCAAGATTCGCATCTTCTTTCGATTCAAACAAATCGTCTTCAACCAATTCTTGGTCTCTGCCCATACGGACTATTAGAGCCAGGGCAGCCCCCATAATGAAACCAAAACCAATGACGAGGTAAGTCAACCAAGATGCTGCGGGATCTTCGCCTAGAATCGCTACTGCAGCGGATAATTCTCCATATGAGTCCGACCAGCCGTCGCCGTTTGAATCAACGCATCCTTGAGTATCCCGCTTTGAGATACCCGAAGATTCTGGACAGTCGTCTCGAAGTGCCCCGAGGGGTACATCACCGTATCCATCACCGTCGGAATCACGCCATTGGAGCGATTCAGTTGGGAATGAATCTGCTGAACCGAAAGGATGAGCTGGCCAACTTTCGGTGGGGTCAGACCAGCCGTCGCCGTCGGTGTCTCGACAGCCTAGGCGGTCAAGGATTGAAGTCCCTCGAACCTCGGGACAAGCGTCGCCTTGGTTTCCGTTGGCATCATCTCCGAAACCATCACCGTCTGTGTCTCTCCATTGTGTCGGCTCGTGAATAAAAGCATCGCCAAGGTCTGACCAACCGTCTCCATCTGTATCAGGACAACCCCAACGATCTCCACCGTTTGATGGTCCGACAGAAGTACCTGCTTGACTCGGACAGACATCTGCTGTTGTTCCCAACGGGTTATCGCCACGGCCATCTCCATCGACATCATGCCACTGAGTATGGTCCATCGGCCACGCATCTCCCTTTCCACCAGGACTTGCTAACCAGGTATTGGTTGGGTCTGACCAACCGTCTTCATCGCTATCGGGACAACCCCATCGGTCGAACGTCGAAGTTCCTAGAGTGGTTCTACAACCATCACCTCGATATGCAAGTCGGAATATTTGCCCGTCAAAATACTCGATGTTGTCGCCGTATCCGTCGTCATCCGTATCATACCATTGGCTTTCATCATTCGGGAATGCATCTGCAAAACCATCTGGATGCGAAATCCAATCATCGGTCGGATCAGAATAACCGTCTTGGTCGACATCACGACATCCAAGACGGTCAGCATAAGAAATCCAACTTGATTCTACTTCTTCAGCTGTTGAGAATACACAGACATCGCCTTCAAATCCATCGAGATTATCACCATATCCGTCACCATCAGTATCGCGATACTGTGACGGGACAAAGGGGAAGTCGTCCACTTGAGATGCGCCGTAACTCTGGTTATCACCCCACCCATCTTCATCGGTATCTCTCCATTGTGTAGGATTATCTGGGAAATCATCGATGAGTAAAGCGCCATCCGTTTGATTATCACCCCATCCATCGAAATCGCGGTCTTGCCATTGAGATGGTTCAGCAGGGAAAGCATCTGCGCCGTCTGTTTGAGTCCAATTCAAATCTCCATCTGAAAATCCGTCACCATCAGAATCGGTACAACCGTATCGGTCTCCCATCGAGGTTCCAGAAATGAAAGGGCAGGCATCTGGTGTTGAAGCATCAAACAGCCATGTACCAATACCCCAATTCGCTCGGGAAAGATTCCATGACTCATCCTCCCAATTATCTCCATAACCGTCGTCATCGGTATCGTTCCATTGGGTTGCATCGAGTGGGAAAGCATCCGCAAAGCCTGCCGGGTGTGAATACCATGGAACAACGCCATCAAGACCTCCAGGGTCTTCATCTGAATATCCGTCGCCATCACTATCAAGACATCCAAAACGATCTTCTAAGGAATAACCACGCCGGAATGGGCAGTGATCGCCTTGGAATCCTTCTAAATTATTACCGTAGCCATCATTGTCGCTATCGAGCCATTGGCTCGAATCACTAACAAAGGCATCTGCTCCGTTTTGAGGGCCCCAACCGGCATCTGGGTCGGACCATCCATCGCCATCAGCGTCAGCACAACCTTTTCTATCGTTCGTTGACGTTCCAACAAAATCATCACAGTCATCATCATTGTCAATAAAGCCGTCTTCGTCGGTATCTCTATTTGCCTTATCGATAGACGGAGTGAGCGTGTAATCAAATCCGTCGTTGCACCATGAGTCTTCTGACTTTATTTTGACATAAATATAGCCTGCTGAATTGACCGTAGTGGAAAGAACCTTTGATGCTGCATTATCATCAGCGGCTGTATCAGCAATTGTGCCGCCTTGAGGATTCAAAAGTGAAAAACGGCCAGTCCATCCATCACCGGGACACCACCAAGCAGGGCCATTCATGGTTCCTGAAAAAGAGATTTGAACGATGTCTCCTTTTCGAGCTTCAATCTTCCAAAAGTCCTGTTTATCTTTGCCAGCATCACAGTCTGGATCACACACATATCCGTTTGAAGTCACCCCATCAGTGAGCGGATTTGCACTTTGAATATTGTCGTCTGCTGCTACTGGAGGAAGCATCGATAGCATCATCGCGGCGAGGTAAACCGCCATCAGTCGCCTCGCGAGCATGAACATCCAATAGGCCGTATGCCTATGAACACAACGCATCAACAACAACACCATTTAGGCGTTGATAGCCAAGAGAGGATGTCAATCAATCACGATGCGATAAGTTCGAGGTAAATTTTCTCATAATCCTCTGCATTGTGTTCGTAAGTGTACTTGTTGAGAACTCGATTCCTACCTCGTTCAGCCTGCTCGGTACGAGCAGCAGGGTTTTCTAGGGATTTGCATACTGCTCGAGCCAAATCTTCAGGATTTCCAGTTTCGAACAATTCGCCAACAGTGGAGTCAATCATCTCAGTGAGTGGAGGTTGATTGACGGTGACCACTGGAGTACCGCTGGCTAAAGATTCCAAAGGAATCAATCCTTGTCCCTCGTAATAGGATGGATAAACCACTAAATCGGCACTACGAAAATGCTGGGCTAATTTTTCAAACGACATGCCTGGTCGGATAAAAACAGCATGGCCTACACCAAGTTTACGTGCTTGCTTAAGCAAGGTTTTGGCCATATGCCCACGTCCGATGATGCATAAACGGGCTCCTGGGAATCGTTCGAGTATCGACGGCATTGCACGTAGCAGAGTCCGATGACCTTTACGAGCCACGAGACGGCCAACTGCAAGAAGTAAGGGGGTTTCATGTGAGGGCCGACCGCACAATGCGTCTTCATCAGCAGCATCGTACTCTTTGCGAAGGGCCTCATGCTCCAGATGTTCTTCTTCATCATCGGTATTCAAAGGCCGGAAAACCAAATGATCGACTCCATAGAGGACCGTTTCACACTTCCAATCATTGGGTGGAGAATACCATCGCTGAAATTCTTGTTTTGTCGATTCACTAATCGCAACACATATCGAGGATTCTGAGACTCCTGCCTGTTCATATTTCGCATACCACTTAGCTGTGGTCAAAATTGCCAAATCGTTCGGGTTTTTCCATGTGGCCGATTCTCGGTGTTGAGCAGCAAGACGCATACCTTCTCGTTCGCCAATCCAACTCCCGTTCAGTGCCGATAATACTGGAGCTATGTTCTTTTCAACCGTTTGGAATTCTTTTTTGGTCCAACTCACCAATGGCAGTAATGTGTGAACAACATCGATTGGTTCGCGTTCATGGAGAACTTTGAGAGCGGTCAAGGCGTGTTTTCCATACGAACGGGTGAAGGTCATCGGGGCTTTCAACCAAGGGACCTCAATCACTGAAACTCCCCGCTGAGGAGGCGCTCGACCCTTATGGCTTCGAGTAATGATACTGACGCGATGACCTCGCTCAGCTAAATGTCCCGCCAAATGATACACGACAGAACCAATACCGCCCCATCGAGGTGGATATTCTCCTGACACCATGGCGATGTGCATGTACTTGGGAGGGGCGACAGTGGTTTCAATGTCACCGATAACAACCCCCAAAAACTAGACTTTTCAGTCCAATGCCTTCAAGGAGGTGAGGATTGTCGGAGAGACATGGGCGAAAAACTCCCTGTTACGGTGACCGTAATACTTCCAACTCGGAATGAGGAAGAAGCGTTAGGCCCTACTATTGATGCCATACCAAGAGGTTGGTGCAAAGACCTTGAAATCATGATTATCGATGGTAACTCGTCAGACCGTACTCGAGAGATTGCTTTAGAAAAGAAAATTCGAGTACACCTCGAGCCGAGAAAAGGTTACGGACGTGCATACAGAACCGGTTTTGATGTTGCCAAAAACGACATTATCGTCACCATGGACGCAGATTGCACTTACCCTGCCGAACTGGTCCCTACACTTGTCAAACGATTACTTGATGACGACTTGGATTTCATCACCTGTGACCGTCTTTCTTTAGCAGAAGAAGGTTCGATGCCTGGCGTACATGGTTTTGGAAACTGGGCACTTTCATTCACTGCACGACTTCTGTTCGGTTACGGTGTCAAAGATTCTCAATCGGGAATGTGGGTCTTTCGAAAGTCGATTTTCAACAACGACGCAATGAGGCCTACAAACGACGGAATGCCTCTATCAGAAGAAATGAAAATCCTCGCTCGCCGGGTTCTCGGTAAAGACAAAGCAATCGAAATTTCTGTGCCTTACCGCCCTCGTGTCGGCGAAGCAGAAATCCATACATGGGGCGATGGATGGAAGAATTTCAAATTCCTCTTTGCACGCCGACTTGGTTTGCATCGAACGCTTTCTCCGTGGGGCGGAAGGTCGTCTAACCCCGACTCTCTGAATAAGGATTTACCTGAACAGACAAAGTGAGTCATTCAATGACAATATCGCTCAAATCGTCTTCTGGTTGAGGCCACTGCATATTGAACGATTCTAGTGTTTCTAGGACAAGAGAGGATATGATTTCATTTCGGTACTTTTTATTGTCTGCTGGAACGACATACCATGGGCAATCAGCAGTTGATGTTCGCTTGAGCATCTGTTCAAAGACTGCATGATACTGTTCCCAAAAGGCACGCTCTTTAATATCGCCTTTCTTGAATTTCCAATTTTTATCTGGCCGATTAAGGCGTGATTCAAATCTACTCTTTTGTTCCTCCTTTGAGATATGGAGGAATATTTTGATGATTGTTGTGCCTTCATCAACCAGCAATTGTTCGAAATTGCGAATATGTTCATACCTCTTTTCAATGATTTCATCGGGAGCATAACCATGAACTTTGACAACCAAGATGTCCTCATAATGACTGCGATTGAATACCGTAATTTCTCCGTTACCAGGCACTTTAGGATGAACTCGCCAAAGATAATCATGAGCGAGTTCTTTTTCAGTCGGCCGTTTAAACGAGTGTACTTTGACACCTTGCGGATTGGTTCTTCCAAAAACAGATCGTATAGTTCCATCCTTTCCACCAGCATCAATTGCTTGCAAAACTACAAGAAAACGATGCTTCCTCTCCGCCCACATCTGTTCTTGCAATGCTTGAATCTGTTTCGTCATTTTCTTAAATTTCCGTTTTGATTCCTCTCGATCAAAGTCGACTGGTGCAGAAGTAGCTGCATCTGCAAGAACATACGAATCGGGTTTGGAAACTCTGAACTGGGATGTATCCATGAATATGCCTCCTTTCAAGTCATTAAAGAATGGTGTGGATTTCTCAAACATCATCCCAATCCAAATCAATACCTCTGAGGGGTGTCGAATCAGTCGCTGACGATGTTGGTTCACCCTCAGTATTGAGGTCCGAATTTTCTTGTTCAGCAAGAACTTCAACCGCGCCTTCAACAACTCCTCCCTCTAGATTAATCGGTGTGGATGATACTGTTGGTTGAGAGGAAAGACCGCCAAAGGAATTCCACGAATCAATCATAGCCATTTCTGCTCTTCTTTGTCGGCGAAGAGCAACGAACGCAATTAGAGTAAGAACCCCGACAAATCCACCACCTGCGATGATAAACATCGCAACTCTGTCATCGTCTTCGGCATCTTCAACATAAAGCGTAATGCTGAGAAAATCAATCATAGCATCGTCTCCTTCACCGTCTGTAGCAATCACCTTGAGGTTCGGCCGACCTGCCGACTCAGGGTTCATTTCAACAGAACCCTCCCAATAACCGTCGCCATCGTCATCGGAGAGATTGAAGGTCCATGTTTGAACGTTGAACACAACATTGGCTTGGACGTTCTGTGTCGAACCATCGGGGTCGCTCATCATGACACGAACCGAAAAGGTGTTCTTTTGCTGAGCATACATTGTGTCTGGCATAAAGGTGAGATTAGAAAGAGTTGGGAGACTATATTGAACGGTAATGTTGGCATGTGCTTCGTCAAACATACCTCTGCTGTCTTCGACATAAAGAGAGAGATGATGCTGGCCAGGCGGAAGAACGACGGCATCAGTGCTGAGTGTTGAGAGAACTTCATAGCCACCAGTAACAGACCAAATGCGCCATTCTCGCTTCTGTAAGTCTCCGTCCGCATCCGAGGAGTCACCTTCAAGAATCACAGATTGACCAGCAGCCACAGAAGCCAAGTTTTCTGGTTGAAGCATCGAAACGACTGGGTTGGATTGGCCGACACTTAGCGATATGAACGATATTTGACTCTTTCCTGTAGAATCTGTGAGAGTAATTTTAATCGTGTGTTCACCAGCTGGAAGATTCGATGTATGCACAACTGATGGTGACACATCGCTGAATAAAGGTTCATCAAGTAAATCACTTCGAACGGTCATAGTGAATGTATCACCATCGTAATCAACCGAATCCCGGACATCCCATTGAATGATAGAACTGGACGAAAAAGCATCTTCATCAGCCGGAGATGAGAGTCCAAGCACCGGTGCAGATTGGAGGACTTCGACTGCCTGAGAAACCACGATTGGGTCATGTATTCCGTCATCGAGGCTGAGTGAAACCGTGTGCATGCCTGCAGATAATCTGGCATCATAAACCAGCCAATCCTCTCCCATCGGAGTGAGACGTCCGTCCAAATCACTGCTCCAATCAACAATCAAATACTCTGAACCGCCATACGGAGAAAAAGGAGCACAGTGCCAATTTCCATCACTTGGATACGTTGAGCAAGCAGCATCAAAATCTCCGGACCCATTGGCAGAGAAAGAAATGATTTCAGACGAAAGATATGTCCGCGTGTCGAGCGGGGATGCAATCACTGCCCTTGGAATAGAATTTTCGACCTCAACCAACATACTGGTTACACGTGTTGAATTGATATGTTCTGGACGGACATCGACAACTCGCATCTCAATGATATGATTCCCACGTGAAAGGTAACCGCTCCAAACCTTTCCAGCCTCGGTGTTGTTCCAAGACAGCTGGCCGTCAAGATTTGACCAATATTCTACTTCAAGGGTATCCCCCTCAGGATCGATGGTCAATGTTCCGTCGAGAGTTACCTCGTACTCACTGGCATTTCCGACACGTTCCAAAGTGAATACTGGTTCAGGGACTTCATTGTAAAGTTCAACAGGAATTGTGTATGTGGATGGGCTGTTAATGCCGTCCGAGGCGTAGATTACTAGGTCAAAAGTAGAAGGAACATTTTCAGCCATTGAAAGGTTCATCCAAATCTCCGTTGGACAACCGCTTGTTTGACCTTGACCTTGTTGATATGAACGAGTCATCCAACACGATAGCGTGTCACCCTCCGGATCAAAAGTTGCAGACATGTTGAAGAGAACATGCTGGGTTCGAGGAATGATAAGTTCGGACCATGAAGTCAATCCTGGAACAACATCGAAGACGATTGTTGGTGCTTGGTTGGCCAATTCCATAGCCCTCGAATCTGAAACACAATGACCTGCATCATCACAAACCTCCAAAGTGATAACATGGACTCCATCTGACAATGTGCAGGCCCAAGAATCGTTTGAATTAACGGTAAATGATGCACCTCTCGTGAGACTCCATATTGGGTCGCCTTGTCCAGTACAGGATGCCAATATATCACCGTCAAGACTGCTAGACCAAGAAAATGTTAGGATATCATCATCGAGATCCCAAGAGTCGTTGGCATCAAACAATACCTCGGAATTCGAAGAAAATACTGAAGATTCTGAGGGAGATGACCACATAAGGAAAGGAGGTTGATTGTCAAGAGGGAGAACACAATTAACAAAACGATTCTGGTCGAGTGTCACATTGGTTGAGTTCGAAGTACTGTCATACCCACAAGAGATTGTGACATTCGTGAATTCCGAGGGGCCAGTGTTGGTCCATCGTTGCCCGATGAAATCTTGAAGAATGAGATATCCAAGACTGTTGGTGTTTTCTTGGACAGTGGGCTCAAACTGTGAAAAGGATGTGTCAACATTCGCCGATGGGATTCCATTGCTGTTGTTGTTAATAACCCACACAGTGATGTCATATGCCACATCAATTGTGGCGCCAGATGCCATTGATGGATAAGATAGATTGAGGTCTACTCCGATTGGCTGATGCAAATGTAAATTTGAATTTGAATCCAATTGAAGCATTTTCCCGGTCGGTGAATTATCAGCAAGATTCGACCAATTGACCTGGCTGTCTACCAAAAGTACATCTCCTAAACATTCGGAAGAAATCGAATTTCCTGTTCCTGAAAGATCAAGATGATTTTTCAAAAGAACGCAAGTATCTATGCCACTGAATACACTGTTACTTATTTCGGAAGGATGATTGTTGTGATTTTGGCCATCCCAATGGATTCCAGAATGGTTTCCAAACATGGTGAGATTGTGAATGCTTGCTGCTGCCTGAGAAATATTGAGTGCTGGAGCCGGATTCGCAAATGGAGCAGGATTGAAACGAACCTCAAGGCCGTCTACCATGATAATTCCACCTTGCTTACCAGAATTTAACCCGGAATTATCAACATCGAGCGGAGCATATTCTGGATTGTTATTGCTTAGGTTAATGTCGTTCAACCAAAGGTCGACTGAATCTCGGATGAGTATTCCGGAACCACCTGAATCCGAGACATCACATGAGGTGCACCCCGTATTAATGAAAGGGTGTGTAACTATATTGGATCGGTCAAAAAATAATCCGGCCCTGTTCTGTTCACCTACGGCAGATAACCCATTAAACCTCGCAGATAAATTCGAAAGTTCAGTTTCAATGCTATCAAGCAAATGAGCGCCTGATTCCGTGTTGTTTTCAAGAACGAGGCCGTCAACGTCGACCGAAGAAGTATCAAAGAACATTCCATCTTCCGAATTGTTGTGAAGATAGAAATCATTGCCAACCCATTCTGCTTTGTAAGAATGAATTCCCGGTCCAACTGAACCTGAAATCTCTAGCCCGTCAAAAACGGGAGCAGTGGTGAAAATCCAAGTAATTGCAAGACCGGCTTTGTGAGGGCCTTGCCCAGCATCACCTGAATCACGAATGGTGAGGTTACGGAATGTTGTTGTAGAGTCTGCATAATACACCCGAACTCCTGTCGACGACGAATTTTCGACAAGTGTGTTCTCAAACCATGCTCCGGTCGCATTCAAGTCGATGGCTGCAAAAGCCAAATTTGGCGTAGTTGCGCCGGGGCCGCCCGTTCCACGAACAGTCAAGTTGGTGAAATCTGCGGTTTCATAATTGGCAAAGTCCGAATGATTTTCCTTATCGACATATACCCCTCTATACATCGAATTAGAAACGGTGCAATCACGGAAAACTGCACGTGTATATCCGCTATCATCAATATGACGGACCACAACGCCATGGTCTGCCCTGTCAACACTTACATTCACCAACAAAGGTTGACTGTCTTCAACCCAAACACCTGCAGAAACTGTCCAACTTGAACCACTAATGTTACTCATGACGAGATTTCGAAGCACTCCTCCTGAACCACCCCATATGTTGACTGCTCGAGTAAGATGGTCGGTGAATGTCGCTCCAATTACAACCGGGGTTGAACCTGAGCCGATGGACAAGCCAAGTCCGTATCGCCAGTCACTCTGAAACGGCAGTACACGTCCGGCTTGTCTAATCTCAAGGTCAAAAATTTGAGGCGATGAAGAACTGAACATGTCAATACCTACACGGTCTGGATTAAGAATTGTCAAATTATGGATGACTGGATTACTACCGTACATGGTCATTGCATAAATTGAATCGCCGATGGTAAGGTTGTCGATCTTAGAGCCTCGGTTATTTGAACTGCTGTTGAATTGAATACCCTCGTGGTCTGAACCCGTTAGGGATGTGAAGGTCACTGGGCAAGTTTTCGTGCCTTCAACAGTGAGGCGCCCTTCAATGTAGATTCGTGCACCTGAGCCCATTTCAACATTCGTACATGCTGAAATAATCAACTCGTCAAAAACAGAAACTGTGTACTCCGAAGTAACCGTGACCGTGCCAGACCAATTGGTTTGCGAACGAGCCTCAATCGATTGTTTTGGTGACTGATTTTGAAATTCACTCTCTTGAAGAATATGAGATGACATGCCAAGCATTGGAGTTGAAAGCATGAGAAACAGTACGAACCATACAGCGAAAGAGGCGTGTGATTTCGTACCCATACCATTGGGTCGACGCAAACACACTTGAAGGGTTCTACTCAATGTGAAAGTTCTGCTCAACTGAACGAACAAGAGTGTTCGCAACCAATAAGACCGTTGGGCATTTGGGTTGTTTATGCCCGAGGCTTTTGTCTTGTTCAAGACCCTACCGGCTCACGAACGCGAGGTTTATCTCTCGCTCACAGACCATGCAGCCGTCGTTGAGGTTCATGCTTTGTACGGCGAATTTGACTTACTTGCACGACTCACTGCCGATGATTCGAACTCACTTACCCAACTACTGATGTCTGAATTCCGTCAAATCCAAGGTGTCAAAGACACCCAGACAATGATTGCGGTCGAATACTGAGGCGATACTATGGCAATCGGATTTGTATTGATTACAACAAAACCCGGCTTTGAAAGCGCAGTTCGCAAATCCTTGGATAGCATCAAATTCGTTACTGACAGATGGATGTTGTTTGGTGAATATGATTTAATCGCACGCGTTCAAGCAGATGATGAATTTGACCTAACTCGATGTATCGTGGAAGAAATCCGTATTTTAGAAGGCATTGATGACACGAAAACACTCATCGGTGCCGAACTTTAATCACAACAGACTGTGAATTTTAGCTTCCAAAACTTTTGCTGCTCTTGGACACCCTGCAGCCCTAAACTGGGTTATTGCTTCTTTGAGGGCGACCCTTTGTAACGAAGGTTGGAGATTTGAGTTACAATACCACCATCGCGCATGGAGACGGTGAAGCAAGAGGCTACCAGGTGAAGAATTCGGTTTTGTGATTTGTAAAAACGACTTCTTAGCCAATTCAGGCGCAACTTCAAGAAGCGATTCGGTTAGAGAAAGAAGCAAAGAATCCCGATGAATCCTGTTGGTTTGCAGATTGGCCACCTCAATAGTGGCACTGTAGACATCCTCCCAGTTGGTCAATGGATTATCGATTGATTGATGAAGATATGACTTGGCTTCAAGACCACGAACGAGCGTTGAGTCATATTTGCTGATTGACGAAAGATTCGCTCGAAGTGTTTCTGCTCTTTCAAAATCCAGTTCGATCAAAGCCAAAGCATGCTGGACCATCGTAAGGGCTACTACAGTTACCGAGCGTTGTCCAGATTCTTTTGGAAGCACGATATGGGAGAGGTATTTCTTGACATCTTTGATTGTATCAAGTGACATTTCGGTTGAAATTCTGTCATCGAGACGACGAGAGGCTGCCGATAAAGCGAGCTGATTTTTCTGGTGCTGATCAAGCAATAAAAGGCCTTCTTCCACGCACCGTTCAGCATCCTCAATTCTTCCTTCGAGATAAGCAAGACCCATCGCAATATGATTCATTTCCCCCTCATTTTCAATTGATGACAAATGGGAATGGGCATGAGTGGTCTCGCATCTCTCCAGGGCCAATTTGGCGGCCAAATAGTGCAGATGAGATGAGGGCTTCACCTCTATGGCCTGTTCAAAAAGAACGGAGAGTGCGCTGCTATGAGTTGGCGCTAATTTTTCGAATGCCGATGAACAAAACGACTCAAGATTGCCAGATTGGGCATGTATTTGGTGATGTAAAAGTACGGCAAAATCATCTCCATTTTCAGCAATTGATTCCCAATGAACAACGGCTTGACGATGTAAGTGCATTTTTTCTGATTCAGAAAGTGAAGAGCGTCGTACATTTCGGACAAGGTGTTGAACCTCCATTTTGTCCATAGTTGAAGTCCATCGCAAAAAGCCAAAATCGTCTAATGTTCCAATGGCATCATGTGAATAGGCCTTACTCGATTCAATTGGATGAGGTAGAAGAACCAGGTGGTCGATGTGAGAGCGTATCGATTGTTCTAATGTCGACAAAACGACCTCCTCAACATAAGACTGTACATCAGCATCTTGTTCAGGAAGAGGTGAGTCTTGTCGATACAACAAAATGGCCAAAGGGTGGCCTCCTAAACGCTCTACGACATGCATTGAGGCCTTATCTGTAGTTGAAGCACCGAGTAATTTTACTGCTTCATGAAGAAGCAACGGAGGAATTGAAATCCGTTCAATATTGTCAAAGGTCGAGAGGGATTCTCTGCCGATGAGGAGAATCTTGGGTCCGTCTAATTTCTCCATCAACTGACAGAACATGGCAAACGATTCAAGATGACGGCGCGAAAGCAAATTAACATCATCAAAAATGAGGATTCCGTTTTTACTCTGTTCGGCAATATGTTGTGCCAGTGCCTGGTTATCGGATGGCAACGGCGATTCAAATTTCATCGCTAAACATAACGTTTCAATGTCTGAGAATTCATCGACTGTAGCCCACCGGACTTCAGTAGATTTCGAGACAAGATGCTCTCCTACTGCAAGTCCAACTGCAGTCTTTCCAATACCCGGTAATCCGGAGATTAAGAGACGGTGATGGAGTTTCATCTGCGAGCAAATCTCTTCAACTAATTTCGACCGTCCGTAGAGCGGTTTCTTCTTCGGTGAGTTGCCTAGAATGCTATGCTTAAAGGCACTTTTTCCAGGTTTCGCTTTCACCTTGGCAAGTTGTGAAAACGCCAAACGCCCTTCTTCTGTGAGATGGTAGACATTTCGTCGTCGAGAGCCTCCTCCGATAACATGTGCCATCCTCTTAAAGAGAAAACCGCGCTGTTCAAGAGAGGTTAGCGGGATATTGAGAGCTGAACGTACCACTCCAAGCGATTCACTCATGCCAGGAAGAGAAATTTCTCGAGTGACGTCCCATGCTTTTTCAAGACTTGAGGAAAAGGTTGCCAAAAGCCTCAAGAGACGCTCCTCAGGTAAAGAGAGGTCTTCTGACATAACACCCTCCACATTACCCCTTGCTTCTAAGTCAACCCCTTAGTGCATCAAAACTTGATACAGCATCGTTTCATTTTCAATTGACTGTAGCACTGTAGATGACAACTGGCGTAATTGGCTTATCACCTTGACCCGTAGAGACTTGTGAGATGGTCGTAACATGCTCGCACCCTTCGATAATATCTCCAAAGACCGTGTGAACTCCATCAAGCCATGTATGCTGATTAATGTCATCTGGGGTCAAGAAAAATTGTGAACCTCCGGTATTTGGAGATGAAGTCTTGGCCATTGAAATCACGCATGGATAATGTTTCAAACCATTATCTGCTTCATCGGGAATGGTCCAATCAGTTTGACCACAGGATGCACTGTTGGTTGCACTCTGACCATCACAATAACCATACCAATCTGCGGCGTAACCTCCCGAACCATCGTGATTTTCAAAGTCGCCACCCTGTATCATGAAGTCATCGATGATTCGATGAAATGTCGACATATCATAGTTTCCTGCCTCAACATGCTTGACGATATTATCAGCATGAATTGGGGCAGCAGTATGATTGATTCGGATGGTAATCGAATAATTGGCAGTCGAATCTTCTAAACTTTCTCCAAGATAGATATTCATCGTGACGTTGCTGTACGTGGAGTTGGTATCAAAAGAAATTTCTCTTGAATCCGTCCCTATCATTTCCACATCCTCAAGACAACCGGGAATCAAGAGGAGCAGCACAGCAAAAAACACAGTTCGGTTCATGGTATCGTTTGTTGGTCGTGTACGACAGTAATGAACAATTCTGTTTACCGTTTTGGTGATGAGAGCAGAACTTTTTGAAAGAACCTTTGAGAATGGGTTGCCTTATTTGGGTGGGCATCAAGGCAACATCATGCCAGTGACGCTGTCTTCGGTCGATTTTCCGAAGAAGCCTGGAGTGTATCTTTTCAAATCTTCACTAGGAAAAGTATTGTATGTCGGTAAAGCAACACGCCTTAACGAACGAATTCGTTCTTACTTCGCAACCAATCCTGATCGGCAAATGATTCCAGAGCTGGTTCGAAAATCAGATTTGATTGACTGTATGGTCACCCCAACTCCTGAAGAAGCTTTAATTTTGGAGAGAGAATTGATTCGCCAGCACAAACCTCGATACAACTCCATGCTGAAAGACGACAAATCGTTTCCGTATTTGGTGCTCACAGATGAAGAATTCCCTCGAATAATGTACACTCGAAATCCTCCTAAAAACAGCAGCAGTTGGGGCCCGTTTCCGAATGCAAGTGCTGCAAAACAAGTCATGCAATTGCTTCGCAAGCATTTTGGAATTCGAGATAAAGATTGCCGAGGTAAGGACGGATGTATGTCCCAACATATTGGATTGTGTCGAGGACCTTGTGTTGATGAAGAAGGATACAAGCATCTCGTTCATACCGTGAAAAAAATTCTCAATGGGGAGGCAACAGAATTGTTGCAAGAATTGGCTACGAAAATGGATGAATGCTCTGATAAGATGATGTTTGAACGTGCTGCCTCCTATCGAGACCAAATTCGTTCAATTCGCAGAACAATCAGCCAGCATGTGGTCTCAAGTAAACTCTATCGTGATTGTGATGCGCTTGGTATTTCTGTCCAAGGAGACCTTGCAGCAGTCGTTGTGGTCCATGCAAATAACGGGGTAATTCAGGGTCAAGAAACCTGGCCGATGTTACATAGAGGCGATGAACAGGAAACTCTCGCCATGTTTGTCTCTGAACATTATGCGAATCGAACACCGCCCCGTCTGCTGGTTAGTCCACAACCTTTCGATGAAGGAACTGAACAATGGCTTTCCACTCGACGAGGAGCAAATGTTGAGGTTCGTATACCGTTGCGAGGTGACCTAGTAACCCTTCAGAAACTGGCTCATGAGAACGCAAATATACAAATCGTAAGGTTATCAAATCGAACCAGTGGTTCTCTTGAACAACGAGCTGCAGATGACGGGGCAGGTTTACTTGGATTAGAACAACTTGACCATATCGTGTGTTTTGATATGGCTCAATTGCTTGGCGACGAACGAGTTGGAGCAAGTGTTTCGTTTAGGAACGGACGGCCTGAGAAAAAGGAATACCGCAAATACACCATCAAAGGCGAAGCCATAGATGACCTTCGAATGATGAGAGAAGTCGTACAACGATGGCTCAAGCGACAGGAAGAATGGCCAGATTTGGTTCTTCTTGATGGAGGTGAAACTCACCTGTCAACGATTTCTAAATTACTAGAAGAACAGGGAGTTACCGGTAAATTTGAACTAGCAGCACTTGCCAAAAGAGAGGAAACTGTCTTTCGAAACGGACAGTCCCCCATCGTTCTAGATCGCAAAGGGCGAGTCATGGTTCATGCTCGAGATGAGGCCCATCGCTTTGTTAACACGTTTCACAGAAAACGCCGAGGGCGGAAAAAACTCAAAGATCCGCTGCAGGATGTTGAAGGCCTTGGTGCTAAAAAGATGCAAAGCCTACTTCGTCATTTTGGGGGTCGGCAAGGAATTGAACATGCATCACTTGTTGATTTGAAAACTGTACCGGGGATAGGCCCTTCACTTGCAAGAAGGATACATGCTGCACTGCATGAATGATTAATCAGGCTTGTAATCGCCCATATCGACATGCTGTACTGCGGTAATACCAGAATGTGAACTCATTGGAGGCTTAGGGGGGACTTTCTCATCCGAATAATCTTTCAAGGCCTCCATATCACCATGAATCCCTTTACTGTGGAATCCTGATAGGTCAGCGAATTCTGTCGGACTGATGCTAACTTTATCAGCAGCATACGCTTTGGATGCGTTACGAATCTTTCTCTTACGTTGCTTGCGTTTCCTACGTTGGCGGACTGCTAATCCAAACAGGATGACTACGATAGCGATATACTTCCACAATTGCAGGAAAAAGAAGTACCATGTGACTTGGAATCTGAACGAGATGGTGTCCTCAAAGTCTCCATAGGGAACGGTATACGTTATCTTTTGACGGCCTGATACCTCTTCAATCAAAATATTGCCTGAGGAAGATGTCAAATCAACGAATTTCAGACCCTTTGGCAAAGTTATGGTCATTGGACCGTTCAAAGCCAATTGAAATTCATCATTGAGGAAACTGTTCATCGCAAGATCAAATGATAGAGGTTCCAATTCTCCTTCATTGGCTGGAATGGTTAAACCTGACATAGACACAACACTTGATGTTAGCACATTACTGAAGGAATGAATGATTGAGACCATTGGCCAAAGAACTGTCTGACGAATTGCACTAGTAGTTAGCGAAAGTTCTGCTGAATCGAGATTACCCGACATCATCTCGCCGAGGTTTCCATCAATGGCAAGCTTAAATCGTACTTCGGGAATTTTCATCGATAAGAAAATCCCCTCATTATCCGACACAATATAGTCCGGTTCCCCGATACCGTCAATGGCAAATTCTATCGAGAAAGCATCCATATCGATTGTCTTGATATTTGCCGACGCGTTTTTCATGTAAAATACAGTAGCTTGATGAATAAAATCGGTCAGCAGGACACCAATACGAGCAACAAATGCCGTAATTCCGTCACTGGTGAATACGAAGGTGATTTCTTCATTACATACTGGCATGTTTAAGATCATTTCATCAGTACAATATTCCGAGAAATTTAGGGAACGATTGAACGGCGAATCCAACCGACTGGAGATGTCAATCCCTAGACGGACAAGGTCGGATGGAATTGCTTCCATAGAAATACTGTGATCTCCGTATTCAGGAATACGGTCTTGAGGGATTCCGATTCTGTGCATTGCTACATTTGCATCAACTCCGAAGACAAAAGATAGAGAACGGTCCCACTCGTTGAAATCAAACGAAAGCGCATCCATATTTATCATGCTTGTCACACATGTCGACTGGTTAGAAAGGCAAGCAACATCACCGTTTTGATTGTTTATGACGTTCCTCCAGTTGTATCGGGATTGAGCTACACCTGCCAGAGATATATTCATTTTATCGTTACCGTGAAGAGAATCCTTCAACACGATTCTGTCTGAGCCTTCCATGGTTTGAATCCATGTCGGCAAAATAATCTCGAGAGTTAATTCACTGGGAGGAAGATTTTCTGGCACAATTGCGGATAGGTAACTACTGTCGAGTGCAGTCTCGACCTCAATTCCCGCATTCATGACCCGGCGGAAATCATCAGTACTGAGTACATCAAGAACTTCTTCAACGGTTTCAATTTCATTGTTTTCTTTCAGAATGTTGAGCAGAGTCATACTGAATGGCTGACTGGTCGTTCGCAGGTACACTGGATTCTCGTAGGACATTGCTTTGGGTCCTTTAACGCAATAATACATTTGCTTGTTTGGAGGAACTATTTCGGTACACCCTGAGGAGTGAGTGAAATTAAGCCCCCCAGCGGGCCCCTCTATTCCTTCTCCACTTGTTGAATCAGAGACCCAAGTCATTGGATCCATAACGATGGTTTCCATTCCTGCTACAGTAGATGAAATTCCCTCGGCAATAGTTGCAACAGGAAATTGTTCAGTAACATTGGATAGGTCAACAATATCATTATGGTATGCGAGTCGAATTCCGTCCGATGTGACTTGTTTCATAGTAGCACGCTCGGCCACACTCATCATCGAAATACCCCAATCTGACATGGTAGCTTCATCAAGATAATGCAATGCTACAACGAAGTCTAAAGTCGCACCAGTTTCATCACGTAAGTCGAGTTTAATCTTAATATCAAGAGCTTTTTCATTCGCAGGAATCACAACTGTGCTTGTATCTGCTCTGTTCCTATGAACCATTTGTACTTCGATTGGTAGCCCAATGTTTCCATCATTAACTCCAGCATTACGATGGTCAATTTCCCACTCTCCAGCAAAGTATGCTGGAGGGCCTGCTCGTGCAGCTCGAGTTCCATTGGCGTCAACGCTCTTGATTGTAGCGTATTCAGGTGGATTGAAAGAATACGATGCTTTGTGGCCTGGCATCCCAACTAAATCAAACATTGTTGTCACTTCCGTCCCCATGACCAGGAGGCCTTGGTAGGAACGTTCTAAGTCGAGATCCGAATTCGAAACGAGGTTAAAGGAGTCTGGAGAGATGGTGATATCAACATTACTTTTGATACAGATTGGGGGTTCAAAGGCGTTGTTTAATGTAGCACCTTCGCTGGCTGCATCGGATAATTCATCGGTTGAACATGCGACAGTAGTGCCCGCATTTGAGTATGATGAAACATAATCGGTAAGAGGGTCGGTTGCCGAACCAAAACCAGATTCTACTGAATCTTTAATCGATTTATCTATTTCAGTAATGAGTAGGTCGCGAACCCTTACATTCGGAGCCATTTCAGTCTCGAACTGGTCGCGAATAAGGTCTGCAGGGGCCCCATCATTGATATCAAGTCCATCACTGGCAAGAGCCGCTTGAATAGCAGGGATGTCGTCTAAACCAAGCGCTGAACGGTTGAATTCACGAATCGCCCAAACCAGTTCAAGACTGATGGTCGAGGTGTCTTGAAGGCTGAAATCGTACGTCCCCTCAATCCAATCTTGACGCTGGGGCGTGAGGTCATCATTGGAATCGTATTCATCACAATCAGTTTGGCATGAAGACATGTTTGCCGCCGAGACCAATGGCGCATAGAGGTGCAGAGTCATCACTAGAACCAGGAACACAGATGTGTAATTACCGAGAATTTTCTGACGCCCGCTGTACTCCGACATGATGTGGTGTTGTCACGCCATGTTCAAAGTCGTTACTCTCTTCGCAATCACCATGGCTGACGGTTTGGGCCGCTTAACAGAGTGTTTAGCTGCACTCTGTGAGGTTGAAAACGGAGAAGCACTGTACCTTTTCCTTGAACAGAACACCATGCTTGATTCTTCTTGGCGTCCAAAAAGAATTTTTTCGAAACTCGCCCTTCCGCTACTTGGAAATCAAAACCCAGACCAAATCCTAGAAATTATTGATACAAACCTTGGATTCGTTGTTGAAATCCAGAAGGTGGCATTTGAGAAAGCTGAACTTTCAAACAACCCACACGAAAAACTTCAACGAATGGTGACCAATTACCTTGAAACAAGTGTGAATGAGGTCCTAAAAAAACAGTTGATAGCTGACACTCCGAGTAAATGGGAGCGTTTAGGCGACTTGATTATTCTTCAAGAAAAAGCCTTCTCATCCACTGAATGGAAATCCTTTTTTGGTGAGAAAGACGTCAATAGGAAAATGAATTTTTGGCGGGATATAGCACTTGCTCTGGGAGGGAAACGACTCGCTCGTCAACACCATGTAGCATCCGACAAACTAAGGAGTTCTCAAACTGAACTTCTCTACGGCGATTCAGGGTGGGTAGAATTCTTAGATCACGGCGTTCTTTTCGGATTCGACGCAACAAAAGTGATGTTTTCCTCAGGCAACATCACTGAACGAAGACGAATTGGCTCAATCCCAATGGGAGGTGAAGTTGTTGTTGATGCCTATGCGGGTGTGGGATATTATACGCTTCATATGGCTAAACGAAGCCAAGCAAAAGTCATCCATGCTTGTGAACTCAACCCGAATTCGATTAAAGGCTTGAAATGGGCACGAGATGCCAATGCTCTTGGAGAAAAAATCGTTATTCATGAGGGAGACAACGACGAAACACTACCGAAACTCTACGGTGTGGCGAACCGATGTCACCTCGGTCTGCTTCCTTCATCCGAACCGGTTTGGGAGCACGCAATTCAGTGTCTCAAACCCGACGGAGGATGGTTGCATATTCACATGAATGTTCAAGAATCTGAACTCAATTCATGGCGAGAAAACACACTGGAGAAACTTCGCTACTTTGCACAACAATACAACCGTAACTGGAACATCGAATCGCGGCATTTAGAGCTCGTGAAATGGTTTTCACCTCATGTTCGCCATGTCGTACTTGATGTTCAGTGCAGCGCAAAATAAGCATTGGGCTACTCCATCAAAACTGCATCAAGGGAAACCGTAGTATCTTGTTCCTCCAATGTCAAGGGAGGATCAATTCGTGCGATGTACAAACCAACACCGAGTGCTAACACGAAAAGAACGGCGCCTACCGTGAACACAGTCCCTGAGGAATCACTCAAAAAGGTGAAGAATCCGCTGTTCGATTCTTCGACTTGGGAAACCCCTCGTAAGGTACCGTCTGGGTCCGAAACGCCAATCAAGTCCACAGTGATAATGAGGACTTCATTGAGCGGTCGACCAACCAATGAGAATGGGTTCTCGATGTCCTCGTCTCCGGTTGGGTCGTCGGATGTCGGTACCGTCGCAATAGCTCGTACGTGCGACATTCCGTTTCGAACAATACCGAAGGTCGCATAGCCCCCATCTTCTCTATTCTCTGGGTCAAGGCTGTGAGCTTCAGTTTCAGCAATATACCATTGGGAATCTGCAGAGTCTTGTTCTTGACTTCGTGCCATTCCAATAGCACCGTCTACATGCGAAAGATTTTCATCATGCTCGAGAGGAATGGTGGTTCCTGTACCACCACTTCCGCAGTCGAAATTCGTCGCCGGATACAGGCCGATTTTCTTGCAACTAGGGTCTCCAGATTGAGTGACAAAATCATCAATAACTCGATGGAAGAATATGCCGTTGTAAATGTCGGCTTCGATATTTTTGATCATGTTCGCTGTCGTTATTGGTGCCCATTGCTCAAACAACTCAAGAGTAATAGTCCCTGAAAGACGACTTGCTCCCAGTTCTGGAACATAAGAGACTTGGATTGAAAAAATGGCATTGCCTTGATAGGTTCTGTTCATAGGGGACGCTTCTTCTACCGGACCGTCATTCCATTCTGAGGGGTCTACTCCAACCGAACGCCACGCTGGTTGGTCTTCATCAGCACGAGCCAATCCAATGCCACTTGTACTTAGGAGTACTAAATTGGCGATGACAAGTACCGCAAACCGCCCTTTCATGTTTCGGCCAGAAGGTTATCCCCAATGAATCGCTCGCTTCTTCGTGAATTTCATCGGCATTCTCAAAAGTCAGCTCTGAATGTGAGAGGCATGAGTGATTTCACATTTTTAGGGCAGAGAATTCCAAAATTGACAATGTTGGTTGGAGGAGCATTGGTTTTAGAAGGCTTAGGATTTTATTTCGGAACTGGAATGACTAGTTTTACTTCGTTGATTCCGGCTTTCTTCGGAATTCCATTGATTGCAATGAGTATCATGGCAACCCGACAACCTGAACGGTCACATTTTTGGATGCACATTGCCGTAGTTTTCGGCCTGTTAACTTTCTTGGGCGGTGGCATGGGTCTTCGAGGTCTTGCAACAGGCGACCTTTCACCATCAACCGTTGCTCAATTGCTGATGTTGGTGATCGGTGGAGTCTATACTTTTGCCTGTATCCGTTCTTTTACATATGCACGCAAAGCACGAGAAGCAGCAAATCAAGCATGAGCGTTCAAGCGTCATGCTCTTGATGGTTAGCGGACTGGGAGGAGTATGGCTGAGGACCAGGACGATGATGTCGAAGCGGTTTTGGATGCCGTAATCATTTCTTCTCCTCAACAACAAGTCGTTGCCATAGGAGAGACTGGAAGCGGTCAAGGGCGTCGACAACTGAACATCTCTGCTGCTTCGACAATTGCCGTTGCTCTGGTGTTTTTGCTGTTAGCCATGGCATTTGGAGAATCAATAGTCAATCAGACGAACGAGGAGGAATTCAGTGGCGAATGGTGGAATACGCCCCTTCAACAACGGCACACCATGGATTTGCCAATGGATACTCTCCGAGCTCAACTGCCCGTAAATGGAAGTTATGAAGCCCTGCCCTATTCTGAGCATTTCATCGAAGTTGAATTGCCAGCAAGTGAACAAGACGCTGGTTTCCCAGGTCCTGCATTAATGCACATTGCACTGTGGTTACCAAATGTTCCTGAAGATGTCAAGATACCGGTCATCATGACGATTCATCCGTACTATGATTTTGGCGGTGAAGGAATGCCAGGTGTTGGAGATGATTCATCACCAAATACTGTGCCTGATGGTGGAGTTGGAAAATGGGTGTACGATACCTTCCTGCCTCACGGCTATGCTTTTGCACAAGCCTCGACATTTGGAACCGGGCAATCAACACATTGTCAAGACGTCAAGGGACTTGGCGAACAAACCGGAATACAAGCTGCAACCGATTGGCTTGGACAGCAGAATTGGTCAAACGGCAATGTTGGACTCATGGGTAAATCCTACGCAGGTACCACAAATTGGGAAGCGGCCCAAAATCCCTCTGAACACCTCAAAACAATAGTTCCTATTTCAGGCTCCATCGGAGTTCAAGAAATGTTCTATCGTAATGGTTCATCAGAAGCCCGAGCTCTCGGATATGATGCTGCCTATCAAGCAGCAACCACCGACCTCACTACAGATGACATGAGAGTTTGCAGCGACGACCTTGTCGGTCCTCTCAATCCGTGGAGCACCTGGGGATGGGCGGAAATTGGTGGAGCAGATTGGTCTGATTACTGGGACGAGCGAAGACACCTACCCGATGTGCTTGCAAATTACCAAGGTAGCGTCTACATCGTATGGGGTCTTCAGGACTGGAATGTCGACCCGTATCATGCATTCCCCACCTATCAATTACTACGGGACGCTGGCATCAATGCACGAGCCATTGCAGGACAATGGGCTCACAATTATCCGGACCAACCTGACCGTCACAACGAACTTTCATCCGGCTACGGCCAAGAAGCCTATCCAAACATGAGCCGAATGGATTGGGCAGTAGAGTTGTTTGGATGGTTCAATTATTATCTCAAAGATATTGGAGAAGAACCTGAACCAATGGTCCAGATCCAGACCAATGACGGAAGGTGGCATGTTGAAGAAACATGGCCCCCTGAAGACGCTGTTTCTCTTCAACAAGATCTTGAAAGTGATTGGAGTGGAGCAACTGGCACCGTGAATGGATTTGGCTCTTCGATAACCATGACCAGTCCGGTTTTTGAAAATGAGACGCACATTTCTGGTCTACCAACTCTTCACCTCGACGTCACGACTCAAGCGTGCAACGGTGGACAGATTTTCGCTACACTGTATGACAATGATGCAAATCTTCGGCTCGGACATGCAACAATGGACATACGGTATCGAGATGGAGGATACGATGCCAAAGTAACCGCACCAGCGAGCGGTTACACCATGCTGATGGAATTCAATCCACTCGATGTGATGCTTCCTGCTGGACACTCCCTACGCATTGAATTAACCGAATCAGGTGAAGACTACCTGCCTGGACCTTGCGCATCTAATCCTGCTGGTGGCCTTACAATTAACGGGGGGACGATTGGCCTGCCGATTATCGACCGTCCTGTCTCCGACGACCGATGGTTTCTTTCCCCTGCATGGTGGGACCAACAGCCCATTCCATCATAAAACAGTGAATTTATCACCCTCCAGTTGTGAAAATGCTAAAGTCTCCGCGTATGAACGGTGAATCATGGCTAACCCCAAGGTCAGCGAAGCAAGCTCGATTTTATTGAGCGAGCTCGGAAATATTGGCCCAATTCTTGGCCCCATAATGATCATTATATCACTGTTTTTGATGTTTAAAGGGCACGAAAGGCTACAATTGGTTGCAGGTATAACAGGTGCCGGAATAGGTTTCGTTCTCACTCCACTTGCCTACACCCAGATTGCTGAATTCGATCTTGAAATTCGGCAATTGTACATTATGATGCTGTTAATTCTGGTGTGTGGTGGAATTATGTCTGCAACTATCCAGATGAGCATTCGAATTATGGCTGGTTTCGTGATCTACATCAGTTTTGCAGGGCTGTTTGAATTCCTGCAAGGTAGAGGCTTTGAGGTTGTTGAGAGTGAACTTATTCAAGGAACTATGGCAATAGTCGCCTTTTTTTCCGTTCGATGGATGAGAAACATTCTCCCAATTTTTGTTTCTGCTTTGATGGGTTCACTGGGTGTGATGGGAGGGATGTTGTTGGTTAATGGCAGTCCGTTAACCTTGATGACAACCTCAAATAATTCCACATTGATGATGATTTTGGTACTGTTCACGCTTAGCTTTCTATGGCAGTACAAAGAAATTAAACACAAAAAGAAGCAACAAAACCTCGACCCTAAATTACCTCAAATGCAACAAGTTAGTGCTGGAGGGCGTGTGAATACACGGAAGCGGAAAGGTGGAGATCTTCCAGACTTACGCGATTTTTCGTAAGCAACTACTCAGTCATCGTAAGGTTGCCATTCATCTTGGCCCTCTTCACGATACCACCAGTATCCGTCCTCATCCTCGAACCACTCAACCCCATCTTCGTCAATGGAGTAGCCTTCAAGGTCTTCCTCCTCGCTTTCTTCCTCGACTTCTTCCTCGACTTCTTCCTCAAAAGATTCTTCTGAATTTGGGTCGACCAGGCCGGTTTCCTCACTGATTTGTTGCTTTAATCGTTCAAGTTCTTCATCGGCATCACCAAACACACGATTTTCGGTTCGAATTTCGGCTTCATGGTCACCTTTACGGATTGCATCATCGGATTCAGCAAAAAAATCTTCAGACATTCGTGCCTTAAATTCGTCAAATTCATCACGGCCATAACTACCTACAAACTCGTTACCTTTTGCCTGCATAAGGTCGTCCAGATTCTTTCGCTTACCGAGTTTAAGTTCGGGTGCATCGGGAACTGAGCCTGCATAAAAGGAATCTTCATCCTCCGAGAGTTTGCCAAAAGAACGGCTTTCGGGATCAACCTCCTCAATCGCCTCGATTATGAGGTCATGTTCCTCTTCATCGATGTTTTCTTCCTCGTAATTTTCACCAACAATGTCGACGAGTTTGGTGAGTTTTCGTGCGAGTTTTCGGTCATCATCCTCATGCTCGGACACAAGTTTGTCAACCTGCTTGAGAAGACGTTCGTATGGAGTACCGGTAATCGCGCCGATGAAACGACCAAAACCACTTTTCTTCCTCGCCATGAAACTCCGTTGGTTCGACCCTCTTCAAAGGTTTTCTCCCAACTTGACCGTTGCCTTCATTCACCACCATTCACTGGGTTAAACGATTGCGATGGTTGAGGCATGGTTAGAGGAACTCATGGTTGCCTACAACCAAGAATCCTACGCATCCAGAGAATCCTACACAGCCCAAATCCACTTACCTGGCCACTTGTTTGAAAAGTTGGTTTGGTGGGCTTTGCAAGCCCTCCCCGATGAAATTCTTGTTGGCATGGACATAAATCCCGAAGCACCTCACCAACCGGATGTAGAACTAAAATTCCGTGGCAATGAACATACTGAAGGCTTGTTCCAGGGTCAAGGATTCACAATTGGAGAAGCCCACATCGTCAACCGTGGAGATTCGTACTCCGTTCACCATCTACCTGAAGATTGGACGGACGATATGTTCTCCAATGCACGCGGCTCACGTGCAGGCCGATTTACACATTGGTTGCATACCCACCCTAATGCACCTGCGATTCCGAGCCATGCTGATGCCGATGCGGCTCAAGAAACATCAGGTGTTGACATGATTCTTGGCCTACGATTCTCACCTGAAGGGCCGCTACCATGGTTTGATGATGTCGAGGGGGTTCGGCGCAGGGTTGGTTCAAAAGCGGAACCAGTGAAAACGAAAAGACGACGAAGGTCGTTTTTTGCACGACAAGAACTCAAGATTCTCGGAGTTGCGCCAAGCGGTCATAAAATCCATGAAATACAATTGATTGCTTTTCGGAAAAACGGACTTGGAATCAACGTTGTCATGGTTGATGAAGACGGTTACCCTTATGGCTGGAAAAACTTGTCATGAAGAGCCCGTCAACGCAGAATAGATTCCATCCAATCGGTTTGGATTGACATCAAAATCAGCTTGTCCAATTCGAGATTGTGAATGCAGTTCGATAATGCAAGATTGCCCTCCGTACGGCGAAACTGAGATGAACACATCATCAGGAATTCTCCAAAAGATAGTTTTCTCAACAAAATGAACGTAGTGACCTGTCGAATCATTACCTGACTGATAAAGTACTGAAGTACCTGAATCATCGACATACTCGAGTGCTTTTTCCCATACCTGTTCAACGGACTGATTGATGATAATCGAAGTGTTTGCGTCCATACGATATACTTCATTTTGACCTAAGTGAGCACAATTTGAACTGTTTGGTGAACAGGACGGCATGGATTCAAACGCATTGTTCGGTGCTTCAACCGCAATCCATGCTTGGCACACAAGCCATGGTGATGCAAGCAGGAAAGCAAGCATTAAACCGCGTTTTTGGCGTGGGGAAAACTCCATTCTATACCCTCAATATTCCAGAAGGCGAGTCCATCCATCTGCTTGCCTCTGGTATACGATTGGAACACCAGTGGGCACCTCAAGCGAGAGTACTTGTTCGCGTGAGAGGCCTTCAAGATCCATGATTATACTGCGAAGTGAATTTCCATGCGCCGCTACAAAGACATTCTTTCCATTCTCAAGAGACGGGAGAATTGAGGACGCAAAGTACGGCAAAGTTCGCTTTGCTGTCAATTCGAGACTTTCTCCGTTTGGAGGAGGTACATCATAAGAGCGTCTCCAAATTTTCACTTGCTCATCGCCATACTTCACTCGGGTCTCTTGTTTATTCAAACCTTGTAGGTCTCCGTACATTCGCTCGTTAAGTTGCCATGAAGCGAAAACCGGTAGAACGTTAGATGTGTCGGCCTCGTTGTTTATTTGAGCCCAAGCAGCCATTTTTCCCTCATTGGAGCTTGTGGATTCCGTCGAATCTGAATATTGAAAAATCGGAGTTTTACCGGACCCGTGCTGACTAAGAGCCAGCATGGCCGTCATTTGAGCGCGAATTAGAGCAGAGGTGTGTACTTCATCTATCGACAAATGACGAATGTTACGGCCACCTTCAAGCGCTTCATCTATTCCTTTCTGCGTGAGGGGAACATCAACCCACCCGGTGAACAGGTTTGCAGCATTCCACATCGATTGTCCGTGGCGCATGAGGATGAGCAGTGACATTAGGTTCCCTCGTGTGTGCGGTTGAGTCCATTCTCAATGAACATGGCGATGAAATCAGAAGAGAACCGGCAGGTATGCTAATATCAAAATCGGAATTACTCCCATCAGTAAATCACGGGCTAACAATAAAATAAGGGTTTTAGTATTCGTTTTAGCGATATTATCGAATTCTTTCTGTAACTTATTATCGACAGCATCTGAAATCTTCCCTGCACCTGCTCTTGCTAATTCTACTGAGGCGCTCGTTGCCACACTAGCTACGAGACCTAGGGGTGATAACTTTCGAGTGAAAAGTATTCTACGACCCCATTTTTTAGCGGAACTTTTCGCAATTTCACTACTCTTTTCGCTTACTGATGCAGGCTTGTCATCTTTACGAGAAAATCGGCGAAGCCACTTTCTGGTTTTCAAACCCGCATTTGCTAGTTTTTGAATACGGTCAATATCTCTTTTTTCAATGGCTTTCATCATTCGACGCACTCGAGCAATCCGTAAGAAATCAAGTCCAACCCAAACAATAAACAAGAGGGTAAGTGTTGCAAAACCCGTATTTGATACTTCGCCCCATGTTTGCCATCCAATAGGGTCTGCCATTGTTCGAATTCCAAATACAACCAAAGGAGGAATTATGAAGGCGATTGTTTCATTGAATGCCAACAATCCAATCCCTCGAACAGGCAACTCCCGCAGCTGCGTAAACGCCCATTTGGTATGAGGGAGTAGACGATAAACTGCTTTCCGGAACGGCACTAGAAGGAATAAAATTCTGAAAAGAAGTGGTAGCCATATAATCACTAAGACATAGGCTGCCCACGGACCTTCCGGAGGAATCTCTGGTAACTGTAAAGGTTGAACCACGTTGTTCGATTCTCCATCAACACATCAAGGTTTAGTTTCTAAACTTATCAATGGATGAAATTACCCTCGTTTCCAATTTGTCGAGTGATTGACAAATTTTACGACCATATTTCCTGCCGAGTGCATGTCCGGCTCCTGCAGTTGCAGCATAAGTCATAACTTCAGCAGTGATCAAGCCAATACCTATGGCGCCAATTGCAAGTGGAATCATTCTTCCACCTCCGTAGTTTCGCTAACAAGAACGACCTCTTGAACGCCGATGTTTTTCATGTCTTCCAAATCTGCATATTTTGCATAATAGTGCTTGTAGGTGCTAATTGCAACCCCCGCCACCACAGATGTAATTCCAATTCCAATCATGCTCATTAGTGTATTTTGTATCATATTTATTCCTCTTCCTTATTTTCGAGTCTGGCCTTTGAACTAACTGTTCGAACAACTCCATCGGAAACAGCACCCAAGACATTTCCAGCAGTCTCAACAGTAATTTTAGTTACTTCACCAGTCGCATTAATTGCGGCTTTGATGACCCGACTTGAGCCAACCGCAAGTTCAACAACTGTTGCTTCACCAGCATTTACCATTTCTTTGACTGCAGAAGAAAACTCATCAATTAATGATGTCAGGCCTTTTGAGACCTTATCCACAGCTTTCTTGCCAGACATGTTTCACCGATTGTGCAGTCATACTTAACCTGACGTGGTAAATTATACCGGTATAAAATACCCTCAATTAGTTGTCTGATGGAAGATAGAAAAAGTCTTCCGGATAATACCCCATTCGCACGCATAAGTCGATCCATCTACCAATATCTGAACGGAGTTTTTTACCGTTTTCAGTAATACTGTAGACAAACACTGGATGGCCGCCGCGGCCTCTTGACTCTAAGCAATTTACCATCACATGACCGGTCTCAGTCAATCGTTCTAAGTGCAACCGCAATTCTTTACGATCTACACCAACCGCCCTTTCTATACGCATCAATCGTCGAGTGCTGGTTTCACGTTCACGCATTCTTGACAAATACAAAAGTATTCGATAAAGAGTGACCGACAAATCACGACGACGCTTTTCCATAATTGAGGGTTATTCAACCACATAAAAAAACAATCCTCTTACAAACCAGATTTTTGGACAATCCGAAGTCCTCATGAATTGGAACCACTTCGGATGTGTCATGCCCTTTACTCACAACATGGCCGATTGGCTCGGATTCACTCTCGACAAAGAGTGGATGGAAGAAAACATCCGTTGGAAGGATTTCGGCACCGGTGTACGCTTAGGGCGTCTGTTCCGAGAAGATGCATGCTCGCTTGTTCTCTATGAGGCTGACTCCGAAGTGACCGTTGATGCTTTTATGCCCCACAGCCATCCAGGTGGAGAGGCATACCTCGTCCTTGAAGGGGAAGTTTGGGATGAAGATGGAACCTATCCGACCGGCTCGTTGGTTTGGATGAACCGTGAAACTACACATACACCTAAAACACGAGGAAAGACATTGATTCTCGTACTGTGGCCAGAAGGGGTCAAGTCAGCTTGAATATTCTTTCAGTTCGTATTCACCTGAAATAAGCATGCCTTCAAACAAAAAGGGGCCTGCAGGGACCACTGCAGCAATGAAACCGTGAATCAAAGCAGTGAATGTCCAGTGTTTTCCAACGCCGTAAAACAACAACCCGACATAGGCGACAAATAACCCACCATGAAGTGAACCAAAGAGACTGACCCAACTTGGGTCACCTGCAATGTACTTCATTGGCATTGCAAAGCCCATCAAAATGAGAAAAGAAAAACCTTCTAGATAACCAACAAGAGATACGAGTTGTTTCATGCTTTGACCTCGACCATAGGTCTACTTGAACCACATGACGGGCAAAGTTGATCCTCGAGCCCGTCGTACTTGTGTTTACAAGCCGGACAAACTGATGCCAGTTCCATCTTACCCATTGACTCGACTGCTTCTCCTTGAAGCGAAAGGTAACCGCTGTCTGCATTACCAACCGTATATCTGCCGGCACCGCCAATACGAACAAGTAAATCCGGTGGAAGAGTAACCGTGCCTGTCTCGTCAATAATGAGTTCTCTATCTTTTCCAAGGTCTTCAACATCGACATCTTCACCGTGTTCGGCAACAAACCGACCATCGCGCAACTCAAGTGAACGATTTGCAAAGGCTGCAACTTCTTTTGAGTGCGTAACGATGAGGAACGAAACTCCATCGTTACGATGCAAGTCTTTGAACAAAGCCAGAACTTCTCGACTTGTAACAGGATCAAGTGCGCCTGTCGGCTCATCCGCCAATATCAGTCGAGGATTGGTAATCAAAGCCCGAGCAATCGCAACTCGCTGTTGCTCTCCACCGCTCAACATTGCTGGCAGTGCATGTGCTCTATGGACCATTCCCAACCGGTCTAGCATAGCATCTGCTAATTTGAGTGCCTTGCGAGAGGATACGCCCTGGTGACGCAGAGGTTGAGCGACGTTATCACGGGCATTCATCTGCGGCAGAAGATTTCCTTCTTGAAAAATGAACGAAACGGTCTTTTGTCGCAACTCGACTAATTCTTGTCCAGTGAGGCGAGTCATGTTTTTTCCAGCAAGTGAGACTGAACCTGCACTGGCTTTCATGAGACCACCAAGGCACTTCATAAGTGTCGATTTACCTGAACCGGAGGGGCCTACAACTGCGATTGCCTCACCTTCTTTCATATCGATGTGAAGTCCTCGTAAAGCAACAACGTTTCCGTCTTCTGCTTTCGATTCGTACACGTGGTATAGGCCATCAGATTTTAGAATACTTTCCTTCATACTCACTCCCCCTTCAAAACGCTGGCAAGATCAGATTTCAATGCACGGCGAGTCGTCACAAGCAATGCGATAACGACCGCAGAGAATACCGACAATGAAACAATTAACAGTTGGGTCCATGGATAAACCAAAGTGCGCTGAATTGTTGTCGATGAACCTCCAAATATCTGGAAGATGAATCCAAAGATGTCGAAGAAACCGTTAAACGACAGTGCAACTCCTATACCGAGTACAATTCCTAAAGCCATCGAGACAACGACAATCGACAGAATTTCGAACAGAACCAACCGAATAATCTGGTTTGGCGAGGCTCCAATCGCTTGTAGTACCGCCAATTCTTTTTGACGTTGGCTTAGTACCAAGGAAAGGAAAACGAAACTTGACGCAATGGCAGCAACGCTGGCCACAACAAATTGGAGTGAGAGGAGACCCGGCGTTCCGAAGATTAGACCGCCGTTTCGCTCAACTTCCTTGTGTGAACTTGACCAATCCAGCACACTTGATACTCTGAAATCAGCCGATAAAGTGGAGCCGAGTGCTTCGAGTGAATCCCCACTTAATCCATTGATATCGACAATCCAAATGGTCGAGGTGTGATTGGCAACTGCGTCACCTCCAACAAAGGATTGCCAAGATGATTCACCGATAATAAGTGAAGAGAAGATCGTTGCAGGGTTCACGCCAGGTATGTATTCGTGCGTACCCATGTAATACATGTTGCTTTGATACTGATTTATGACAATTTGAACGGTCGAATCAGCCAAGAACAGTGGAGCTGCAAGTTCAGGAGGCGTTTCTGAAAATCCTGACGAACAGTTCGTTTCTTCCGCAGATGTCCCGTCTGGGCATGTGGCGTTTCCAAGATTCGTCACCGACAAATCGGCTAATCCAAACGCTCCAGTAAGGTCTGCGCCAATGAGGTTCGCCGCTTCGAGTGAACCACCCATGAAGTTGACAAAAATGGCATCTTGAAGATTTGCTCCTGACAGGTCAGCACCTTCCAAATTGGTATCAAAGAACAAGGCTTGAGCCAAATTGGCTCCAGCAAGATTGGCATTAGAAAGGTCTGTTCCAGTAAAATCAACTGGACCAAAGTCACGATCGCTCAAATCTTGTCCAGATAGGTTCAATCCCGACCAGTCTCCCTCCATGAGTGATGAATACGCGTTAAACAGTGCATTGGGGTCTGGCTGATTAGTTCCTCCTGATGAAAAATTGAAGGTAAGTTCTTCCCAAGTAAACGAGATGTTTTCACTCTTCGAATCCGTTGGTTTGAGTAAAACATCATCGAGACGATTTTCACTTCCCCTTCCTGAACCAGCGATATCCAATGAGTAGGCAGCATCTTCTCCGGCAGAAAAACCACCGTTGCGGTAGGCCGCCATAGCATTATCAATGTCTGTTCCCGGAATCGATTGTTCGCTCCATCTAAGCACATCTTCATTGTTATCAAGAACCACCCAAGTTTGCAATTTATCTCCTCCATTCGAGTCTGCGAGGAATAAACTAGGAACCGTTGTAGCAACTGCAGAAACATCGGCGTCGGTGAAGTTAGACACCAAGCTAAGCAATTGTTGTTCAGAGTAGCCCTGTTCAAGAGTAATTTGCAAATCGGAACCAACCGTTGCATCTACGGTCTTCTCATCAACAAGCGTACCTGTGTACCCTTGAACAGCTGCAAGAGTTACGATTGAAAGCGTCAACAGCATGATGACCGCTAGACGATTGACAGATTCAGCAGAACCTGATCCTTTCAAACCGCGTTTTACATCGTTCAGCAACGGTGTTCGACCCAAGAGTACTTGCATAATTTGCGGGCCTTTAGCACCTATACGTCCGAGCAGTAATGCACCACCAATCCAAAGAGCAAACGGCCCAATAATTCCGAGTAGGCCTTCGAGGAAGAAATTAGAAATTATACCATCCTCGCTGCCGTTCATCTCAAGCCATGTGTCCCCAACAGCAAGCATCCCAAACAAGAAAGCAAGCCAATGAAGCCAGCGTTTTGGTTCCGCTTTAGCGGTTGTTTTCTTGACACCTTCTTCAATTTCGAGAGATATAAATTCGCGAGCTCGGCTACGTCCAAACAACAGTGCAAGCCCTAGAGTCGCCACTGCGGTAAAAATGGTAGAACCGAGACTCAAGGTTGGATTAACATCGAAATCTCCAGTTCTAAATTCCATAAACCCAACGGCTGAAAGAACAATCGGAACGGCAAATAACGCAAGCAAATAGCCAACAAGCCACGCAACGGATGACATTACAAAGAGTTCCAACAGCACCATACTTTGCAAGTGAGATGAATCTGCACCAATCACCCGATGAATACTCACTTCTCTCCTTCTTTGTTCAAGCGAAAGTACTAATCCGTAAATCAAAACAGCAATTGAAAGAATGACAATTGGTATCATAATGATGTAATCGAAGATTTGAATCAGTCCGAGGAATATGTTTAGGAACAGAATTGTACCGCTGATAATGTCTGTATAATATAACTCAACTTTTTCCTCCGTATACTCGCCATCCTGAACGCGAGTACCAAGGTTTTCGAGCCATTCGGCTGCATCTGCTGTTGAGGTGGTGGGTAATTGTCCCTTGTCAATAGTGACGCCCAAGTACATGTGGTCGTTATCCATCAATGCACCTCGTTGGGATTCATCAAGTACTTCCCAAGTGGCGAAAATTGGATTTGGAGCAAGAGTTGGATTGCCGAAATCCCATGGGTCGTAGACCCCAACAACTGTCAAATTCGTGGCAACCATTTCCATTCGGCAGTAGACAAATCCGTTTTCTTCAGGCGTGACCTCTCCGTCACAGTTGTCGTTAGTCACCGTTCCTTCAAAGATCGTAGATTCATCAACCACATAGTGAAACGCTAAGGAGTCAAGAACGTCACCGACATTGGCTTTTGCCTGAGAAGCGATTGTCGACGGGAGTATTACTCCGCGCTGGGCACTCATATTCTCTGGAGTAGGCCATTCGCCCATTCCGGCAATAATATTCTGGCCCAATCGGTCTGCGAATTCTCCATCAAAAGCCCCCGGGCCCAAGAAGCGAATTGAACGCATTTGCGATATTGGAGGGCCTGCTTCGGCCAGTTCTGGATAATCAAACGTCACGTTACCCCAGTATGGATTTGCAGTGTCTGAGATTGCAACCATTTCAAGGGGTTGTGCAACAACAAATTCCTCATTGAACAAGCCACCACTGTGAATACCCTGACGACCAAGAACCAGTGTGCAGTCAGTGAATTCACTGAATTCCGACATGAGTTCATCGCACACCTCTGTCATCGTAGTCGTATTGTTCGACCATCCGCTAGCATTCTCAACCGGCGTCCTTGCGAATTCAATCTTCGCGTCAAAGGGTTCGTTTTTGAGCGATTCCTCAAAAAAGAGTTGAGAAAGTCCGACGCCATACGCAAGCACTGTCGTGATGACAAGTGAGGCAAGAAATACGCCAGCAATGACAGCTAAGCCACGTTCCTTACCCCGCCAAGCACTCAAACCAGCCAGACGTAACTGCGCTGGAGTTTCCTTAATTTTGTGAAGAATCCGAATCCCAATATTCTGAGAAGGTGAAAAATCAGAGGGTTGCAATTCAAGCGATTCGTCGCCTTTGGTCATTCTTCTTCACCTCCACTCTCATCATCCAAGCCCCAAGCAGAGCGAATATCGGACGCCTCGGTTTTGCCGTCGTTTAGTAACAGCATACGGTCGGCATTTGACGCTAAGTCGGGATCGTGAGTCACCATTAGGATAGAAATTGGATTTTCTTCATCGTGGCACAAATCTTTGAACAATTGCAATACTTCTTTACCGCTTGCAATGTCAAGGTTTCCAGTTGGTTCATCGGCGAGTAACAACGGGCGATTTCCGGCAATTGCACGAGCGATTGCTACCCGTTGCTGCTGGCCGCCGGATAACTGATCTGGAACATGGTTCATCCTGTCTTCAAGACCAACTTTGGCGAGGGCGACCTTGGCAGCCTCTTCCGCATCCTTAGCAGGCATTCCCGATAATTCGAGAGCCATTGCTACATTGTCAACTGCAGTGAGGTTATCCAAAAGATGGAAGTCTTGGAATATCCATCCGACATGATCTCTACGAATGTGAACAACACTGGATGGATTCTTCTTACCGTACTTTTGGTCGTTCAGATGGATTTCACCGCTATCTCCGGCCAGCAAACCCCCGATTATGTTGAGAAGGGTCGATTTTCCAGAGCCTGATGGGCCCATGAGGGCGACCATCTCCCCTTGTTTGAGTTTCATGTCCACGCCCTTGAGAACTTGCAGTTTGTTGGATCCAGACCCGAAAGCCTTTGTAAGGTTGGTAACTTCTAACATTTTCATTTCCTCCTAATCGGTTTTTTCTTTAAATCAATATATCAATACCTGTTTTGCATTCAATTCATCTCATCTTCTTCGACAGGTCGTAGAATCACACGAAGGGTTCGCCCGAGCAAGTCATGAAGCAACAGGGTTTCCTCAGTCGGTGGCTTGCCTTTGGTGTATGTTTGGAGCATCGGTTGGTAAAATGCATCACTAACGCCATCAGTCAAATCTTGAAGAATCTCAATCGAAAGGTCAGTGCGCACCAGCCCCCATTTTTGGCCCAATCTGAGGTCCTCGCGGAAATGGCTTTGAAGCGGCGCACTGCACACGACAAGCCGTTCGTAAATCGGGTGATTTGGTGGAATTTGTTGGGAGACCATCTGCCCGATCTCAACAAAACCATTGTCGTCCCAAAACCGCTCTGTGATGAGCCTGGACTCTCGCATGTGACCCCAGTAGTCTGTGGCCGAGGTCGGATGGCCATGTTCATCCAAGCGCAAACGAAGTGCATCCAAGCCTTCTTGCATAACGGTGAAAAACAAATCAGCCTTGTCTTCAAACCAATAGTAGAATTGCCCTTTTGAGATTCCCAGTTCCTTCAAAAGAAGGTTGAGGGAAGTAGCATCATAGCCATTGATAGCGAACTGAACTTTGGAAATCCCGAGAACCCGTTCCTTCTCTTCATTCGGAAGATTGAGGAATCGGTTGAGGGGCATAAGCACACTTCAAACCACCGGTCTGACCCCCGGTATAAATAAGTTTGTTCAGTATTACGATCCTACTTCTTCTTCATCCAAGCCCCATGTAGAGCGGATGTCCGAGCTTCGGTTATTCCATCGTTCAACAGCCAAAGGGTAGATCTTTCTTTGCAAGAACCAAAAACTTCGATTCGTTCTCTGACATGCAACGTAGGAGACACTGTGAGTCCACTTTGGACTTGTGATATATCAAATGGTGTATGAAATACCCGGTTCGGATACGAGTCATATCGAGCAACTTTACTGCTCTCGGCCAAAGATAAACGAAAACATTCGAGAAAACTTTGACCTCGGGAAAATACCGTTTTGATACTCTTGAGAATCAAGAACTTGGTCCACATACTTGGAAAGGTATGCGTCCATCAAAGAACACCTCGGCGAGTCGAGAAAGAGCCTCGTACATCAGCTCCACATCGGTAGTCAGAGATCGCTCCCACTACAACATCGAAAAAGCTGGTAAAAATACCACTTCGATGTTCTTGTTCGTTCATTATTTGGTCTACGTAGATTTCTAGGTTTTTATCCATTGTACTTCCGCCTGTAACTTTGGTTTGTTACAGTGTATATTAGGAACCGGACCTATATCAACTAGCGGTGAATTTGCCAACACATAGGTGCAATAAATAAAGTAGATGTTGTAAATACTACCTTAATTTATACGCTGAATTTCGCTAAAAACCTTCATGTTGAGAAGAATTTCGCCAAAGTCACGGGAGTATGCACAAAGCCTGCGAACCGATTCAGAAAGGCTCAAATCAAAAGCCATCCATTCGTTTTGACGGTGGTTAGCGAGCAAGTCCTGCTCATGGAGAACCAATACATGTTGAATCTCCTTGAGCGTTTTTCTCGCCTCTTCAATTCGGAAGGAGTCGTTTGTTCGAATATTGATCATCAACTCTTTGAGCGAATCGTTCCAGTTCGGTATCTTTTCTAAAGCGGTTGCACCTGCTTGTGTACGTGTAATTTGAGGATTCGCGAGGACCAGTTGTGACATCGTGTAGGCATGGTCCATCATTCGTTCTAATGAACGAGCTAAATTCGTGTACTCCAATGCCTGTGTTCGAGAAAGATTCAGTTTGGTAGCAACGAGATGTGAATCAAGTGAAATTCGGACCTGTCGTTCGATAAGGTAGAGCAAGGCATCAACTTCATTCTCTCGTTCTTCGGCATCTGAAAGATATTCTCGATCTTCTCCATCAAAGACACTACCGATGTCTCGGATTAGCGAAGTGACCTGTAAGTACATTCTGTTAAGACTCGCATGAAGGGGCATATCTCCTGCATTCATCAAACATTTGAGGTTGATTTTGTCATCACTTTCCTCAAAAATTTCAAACCCTCGAGTGCTTCTTAAAAACCTTCGAATCTGTACAGATACCTCTTTGCGTAGCCCTTGAGTAATGTTGATTCTGATGTGGTCGGCACCAGATATATAGGCGCCCATCAAATGGTCGTGAAGGCCGTTTTCGGGTAGTTTATCAGCATCAAATGCTACATGTTTTGCAGGCGCTCCGCTCGTATTGAGGGGCGTTATTCGCAGTGCGCCACTCGGCCTCCAATCAACGCGCAGGGAATCACGCGCCTTGAGTTGCTGTTCAACAACCCAAGGCTTTGGAAGGCTGACTGTGAAGGTGCTACCGCCCGTACTTTGCAACTTTCGTACTTCGTGTTCGCCTGGCCCAAATGTCATAGTATCAACACGCGGTCTAAATTGAACTATATAGATTATACATGATTTTGAATATATACTGAGTTGCGCTGGTTTGTCCATGGAACCCATCACGATGGTACTGATTGGACTAGCATTGGTCGTTTGTGCCTACATGGCGTGGAATATTGGAGCAAATGATGTTGCAAATGCAATGGGTACTTCTGTTGGCTCTCGGGCACTTACGCTCAAACAGGCAGTCATCATTGCTGCCATTTTCGAATTTAGCGGTGCGTTCTTCGCAGGTGATGCAGTCACTGATACGGTTCGCAAAGGTATTCTATCCGTGGATTTTTCTGACCCAATGGTCGATACTGCTTTCTCCCAAGACATCGCTTTTGGCTTCATTGCTGCAATGATGGCTGCTGCAACTTGGCTTACCATTGCCACAAGGTACGGCCTGCCAGTTTCAACGACGCATTCAATCATCGGCGGAATTATTGGAGTTGGACTTATTCTTGAAGTAAAACACGATACCTCGCTTATCGACTGGGAAGTGGTTCAGAAAGTCGTAATGTCTTGGGTTGCAAGCCCTCTCATGGGTGCATTGCTTGCCTTTTTCTCATACTATATCATCAAGAAAACAATTCTTGACTCAGAAAATCCAGTTGACCGTTCACAATGGTTGGCGCCAATTCTCGCATTCCCTACGTTCTTTGTCCTCGGGCTCGCTCTACAATTCAAAGCCCTGAAAGGATTCTTCTCCAAAGCTCAGTCTGATGGGTGGATTGAAAACAAGTACGACTGGCTCCCGGTGAAAGAAAACGGAGTGTTCAATCCATTTGCTGAGAACGCCTGGTTCCCAATTAATTCACTCATCCTTGCCGCAATCATCGGAGCGATTGCCAGCCTAGTTCTGTATCTTGTGTTACGCAGAATCGACATCACCGAAGAAAAGCGTGGATTCCGTGGTGTTGAGCGAATATTTGTTTGGCTACAGATCATCACTGCGGCATATGTGGCGTTTGCACATGGAGCAAACGACCGTTCAAACGCAATCGGGCCGATGGCTGCAGTTTGGCAAGTTCTCAGCAGTGACAGTGGTCAATTGATGGAGAAAGCACCAATCCCTGTGTGGCTCATTTTACTTGGTTCGGCAGGAATTGCCATCGGTGTCATGACTTGGGGCTGGAGAGTAATGGAAACCATCGGTAAGAAAATCACCGATATCACTCCTACTCGAGGTTTTGCGGCCGAGTTCGGTGCAGCAACAACCATTCTGGTGTTTTCAATGCCGTTCCTAGCCGTCCCGGTGTCCACAACCCACACACTCGTAGGTGCTGTGGTTGGAGTTGGACTGGCCGGTGGAGCAAAAGCGGTCGACTTCAGAGTATTCGGAAAAATCGCTGCATCATGGGTTGCAAGTGTCCCTGCTGCTGCCTTCGGGGCAATTGTGCTGTTTGTGGCCTCAGGTGGAGATTCGCTCAACATGGTGGTCTTATTGCCACTTTCATTCATCGCCGTTGCACTAGCGATTTGGAAGAGCAGTGGCGAGATTCATGTCGAAGACGCACTGTCTGATGCGGGTGCTAGCGGTGATTCACCCCGACAAATTACCATCAACGACACGACACCTTTCGAACTCTTCCATGAACATGCAAAGGCTGTTGAGAAAACCGTTGAACATATGCTAGAAGCCGTCAAGACCGCATGTAATGGAGAAGATGCCAGCGAGGCAATCGAAGCGACAATCGCTGCTGAACTCGATGCTGATAACGTCAAGACCGAAGTTCGTAAACTTGCAAGTGAAGACCGAAGATTTGGTCTCCTCGTGAGTTATGATGATTTCCTGTACATGGTCACTCGTCAGGACAGAATTGCTGATTATGCCCAAAATGTTGCTGAACAACTCGCTTTCCGCCCGTTGTATGATGACAAAGAAGCGAAGAGCAACCTCAAGGAAATGGCCAACGCTGTTTCACAAACAGTAGCAAAGTATGAAGATGCTGTCGAGGCACTTCGTGACTTTACCATAAGCGGTGAGACAAAGGCGGCTCAAAACAAGCTGGCTGAATTGATTCGTGAAGTTAACATCAAGGAGCATGAAGCAGATGTTGTCGAAGCAAAGGCTGCCGGTTATGTTTTCAGTAACGGAGACGATTCGCCACTTGCCGCTATGCACATGTACCGAGTATTACAACGCCTTGATGATGTAGCAAATGCTTGTGAAAAAGCCGCAAATGCTTTCTTACCGATTTTAGATCGTTAAGCGAGGATTGATAGCAAAGAAGTTTGACGACAGCATATCAGAGCCCTTTCTCGGCCGTGCATCGCACAACAGTAGAAAGTAGGCTAGGGGTGAGCATCATGGCAGGTATGGACCTTGCACTAAAAGCAAAATTGCAGAAGCAGCGCTACCACATTGTTGGTGAACACGGTGGAGTCAAAACATGCCATTGGACGAAGGAATCACTGCTTCGAGACCGTCAGTGCTACAAGGGTAAATTCTACGGAGTAAAAAGCCATAACTGCATGCAAATGTCCCCAGTTGTTGACCAGTGCAACCTCGCCTGTACATACTGCTGGCGTGAGCCTCACATGGATACACTTGAACTAACAGACCAAGACCCGCTTGAACTGCTGTACGAATCGGTCCGTGCCCAACGCCGTTTGTTGTCTGGTTTTGGAGGAAATCCCAAAGTGCCTCGTGAAAAGTGGCTCGATGCTCAAAACCCGAAGCACGTCGCCATCTCATTGAACGGCGAACCAACCCTTTACACACGTCTTTCGGAGTACATGGATTTGTGCCACAAGCACGGTATGACGACCATGCTTGTTACCAATGGGACTCTACCGAAAGTCATCGAAAAACTCGATACATTGCCAACACAACTCTATGTTTCAGTGGACGCGCCCAATAAGAAAGTCTTCGATGAAGTTTGCAAGCCAAAGTGGAATTCCAATGCTTGGGACAAGTTTTCAGAAACATTGGACCTTTTGCCATCTCTAGACACCCGCATCGTATGCAGACATACGCTCATGAAGGGCATCAACATGTCAAAACAACACATCAAAGAATTCGCTGCCCTCGATTTGCGCGCAGACCCAGATTATATCGAAAACAAGGGATATGTCTTTGTTGGGCACAGCCGTGAGAATCTCGGTGTTGAAAACATGCCTAGTCATGAAGATATCATGGAATTTTCAAATGCCATTGCTCCGTTAACTCAGCGAGAAGTCCTTTCCGACTCACGCCCGAGCCGCGTGGCACTGGTCGGTCGTGAAATCACACCGATTCCAATTCCTCAACCAACCATGTTTTTCCCGGATGATTTAGGTATTGCTCCTTCGGTCAAGCACTTGCAAATGGCTAATGTTTGAAAAATTCATGAAAGGTGACTTAACGCCACCGGAACAGCGAACAAATTTATTCTTCTTCAAGAGATAAATCATACTCTGATTCCAGTTGCTTGACAATCTTATCATTCAGGCCGAATGTTGCCGCTACAGTTTTGAGCAACTTTCTTTCTTCTTTTGTGATAATAAAATCCTCCATTGCCGTAGCATAGGCATCCAAATAGGCGGCTTCTTCTGGAGTGTGTGAAGATGGAATAAATCTGCTCGAAACTTTATCAATAATCGTTAGAATTGGTTTTCGAATCAACAGTAAGGCAATACCAACGAATACCCCGCCCGCCATTCCATAACCAACTATGCTTTCCATAGCCTCACTGCCAATGATGAATGCTACAAGGCCAATACCGGTAAATACCGCAGTTCGGAAGGTTTTACGTAAATTGTTGTCAATACCGAATACGGTATCCTTGAGTGTTGCGTGAACAAACATCATACACTCGAACGCAATACCGATAGGAGTGATTACAAAACTAAATACCCACAAGAAATATTTGAATCGATCAAGGGAATTTGAATCTCCATACCTCCAAATTGTTTCATCAATAAATGTGGTCTGCCCCCCATGTAAAAAGGAAATAAATACCAACACGACAACATACAAGAAGAAACTGATTACCTTTCCGAGGAAACCGATGTAGAGTGAACGAGAAGTAAGACTTTTGCTAATGTCTGGATTTTCGCCCTCCAAATGTGATCTTATCGAGGAGCGTATCAGCAACAGCGCCATCAGGGAAACAAGTGGCGAGAGCACAACAATTGCCCATAAACCATCAGGTTGAGTAACGATTGTTGTTTCAAAGTTCTCAGTACATGCGCCAACATCCGCTACAACATCATCCATCCATTCTTGATGTTCACCAAACCAGACATGTAACTCCGCTTGTGAATCGCCTTCTTGACAAGTGATCCAACTTGCGTCTGTAATATGGAATGCTGGAACCGTTCTTATCGATAGCCAAATTACAATCCCGAAAACAACTGCGAGATACCATGCATGTTTTTTGAAAACATCTCTATTCATGAAACTTAGGCGCTTAAGACGATAATATATTGGGATGCAGAGATACAAGAGTACCGATATGATATGAGCCGTGAAAAATACATCGATTGTCCAATGCCAAAGAACATCTTGAAGGGCTTCATATCTCCGAATGTACAAAATTCCAGAAGAAACGAGAAAGGAAGCTTTAATCCCTTCACAAACAAGTATGACAGCCATGAAATTATTCTCATGACCTTTATTTCTAGCGCGCAACATAAGAGCTGCAAGTCCGATACACCACAATAGGATGAGAAGTGAGGACCATGCAATTATCATCCGGAAACCGAACAGGCTTTCTGCGCTGAATGCATCAAAGTAGTACTCCCTTACAGTCAACATAAAATTTCTTACATTGGTATGTTTAATCTATTTTTGGGTATTTAAGCAAGATTATATCCTGTACAGGTTTGATTTCAGCATCCATATTATTCGCATTTTGGCTATCAGGTGTAGATGTGCATTGCGTCGGTACTCTTGAAAAAGGCGAGCCAGTAGCCGACTCATGGACGAGTGGCCTGTTCAGTGTTTCAAAGCCTACGATATTCGCGGTCTTGCTTACGGTGACGGTACCGGCGAGTTGACTCCCAGATTCGCCTACCGACTCGGCCGGGCAATGGCGACTTACCTTGAATGCAATACTTTTGCAGTCGGTCGCGACATTCGCCATTCTTCTCCAGCATTGGCCAATGAACTGATGCGAGGATTGGTTGATGGAGGAGTTACTGTGTCCGATTTAGGAATAGTATCAACCGGTTGTGTCTATCACGCATGTTGGACCTTACCGGTTGATGGTGGCGTTATGGTGACTGCAAGTCACTTAGCAATGCCAACGTACAACGGATTCAAAATGTGCCGAGGGACTTTGCCGCTTGCAGGTGAAGAAATTCAAGAATTAAAAGACGTCTTTTTGGAAGGTGACTTTAG
>DAIUCF010000002.1:0-873 GCA_036846305.1 Candidatus Poseidoniaceae archaeon | reverse complement strand
TGAAATCCTCGAGACACCTCACTTGGAAACCTATCTTGATGCCATCATCGAATCAACTGGCCCGATTGCTCGACCGGTCAAGGTCGCTGTCGACTGTGGTAACGCTGTCCCTGGTCCTGCCATGACTGCTCTGCTTGATCGAATGGGATGCGAGCACATTGACCTGTACTGCGATTGGGATGCAGATGAGCCAAATCATGGAGCTGACCCGACTCGTCCAAAAAACATGGTTGACTTAGGTGCAGCCGTGGTTGAGAATGGATGTGAATTTGGCCTTGGTGCTGATGGTGATGGTGACCGAATTGGTGCAGTTGATGAGGCTGGACGATTCATCTACCCCGACCGATTGATAGCCTTGATGGGTGAAGATATTCTTGGCAATGTTGATGCTTCAGCGAGTGAAGAAGCACGAACGATTGTCTATGATGTCAAGTGTTCCATGAACGTTGAAACGGCGATTGAAAATGCTGGAGGTGTACCTCACATGGCTCGAACGGGTCATTCGTTCATGAAGCGAGTCCTTGCGCAAATGCCTGAATGTCAAATGGCTGCTGAAATGAGCGGTCATATCTTTTTGTCCGACCGTGGGTGGTACGGCTTTGATTGTTCTCTGTACAACGCTGCTCGCTTGATTGAAGTCTGGAGTCGTAAAGCAAGTCCAAGTGAGGGAGGACCTTCATTTTCAACTGAACTTGACCGATTAGCCCCGAGCCTTCCAACTACTGGTGAAGTCAAAGTTCCATGTTCAGAAGCCGACAAATTACCAGTAGTTGCTGCCATCACTCAGGCGTTCAATGACCGAGATTCTTCAACCGTAGATGGAGTTCGAGTTCGATTCAACTATGACGGAGAATACGCTGGTTGGTATTTGGC
>DAIUCF010000001.1:44483-71562 GCA_036846305.1 Candidatus Poseidoniaceae archaeon | reverse complement strand
ACGGTGGAGGAAAACTGAGGAGAGGAATATCATGACTGGAAAAGAATACCGAACCATTACTGACGTGAAAGGACCTCTGGTCTTTTTGAACAAAACTGAACCTGTTGCATTTGGAGAAATCGTAACCCTACGACTTTCCAATGGAACCATCAAGAACGGGCAAGTTCTCGACACCTCTGACGATTTAGTTATCGTACAAGTTTTCGAAGGAACTGCTAAAATTGACCGAGAATCCGGTGTCACCTTCATGGGTGATGTCTTCAAACTCCCAGTGAGTACTGACCTTGTCGGTCGAATTCTCGATGGTGCTGGACGCCCACGTGACGGTGGACCAGAGATTGTTGCTGAAGAAAAGGCAGACATCATTGGCGCTGCTATCAATCCGTACAGTCGACAGAGTCCAAACGATTTCATCCAAACCGGTGTCTCTGCAATCGACCTATGTACAAGTCTTGTTCGTGGACAAAAGTTGCCGATTTTCTCTGCATCTGGTCTACCTCACAACGACATTGCATTGCAGATTGCTCGACAGGCGAAACTCAAGGACTCCGATGAAGAATTCATTGTTGTGTTTTGTGCCATGGGTATCACTGCTGAAGAATACAATTTCTTCCGTTCTGATTTGGAGCGAACAGGTGCTCTAGAGAACGCGGTTCTGTTCGTCAACCTTGCTGACGACCCTGCAGTCGAGCGTATCATTACGCCACGTCTTGCGTTGACTGCTGCAGAATACCTTGCTTTCGAGAAAGACTACCACGTTTTGGTTATCTACACAGACATGACCAACTACTGTGACGCTCTTCGTCAAATTGGTGCTGCCCGTGAAGAAGTTCCTGGACGACGTGGTTACCCTGGTTACATGTATACAGATTTGGCTATGCTCTACGAACGTGCTGGAATTATCAAGAACAAGAAGGGTTCAATCACTCAATTCCCAATTTTAACCATGCCTGGTGACGATATAACACACCCAATTCCTGACTTGTCAGGGTACATTACTGAAGGACAAATTGTTATTTCACGTGAATTACACCAACAGGGAATCTATCCGCCGATTAACGTTTTACCATCTCTTTCTCGATTGATGGGCTCATGTATTGGAGAGAAAACAACTCGTGAGGACCACAAGTCGGTTTCAGACCAAATGTATGCAGCATATGCGCAAGGCCGTGAACTACGTGGACTTGTCGCAATTGTCGGTGAAGATGCACTCAACGAGCGTGACAAGCAACTGCTTGACTTCTCTGGAGTTTTCGAAGACAAGTTCCTTCGCCAAACTCGAGACGAAGACCGTTCAATCGAAGAAACACTCGATCTGTGCTGGACTTTGATGTCTTCAATCGATACCAAGTATCTTGTACGTCTTGACCAGAAGTGGATTGACAAGTACCACCCTGACAACAAGGCTTGAAATCCATATTTCGACAGAGAAGGAGGTGAAAGAACATGGCACTCGACATCAAACCAACCCGGAGTGAGTTAATCAAGCTCAAGGGGCGTATCAAGCAAACCAAAAACGGTTACAAATTGCTGAAGATGAAGAGAGACGGTTTGTTTCACGAATTCCGCTCTCTGCTTTCCGATATGATTGCTGCAAAGCGCGATCTTACCGCAACTTACCGTATGGCTAAGCAAAGAATTGACCTTGCTAACGCCATTGAAGGTGGACTTGCAGTGCGTGCAGCAGCCATTGCAAACACTGGCCATCCAGAGGTTGAAGTTGAGCGAAGAAACATCATGGGTGTTGTGGTTCCGAGCGTTAGCGGAACAAACCTCAAATCGACTTTCAAAGAACGCGGTGTTGGATATATTGGTTCATCCCCTTACATTGATGAAGCAGGTGAATCGTTTGGCAATCTGATTGAGAAAATCGTCAAGGCTTCGGAAATGGAGGCTACCTTGAAGCGTCTTTTGCAAGAGATTGAAGCAACAAAGCGCCGTGTAAATGCTCTTGAGTACAAAGTAATTCCAGAATTGGAAGAAGCAAGAGTCTTCATCCAACTTCGACTTGAAGAAATGGAACGTGAAGAAACATTCCGACTCAAGCGATTCAAGAACAAGTGATTTTTCTCTTGCCTTGAATTGGCCGAGGGATTCCTTCAAAGGGGAAGCAGGATTACAAAGGTTTGAGGAGAACATATGTCGGATGAACGAGACGATATTCCGGCAGTTGATTCCTCGCTTCAATCGATGCCCAGTCATCGTTCAGACTGGAAACAACACGACCTTCTAGCTACTATTCTGCGTCGGTATTTTTACCTTTCACCACACATGTCGGGAGGATTCTTACCCTCATGGGTCGTATCGCCAAGAGATGGGAAAGAGATTGATGACTGTCTTGATGAAGCGAATGCGTATTTACAAAAATTAGGTTGGGCTGCCAAATTACTTCGTTCAGAAGATTGGATGATTCAGTTAATTCCTTTACCTGAGCGCCAATTCCCCGGTTTCAATTTATTGCTGGTCATGTGGTCGTTTTCTGCTTTGACGCTAACTTTGGCTGGCGCGTTATGGATGGATGGCTCCCGCCCTGAAGGTGGCTGGTTTTTCGAATCAACCCTGTTTGATGCAATAGTTGGTTACACGCTTCCAGTTTTGGGCTGCTTGCTGTTCGCCTCATTTTTACAAAAAGGAATTGCTCAACACTTCAATCATCGAGTGGGTCATATTTCTCCAATTCCAGAACCAACCATTTCACTTTGGAGTCTTGGCCTGTTTGCCAAATCAGCTTTGATTTGGCCTTTTGGACTCTTCTTGATTCCCTCTCTGCCTCGTATGGATGCGCGTATTTGGGACGATCGAAAAGCACTAGGTTGGGTGGCTATCTCTGTACCAGCTACATTGATTTCTTTGGGACTCGCTCTTTGGGGCATAGGTCTGTGGTTAACTCCGGATTACGTCGCAATCACGAGTTCACAGAATGTTGCAGAAGGCCCTTTCATTGTCGAGATTTTAGGGCAGTGGCTCTTGGATGATTATTTCACTCGCTTGATTTGGTCTCATCCATTTGTCAAAGCGGGTGCACTGTTAACTTTCTTTGGTTGGATTTCCTTATTACCAATTCCAACATTCCCAGGTGGCAGAATCATGGTTGCACGTGCAGGTCATACTGAAGCACGGAGTAGTTCAAATCAGACATTCATTTTCTTGCTCATTCTCGCCTTTGCGTGGATGTTTAACGCATTTAGTGGCTTCACCATTTGGATTCTTGTACTTACTCTCATTTTACCGCTGTTGATGTTTATGGGTTCTGACCGTTCCTCGCCAATCATTCTCAACAAACCCAAAGGATTGGACTTACAATCAATGAAAAACATCGGCCTTGTAATGCTGGTTGCCGTTTTGTTTGCACTTCCAAGTCAAGTTCCATTTGAAATGGATGATGACTGGAATGATGAAGTTCGTTTCGAAATTTCAGAGTCGTTCCGTGCTGAAAAGATTGATGAAAATTGGACAGCATCGATTTCAGTTCATGTCATCAATCCTTCATCGATAAATCGAGATTGGGCTATTGATTATGATCGCTACGATAGCAGCCTGTTGGATTGGGAGAAAACATGGAATTGTGACGGTGAAGACCAGCTTAGCATCAATGAGTTCGGCTGCGGAAGTGTTCTACCACCTAGAACCCATACAACGGTAACACTATCTCTTAATTGGACTGATTCAATACATTCTCCAATGACGACGAATTTTTCCTTGATTGGTCTAGCCAGTGGAGATTACCTCAGTTTCCAAATTTCTTTGCAACCTGAACTTTCGGTTTATCCTGCTCATCCTTGGGAACTTGTGATGGAAGAAGGTGAATTGAAACGATGCATGTCGTTGTATTCATTATCATCTGATTCCTTGAACGTAAGTTTCCCAAATGCCGATGAATCTCTTGAGATTCAATCGAGACTGCATTGGATTGAAGGTGAACAAAATTTGTCAGCCAATTATCTTGAGACTCCAGAACGTGTTTGCTTACGAGGTTTAGACCCGGTCGTATTGAGGACTTCGGAACTTAATTCCATCCAATTGAATGAAGATATTTTCGATGCAGGTTTGCCAGAACTTCCTTTGGTTGCCGTGGTGCCATTAAGCGGCTGGAACATCACCAGTGAATCGAACCTTGGATGGGGTTTTGAGTTGAACTCCAGTGGCATACTTTCCTCAGTTGACGACCTGTGCCCATTGAATCCTTCACTTTCAATTCCTCCAGCGCCATCAGAAGGTGAATGGATTTGGGATTTAGAGGTTCGAAAGATATCGAACATCCCATCTGTTAACGATATTAACCAGTCGCTTACAGTGCTTATGAACGAAGGTTCGAGTATGCATGTTTGCTCTCCATATCTTTCGGTTCACCCCCAGTTTAACTTTTCAGTTGAGCAAGGACCTGAACTTGTATTTGAGCGATACAACACCGCTCATAGAATGTGGTCGAACATGTGGATGGCGGCATTCAATGGGACACTTTTAAAGGACGATGGAGCATCATTCTCTTTCTATAGTTCGGCTAACTATAGCGTACCTGTTCAGATTAATTATCAGGGTAACGGTGGCCAATGGACGACTTTGTCCTCGTCCAATAGCCTAGATTTCGGTTGGAATTCGTTTGAATTTGTTCCTTCGAATTCAACTGTTTCTACAATGTGGTTTGAGCATCAAGATGAATCCCTTGTGATACATCTAGCAAGTTATGTCTGAGGTCTTCCAATGCGTATTGCAATACTGGGGGCTGGTTCACTCGGTTCTCTTTATGCAGCTCTTCTTTCACAAGTAGAAGGCGTCGAACTTTTTGTTCATGGCCGGGGAATCCATGGGGCACATATGGCGGCACATGGGCTTTCAGTTGAGGGGGAGCGGGTTTTTTTTGTCTCAAACGAAGAGGTGTTCTTTTCTCTCGATGAAGTCGGTCTACCACCATCGGCTTTAGCAAGTATTGACTTTATTCTGCTGACCGGTAAGTCCGATCAGACAGAGATGCTTGCGGGTTTAGCACAACAACTGTTGAGCCCAGAGGGGTATGTTCTTTCTTTGAGTAACGGTCTAGGTCATGCAGAACTTTGCCAAGGAGTTTTAGGTCCACATCGAGTTTTTGCAGCCACATCTACTCATGGTGCGTGGAGGCCCAAAGCTGGAACCGTTCATTGGGCAGGTAAGGGTGAGACAGTACTTGGCTCCCTTTCAGGTGGTCCAGGACTTGAGGAAGCGCAACCATTCCTCTCTGTTCTTGATCAAGCAGGTCTATCACCACAATGGTCCAACGATGGAACTGCAATTGTCTGGAGGAAAGTTTTGTTGAACATAGCTATTAATCCAATTGCAGCAATTGCCGGGGTCAACAATGGGGTATTGCTTCGTCCCGACCTTTTTTCATCTGCACTCTCAACAATGCTTGAAGGCGCTTCAGTTGCTCGTCTAGAACGAGTAATATTGCCGGATGATTCTGAACTTGAAGATCAACTTCGTCGAGTGATTCATGCTACATCCGGAAACATGTGCAGTATGTTGCAAGACCTTCGAAATGGCCGTCAAACCGAGATTAAGGTCTTGAATCAAGCGATTGTAGAACGCGGCGAACGTGTTGGAATTCAAACTCCGCTTAACCAAATGTTGGCAGCTGTGATTACTGCTCTTCATGTGGAATAAGGTCCTTATTCCAGTGCAATCCTCGATTTTGATTCCTGTTAAGGGCATCATCAGTGATGTGAGTTGCGACGAGTATCAAATTTCGAAGTTCAACCAAATCTCGTGTAGGCAGACTTCTTCTCCAAATGAGGTCAACTTCTTTTGAAAGCAAACTTAGCATTCTTTTGGCCCTCTCGAGTCGACTAAATGAGCGTACGATTCCTACATCATCAGTCATCGTTTTTCGAAGCGTCTCTAAGTCTCGAATAAGCGGTGCGTGTTCCTCCAATTCTTGCATACCCTCTGCCCTCCAGAGAGGTACATCTTTCAAGTCATTCTTTGGTTGCGAAATGAAATGGTCTGCGGCTCTGTTTGCAAACACGACCGCCTCAAGTAAACTGTTTGATGCCAGCCGGTTAGCACCATGCATCCCGGTACAAGCGACTTCTCCAATGGCATACAATCCCGGCATGACCTTATCATCATCCATCAAGACTCGGCCATGAATATCGACCGATAAACCACCAACCATGTAGTGTGCAGCCGGAGCAACCGGAAGAGGGTCTCTGCCCAATGATAAGCCATACTGGGCCAATGTTGTCTCTATCGTCGGGAAATGGTTTCGCAGGTTTTCTTTGTCCAAATGGTCGGTGACCAACCATACATTATCTGCTCCAGAAATTTTCATTCTTTGGTCGCACGCTCGTGCAACGACATCACGTGTTGCAAGACTTCCCAGAGGTGATGAATGAAGTGTGAATGAGAATTGGTCTGGTTTTCGAACTTCGTCTCCTTTGCTTTGATAGCGAAGCAGTCCTTCATCATCTAGCAAAACACCTCCTTCTCCACGCAGAGCCTCAGTTATGAGAAATGGCCTTGCATTTCCTGCCATAAGTGCAGTTGGGTGAAACTGAAAGAAGGCCATGTCTACACTTGCTGCTCCGGCTCGAACCGCCATTGCCAGTCCATCACCAGTCGCAACTGATGGATTTGTGGTTCTCTCCCACAGTTGACCGCAGCCTCCGGTAGCGATGAGTACCGCGTCAGCAGCAAGTGCCTCCATCTCTCCTGAATCAAGACTTAGACACCAAATCCCTTTGATTCCTTCATCCGGCCTTTTGTGCACTTTTTGGATGAGGTCAACTCCAAGAGTATGGGGTCGTAGCGTGATGTTCTTACTGGATGCAACAGCTTCAGTCAGTGCTCTTTCGATTTCGGCTCCAGTTGCATCCTTGGCATGAAGAATTCTTCTTGTCGAATGTCCGCCTTCTTTTACCAAGTGAAAATCAGAACCTTCTTTTTCAAAATCCACTCCAATTGATAGTAAGTCACGTATTCGATCTCCTGCTTCCTCTACAACGCACCGAACAATTTCTTCATTACACAGTCCATCGCCGGAAAGAATGGTATCGTTGATGTGCGCATCCATCCCCTCTCCGTCGGTTTTATCGAGAATTGCCGCGATGCCTCCTTGGGCCCAATTGGTAGAGGAGTCCACCGGTCTTTGCTTTGTGATGACAATAACCGAATGTCCGGCATCGGACAGTCGTAATGCTGCAAATAGGCCCGCAATCCCGCTTCCGATAATCACCACACGCGACACAAACCGCCCTCCTCAACAGTCCCTATGAGCCGGTACATTTCACCCCATCGGCAAGCGAAACCGCTATGTTCGGTCCTTGTTTACATCACCCATGGCGAGCATTCGGGACATGGTAGGTATCCTGTTTGGAACCTCGTTAGTGGGCTTTTCTGTAGGGAATGCAGGTATGGGTAAAGTCGCACCGTACTTTATCGATGGAGCCGATAATACCAAAATGGTCATTACTCGAATGTTTGAACCTCATTGCGCAATTCCAACTATTGAAGCAGAGATCGTGAATGGTGATGCATCGTATTGTCTTGAAGCAGTTGGAGTTTGGGATGGAATTGATATTTTGTTTCTTTGCCTAGGATTGTTCGTTCTCCTCTATGGTCGAGTAGGATTTACGAGAGTTGGACGTCGTTCTCAACGCCTGTACCATGTATTGTTTGCTACGGGCGCTGTAATGTTTAGCATTGCAATTCTCGATCGATTCAATTTTTTACCTCGTGCAGCGAGTTCAGAAGGCATAGCAGATCTTATTCCTATCGAGGTCCCGCCTTTCATTGTTCAATGCCTTATCGCTGGAGTTGGAGCATTTATGATGGCAGGGCCGAAATATTGGGAGGCAGAAGGTATCGAACAGGCACGTTCACGCCTTGACAAAAGGCGAGATGTGGCCGATGCATTCCGAGGTACATTTGGTTCGGTAAAAATGTCTCTCGGTTCCCGAAGCGGCACCACAGAGCGGATTTCTCGTTCACAGATATTAAAGAAAGATTCTCATCTTCATATGCGAAGAACCAATTCAAAAAGTATCAAAGTTCTTGCAACATGTCCTTACTGCAAAGGTGGCGGATGTGTTGAATGCGGTCATACAGGTACACTGTGATTTTTAGTGAATTTCACTAAATTAACTCTCTTCTCGGCTCCTGAGATTCACCTGTGAAAACCGAGGTACTGCCCTTCTATCACTCGCATGGTTTAAGACCTGTAGGAGATGGGTGTCGCGGATAAGGTCGAAGCGAATAACTTCGATTAGAGGGATAGGGATGTATCTTCAAGCACTGGAAATTTCAAACTTCAAATCGTTCAAGGGTGAAATTACCGTCCCACTTGACAGAGGATTTACCGCAATTACTGGGCCAAACGGTTCAGGTAAATCGAACTGCGGGGATGCTGTGCAGTTTGTATTGGGGCCTCGGAGTAACAAGGTTATCCGGGCACAGAACGCCAAAGATCTCATCTTCAACGGTGGTAAGAACTCCAAACCCGCTCGCTCATGCGAGGTTACTCTTGTATTTGCCAACCCACTTCTATCCAACGGTCGCAGACGGCTACCTTTGGAACAAGAGCACGTACGAATGACCCGTTCGGTCCGTTTGACAAAAGCCAACAACATCGTTACAACCTATCTTTTGGACGGTGAAGAAAGCAGTCAGAAGACTTTCCATCGCTTACTCGGTGCAGCCAACGCTCGACCGGATGGTTACAATATCGTACTTCAAGGCGATGTGACTAAATTAGCAAAGATGACCGCGAAGGAGCGACGTAAAGTGTTGGACGGAGTTGCTGGAGTGACCTCGTACGATGATGAAATCCGTAAGGCAGACCGCCAAAAGGAGATGGTTGAAGGGTATATCGAGAGGATCGGCCTACTTGAGGATGAGCAGAAAGCTCGTCTAAAAGATCTCACGAAAGAAAAGAATCTCGCTCTCAAAGTTCAAGATTTAGTTGCAGAACTTAAGCAGGCACGTATTATATCTGCTCAATCGAAATTGGCTAGCCAACAATCCGAACGCAGTTATCTCATTGACGAACGTTCCCGCATTGAACAAGAAGCTACTGAATTAGAGGCTGAAGTAAAAACTGGAGCCCAAGTTTTACTCGGACTTGAAGACCAAATAGGCGTTCTTCAGAAGCAAATTGAAGATCTAATGGGTGGTGATTCCAATGGACTTCTAGCAGCGATTAATCAATTACAAATCCGAATCGCTACAAGCCAAGACCGTATTGGAGAGGCAGAAGAAAAAGACCTTGAAGATAAGGAGGAACTTGTCGGTCTTACTGAAAACCTTGAACAAGCCAAAACGGCCCTTGTTGAGTTTAAAGACGAACTTTCTAACGCTAAAAACGATCTAATTACCGCCGAGAAATCGCTTCAAGAGGCGAAAGAAGAAGAGGCCAATGTTCAAGCATTACTCGAATCATCCGGTGCCGCAAATGCTGAACTTTCAAGAGCACTTTCCAAGGCCATCTCGGATACTGAAGCCGCAACATCTGCGCTTAACAGTGCTCAAGAAGAAGTGAACAAGATTGCTACACAAGCAGAAATGTTGGATGAACAACTGAGTAAAGCCCAAGAGGCAGCAGAAACTGCTCGTCTTGCTTTAGGTGAATCCGAATTGGAGGGTCAAGAACTTGGCGCTGATTCACCTGAAAACGACAGGAAGGCACTGACCCAACAATTGCTTACAGCCCAACGTTCGGAACAAAAATTACTTGAAGAGTCACAAGCGGTTGAAGGACGATTACGCGAAACAGAGCGAAAGCTCAATACCGCCAAAAATGAACTTGAAAACAAGACTGGTGCCAAAGGTATGGCTGGCGGTGCCGCTGCCATTATTTCGGCTCGTGACCGTGGTGAATTGCACGGAATCATCGGAACTGTAGCAGAACTCTGCCAACCGCGAGACCCCGCTCATACCGACGCATTGGCTACATCAATTGGAGGCGGCATGACCTCGGTTGTTGTTGACAATGATGAAGTGGCCGCTCGTGCAATTCAATGGTTGGCGCAAAACAAAGCCGGTAGGGCGACTTTTCTCCCTCTCAACAAATTGACACATTCACGGCCCGCTGGAAAAGCACAAATTGTTTCAAAAAGAGACGGAGTAATCGGTTTTGCTAGCGAATTGTTGGATTACGACCCGCGTATTGATGTCGCTGTACGTTTCGTATTGCGAAATACTCTTGTTGTTGACAATATGGCAACTGCTCGAAAAAACATGGGCGGAGTACGTCTTGTTACCCTCCGAGGAGATGTAACTGAGGCTGGAGGCGCTATGATTGGCGGTTCGAGGCGAAAAATGACCGTCTCTTTTGGCGGAAATATCCAGGGTGCCAGTGAAGTCCAAGCACTTTCAGCCGATGTTGAAAGGTTCCGTTTGATGGCCGATACAGTAAATGGGGCACTAGCAGAAGCTCGCCGATCACAGACTGAGATTCGCACAAGCCTCAATGCGCTTTCAGACGGAGACCATGCAGTTCGCTATCAAGAATGGAAAGCCGAACATAAGCAAATAAAAAGCAACCATATCGCTGCTTTGGCTGCGGTTTCATCGCATGAGAAAAGGCTTGCAGAACTTGAGAGGGATGCATCAAATAAACTTCGTGAACTCGATACTGCTCAGCAGATTTTGGCACAAACCAACGAAACTCGCAGTTCGGCCCAAGCCGAATTGGAGGAGGCCAGCCCCGCCCATCTCAAAGATCGATTACACGCAGCTGAAGTCAAGCGTATTGAGGCAGAAAGCCTCAAGGCACAAGCTGAAATTTCTCTGAACGGCGACTCAAATCATCAAACCCTTTTGGAAAGTAGAGTTTCAGAAATCGAATTACGAATCCAATTGTTAAACGATAACGCTATCACTCGAAGTGAACGAATTGATACGCTTCAAGCAGGCATAGCAACCGATTCTATAGATTTGAAATCGAAAGAAGAAGAGCGTGCACAATACTTAGAGGAAAACCAAGGTCTCGAAGATGAGCGATTGGAATTGATTGAGGAAAGAACAAGTCTACAAGTCAATCTTCAACAGAAAGCATCTGATGCTCGTTCACGTCGTGGCTTAGTAGACGAAATGGGTCGTTCTCTCAATCTCAAGGATGAGTCTATACGAGAAACCCTTGCTGAAATGGTGGAAAACAACATTCAGCCTGCTGGAGAGGATGTATCACTTCCTAGCGTCGGAGATGCCGAACGTAACGAGAGGACATTACAGCGCAGACTTGACTCGCACGGGCCAGTCAATATGCTGGCTATTGAACAATACGATGCTTGTGAAGCCCGCCTTGCAGAAATGAAAGGAGATTTCAAGGTACTTCAAGAGCGTCGGAAGCACCTCATTGATGTCACCGAAAAACTCGAGGCGCAACGAAAAGAACGCCTTGTGAAAGTTTTGGAAAAGGTAAATGAGAACTTCAAGATTGCCTACAAGACTTTGAGCGACGGTGGACGTGGAGAATTGTTCTTAGAAAATGAGGATGAACCGTTCAAGGGCGGTCTTGAACTGTGGGCCCAACCACGAGGTAAGTCTGCCAAAGTTACTCGTCATCAATTATCCGGCGGAGAGCAATCCATGGCGGCTCTTGCACTCATCTTTGCCATTCAGGATTATGATCCAAGTCCGTTCTACTATTTCGACGAAGTTGACCAAAACCTCGACGGTTACAATGCCGAACGTATCGCTATGATGTGCAGAGAACGAAGTAAGCGTGCTCAATTCATTATGGTGACTCTCCGGAAAGTATCGCTACGACTTGCTGACCATCATATCGGAATTACACATGGTGGAGACGGTTGCAGCCGACGCATTGTTGACTTTGACCGTGAAAAAGCGATTGCTTTGGGTGAAAAAGCACTTGCTGAAGCTAAGAAAGACAGCGAAAAGAACCATTCGCGAATTGCCGAAGCCTCCGCAGCATCTCATGATATGCCGACCGTTCCAGAGCCTCTAGAAACACCAAGTAGTCTTGGTGGCTTGTTGAATCACATGACGGTTGACGATGTCCAAGAAGTCCCTGCAACGGGCTTCAATGCTCTTTCTGAGCGTACCGCAGACCTTACCGAAGACATCGAAGAATACGCCGAAGTTGCACAAGCTGTACTTGCGGCTGAGACGGCAGAACACATTGAGGATGATTCGCTCGAGACCGAAGAAGAAACTGTTTGAGGTGATGAATATGGTCGAACAACAATCCGTATTGGACAAATGGTTCCTACGCCAAGATGTTATCGACCAATTGCTCGCCTCGGGTGAAGCATCAGAAGAAGCAGCGCTTTTTGGTGACAAGATAATGGCAATTGCTGAACGGGAAGAAGCAGAACACCAAACTCTCATAGATCCGTTTGACCGTTCAGTTGCTCTTGTCCTTTCACTGGTAAGGGATGAAGGGCTCGATGCTTGGAATATCGATTTGTCAAGTTTCCTAAAGGTATTCACCAGCCGGGTGAAGTCAGAGGCAGAATCCCTTGACCTTCCAGCATGTGGGAGATTAATTCGAATGTCTTGGGAAGTTTTACACCACCAAGCCGAAGATTTGTTTGACAGAGTACAGTATGTCGATGCCGATGATGAATGGGATGATAGCCTCGGATTTGGTTGGGAAGCAGATTACAATGATGAAGACTTCTTTTTCACCAATACGATTCTTCAAGGTGATGCTGATGAAATCCTTCCTGATTTACTTGAAAACCGAGTTCGTCGAGATGAAGGACGACCGGTAACTCTTGTCGAATTGCTTTCGGCTTTCAAAGATGCATCCGACGACGCTGAAACACTTCGCCTGCGCGAAGAGAACCGTTTAGCCCACGAAGCTGAACTAAAGGAATTTCTTTCTGATGTTGGTGGTCGAATGCATAACGAAGACCTTGAAGGAGATATCAAACGATGCTGGCAAGCATTGAGAAATGCTTGCTCAGAAGCAAGAGCTTCGAAAGTGCCTGTCGTTGAAGTAATGGAGTACTTGAAGCCAATACTTGAAGAATCATTTGGACAGGTTCCAGAAGGATACGATGATGAAGTCAAAGTAGCGTCGTTTATTGCAGGTCTCTTCCTCACTCACCGTGGTTTTGCATCTATTACTCAAGACAATGTCCCAGATGGTGTGATTTACCTTGAAGATATGTGGCCAAACATGGACACTTTTGAGGAAATTAGTTTGCTCATAGATGAGCAACAGAGCGAAGAAAACCAGCGCATACAACAGCAGGATACTGGTTCAGTACACCTCGCTAAATTACGTGCAGAAAAAGCCCGATTGGCGGAAGAAGAATCAATACGAAAGTTGGAGAAAGCCCGAGCAAAACGTGAGAAAGAATTGCTTGAAGTCGATATGAAAGAATCGGCTGCAGTTGAAAAACAGTCGTATGATGACCATGAATGGTTGGTCGAATGAAGGTGAAGAGGATGTCAGAAGTACCAATCGATACTCTACTCGAAGCCACACTGTTTGGTGCAGGACGTTCGATGAGTGTTTCAGAACTCTCATCTGCCCTTGGGTACGATGAAGATGAAATGCTTGACTCGTTGTATTCTTTGCGTTCGACACTGAAAAGGCGCCGTGGTGGTGCGTTGCAGGTCGCTGAGGTTGGAGACAGATGGGCCATTGAAGTAAAGCCAGATATTGCAAGTCATCTACCCAAGGAGACCAAAACCGAAATACCTCAAAAGTTGTTGAAGGCCGCTGCCCTCATCGCCTATCATCAACCGATGCCACAGTCTCGTCTCGTGGAACTTCTCGGCCAGAAGGCTTACGATTATGTTCGTGAGTTGGCTCAACTTGGAATGGTAGATCGTCGTAAAGACGGCAACACTCGCCGCCTTTCTACAACTCGTCGTTTTTCCGAAACATTTGGCTGTCCGTATACAGACCGTAAGAAAGTAAAGAAATGGTTCAGAGAACAAGTCAAGACGACTGGAATGTTTGACGGGATGGAGGATGCTGCCGTTTTGAAAGAAGAAAGTGAATCCGGTGGATTGATTCAAGCCACACTTCCAATCGGTGAAGAAGAGTGAAATCATTCTTCACGAATCGCTTTGAGAATACTCTCGACCAGAGTTTGTGTCTTTGGTCCCTTTTCTAGTTGCAGCCTTGATGCTACAATCTCAATTTCTTTTCCTTCTGCACCTGCTGAAACAGCCATATTCCGAGCATGAAGTTTCATGTGTCCGGCTTGAATACCTTTGGTCGATAGAGCGCGCAATGCTCCGAGATTCTGTGCAAGGCCTGATGCAGCAATAATTCCAGCCAGTTCCTGGGCCGATTCGACTCCAAGGATGGCTAGATTGGCTTGAGCCACTGGATGGACCTTTGAGGCCCCTCCTACGATGCCTACGGCCATCGGAGTCTCAATGACTCCAACAAGATTACCTTCAGCATCTTTTTCCCACGATGTCATTGAACCATAGGTGCCATTGGAGTAGGCAGCCCAAGCATGACAGCCTGCTTCAATAGCACGCCAATCTTGCCCACACGCCACACCAACACTGCTTATGGCATTCATGACGCCCTTATTGTGGGTCGCAGCACGAAAAGGGTCAGCCATAGCAAAATGCTGTGCCTCAAGAATTCCATTGATGACACTAACGCCGTTTTCATGCGTGCCATCTTCCGAGATTTCTTCGGGAGTAAAGACTGCCCGTACCCGTGCTAATCTGTGTGCTGCAAGATTTGACAAGATACGAAGTTGCACTCGGCCCCCAGTAATGTCTTCGAGGCGCGGCGCAATGAGTTCTGCCATGGTATTGACGGCATTTGCCCCCATTGCGTCTCGGCAATCTACGATAATGTGTACGATAAGCATCGGTCCACTCATGGAGTCAAGAACCCGAGTTTCAATCTTCTTGCATCCTCCTCCAAGACGAATCATTGTTGATGGGAGGCTATTGCAGAGGTCCATCAATTCTTGAGATGCCTCCAATACATCTTTTTCAGCTTGTATCCAGTCTGAACACTCCAATACCTGCAATTGGGCGATCATCATCGGTTCGTCGGAATTCGTCCGGAAACCACCGTTTTTTAGACATCTTTTGGCCATGTTTGAGGCAGCTGCGACGACGCTTGACTCTTCTAGGCAGAACGGGATAAGGTAGTGTTTCCCATCGATGACAAAGTTCGTCGCAATGCCCACAGGAAGAGACATCGTTCCGATGACGTTCTCAATCATTCGGTCTGCTGCCTCTTCGCTCAATGCTCCACAGGCTTCGAGTGCCTTGATTTGCTCGTCATTGAGGTCGGCCATTTTAGCAACAAGTTCTCTTCGTTCGGCGACACTATGGCGGAAAAAACCGCTTAATCGACTGTTTTCGACTGGCATAATGGCACGTCCAGTACTGTCCATGGGCCAGTACATCATCAAGCAATCGGCATTTACCTGACGAATCTCGGACTTTACGCCCTCACTCGATTCATCAATAAAGCAAATCTTTTAACGGATTTAACGCTTTGATTAACGCGTTATTTTTGCGTTAACGATGTGTTAATTCGGCCATAAATTGACTTTCCGCTTTTGAATTAACGTGTGTTAACAGGTCTTGTAAAGTATCGATGAGAGTGAAACATGAAATACCCAGACCTGACTGCTAAACTATGCGAGTGATAGGCAAAGAGATGGATTTACCATCGATGGATAAAAACCCGTTCCATACGATGCCGCTGGAATCGAGTGACTCGGACCTTCTGGTAGGGCGCAATCACCTTCTTACTGTACTTTCCCAGTACATGCAATTTCGTTCAAACCGTCGTATTTTGCTGCTTGGCGAACACGGTTCAGGTCGGACCTCACTGCTTCGCTGTGCCTCGAAAACAGCACCCGTGACCATCTATATTGATCACATCAACCCTTCGGATGCTGGAAATAATCTTCTCAAAGAAATCTGCTCGCATTTCGTTCATGCAAATGTTCCGCAGACTCGAACAGAATTAACCAAAACAATATTGCAAGCAACACAGGATTACACAGGTGCTTTACCACTGGTGGTAATCGATGCCTCAACTGTAGATATTTCTGCTCTCAACGTGGCCTTGCGTGACACTTTACCGATTTTAGAGCGGTTAGAGGCATTGATTGTGGTCGTGCTTGAAACCAAGGATAAAAATCAACTTTCAGCATCAATTCTCCAGCAATTGGAGCAGATGACTCCTTTGCCCAATTTGAATATCGAGGAAGTTCAGTTACTTGTCGAGCGTCGAATCGAAAGGTCAACGGGTCATCCATTCACGTTTAAGCATGAAGATGCCGAGTATCTTTTTGAGCAGACTCAAGGTCTTCCGAATGAGGTTATTCGGGTTATGCGGAATGCAATTGACTCCTCAAAGATGTCGCAGTACACCTATGTTGAGCCTCAATACGAGTCCAACACCGTAGTCACTGAACCGTTGTTCTCACCTGAGCCGGTGGATTCTTCCATTCATTCGTCTTTTGAAACAATACTTTCTGATGACGTTGAACCTTCACCTAATGAAGCAGAAATAGGCAAATCTGACAGCCTTTCAGAGCAGGAGCTACTCGATGGGAAAATAATTGAGAATATGGAGGACCTCGTGAATAATTTTGACCTCAATCTCGAACAACTCACAGAGGACCAGGAAAACCAAGCCGATTTGGCGCCGCTCGAACCAGTACAAGCCTTAGGAGATGGCTATTCCGCAGCTCCAATTAGTGCTAAACCTGAAATTATTGACCAACCCCCTCCTGAAATAAATGCACCAAGCCACTTGAAGGGTTTATTCTCTCGGAACAGAAATTACACCCATCAAGCACGAGATGACAAAGTACCAGGTTCATTTGTTGAGGTCCTTGATGGTGTCGAGTTATGGGAGGACCCTTCACTTAAGCCACCAGAACCAGAGGATGAGCCTATTTCTGAAGAGGATTCGGCCTTTTTGATGCATGATGAAGTCGGCATGATTGAACTTGATACTGAACTTAATACTGGACTTGATGTTGAACCAGATTTCTTGCCTATGATTGAAACTGAGCTCGAAGAAGAATTTGAACAACAGGTCCAACAAACGGTAATCGCTGCACCAGAGGTTACGAGTGAACTCTCCCAGATGCTCCCCCTAATCAAGGCGTTAGAAATGGCCTTGTTTGCTCCAGAAGGGGGCGACCCTACTTCTCGCCGTCGCAAACTGATTGATGCTCTCCAGGGGTTGCAACGCACTCCAAATGGTAAAAAGCAGGATTACGCGCTCAATGCATCCCTCCTCTCATCCCTAACGCCTCATGAAATGGCAATCATTTCAGTTGCTAATGACCGCCGATACTCCCCTTCTGACGAAGAACTGTGCTCTCAATTAAACATCAAACGTTCACGATTGTCACAAATCAGCAACCGTCTACTCAAAGGGGGAATCTTGAGTGTGAGGCCAATCGGTCGTAATCGATATTATGAATTAACACAAGCAGCCCGTGCTCAATTGATTGCTTGGAATGTAATCGGAGGTGAGGCATGATGACTTGGACAATAACATGGTCTTGGCAGGCTCCACGCCGTATTGCTGCACTGGCACCAGTTGAAGGAGGAATGGTGGTCAGTAGCGGATTGGATTTGTACATGATTGAATCTGATGGAGCAGTTCGTTGGAAAGTAGAACTACCGTTTAAGGCTCATTGTGCGCAAGCAAACAATGGAATCTTGGGTATACTTGCAGCTCATGGATTCTATGTTCTTTCGACTTCTGATGGCTCGATGCTTCATGAAGGCCGTTCTACACCCGGAGGCTTTTCCGAACTCTTGGCGCGGCCAGGTGGCGGTTGGATTCTTTCCGGTAGGCAAGGGGGTCTACACTTGTTCACGCACGAAGGAACCGGCATTCGCCGACTTGATAGTGGTAAAGTTCGCCGATTGCTCGGCTGGCTTGACCGAGAACACATGATGTGGCAAGATTCAGACGGAAAGTTGTGGTGCGCCCGATTAGCACAACATGACCAAAAGCGCATACTTGAAGACAGAGTTTGGAGTTGGGTGACGCCTTTGATGAGCGGTCGTCTTTTGATGCAATCGAGTGATGGAGGCATTTGGGAGGGGGTCCCTCATCCATTTGGATGGGACTCACTGGAGAGAATCGAATACGATTCTCTTGAACCAATGGAGGGCGTCCGTAGCGCTGATGGCTGGTGGGTTCTGGGCATTGAGGGTCATCTACATCATCTTTCAGCGGGTGACGATCAAGGAAACCCAACTTTACTTGGTGAATCGATGAACCTCGGAGACCTTTTGGTTGTTCTAACCCCTGACACGATGGCTACGGCTACTCGTGAAGGATTGATTCGACGGTGGTCTGCTCCTCATCTGGCTCAGGCTGAACGTCAAGGACGGTATCAGGCTGCTGCTGAGGCAGCACTGGCCAAGAACTGGGATGAACGCCGTGCGCTGTTTGTCCGTGCTCAAACAGCTGAGGACGAAGGGCGTCTGTCGCGTGCAGTAGAACTCTACGGTGCCCTCGGCCGAACAGACGATGTTCGACGGCTTCTCAAACGACAAAAGGAGGGTGGAGAGTGACTGAAGACATGAAAATAGTTTCACGTGAACGGGTTGAAAAATACCTTGACATCACGAACAGAGCGCGTAAAAAAGCCACTTCGCTGTGCCAGGAGGGTAGTTTGGAAGCGGAAAGGCTTCGAACCATGCTGAGGATGGCAGACGACTATGCATCAGACGCAGCTCATTTTTTATCAATTGGAGACCATGTACGGGCTTTTGGCGCAATCAACTATGCACATGCTTGGATTGATGCTGGAGTTAAGATTGGCCTGCTTGATGGCCACGGTGATGATGTGCTTTTCACACTCCCGTAGTTACAGCTTCTTTTCTATAGCGAATCCAACAATTGCAATCGCTGGTTTTGAGTTACTTCAAGAATTGGTATGTCCAACTCATACAACCGTCGCTTCAACTCAACATCGACGGTCAACACGGGAATGCGAAGTTCGATTGCTAGGGCCACCAGTTGGTCATCAGGGTGTGATGAGTCATTATCAATCGCCTCAATAGGCTCTGACTTTTGTTCAAGCAATGGAAGCAACAAATTTTTGTTGCGAGGGCGTTGAAGGTTTAATTGTTCAATTTCATGTTTGACGCTGTCGAGTAACATGAGTTGAGCGGGACCAAATACTCTTCCAATTTCAGTATCAATATTCATTCCTGAGTCGATTACAGCCGCCCATCCACATGCATCGAGAAGCACTTGTTGTACAAGAACGACTTTCAAATTGCTCACGCTCATTGAATAGTTCCATGCCCGATAAGACGCCATCGAGAGCCGACACGTCGAGACAGTGAAACCCTTTGTCCAGAATCTGCACAAATTGGGAGACGTAAATCGAGTGTTGCCTTGCCCTTTTCAGAATTCTTTGTCACGCCGACAGAAGTAGCAGTAGCCACGTTAATCATCAACATCTCGTTGTTTCTTAGCGGATAGATTTTTTCTGGTGCCTCGCCTTCTCCAGCAACCATTGTGTCCATGAGCTGAACTTCAATTGTCATCGAATTTCGAATTTCAGGTAGGTCACCTTTTCGAGCCACGACTTGGCCTGATAGGTTGTCTGAAGTTGTAATCGAAGGGTCAAGCATGGTTGCCATTCCGCACAAACCACCTGAATGCATTGTTTCAAGATCTAATCCGCCTCCCTGCATACTTTTGACGGTCGCTTCGATTGGTTCCCATGTTGTCTTAGAGCCTTTCTCGATTCTTCGACCAGGACCAATAATAATTTCATCACCGATATCGAATGTACCTTCTACGATGCTTCCTCCAATGACTCCACCGCGGAGTTTAGAGGGGCGAGTTCCAGGGCGGTTGATGTCAAAAGAACGAGCAACATGCATAACTGAACGCTTGTGACTGGAACGATCGGGCGTCGGAATTGTCTTTTCGATTGCCTCGATAAGGATGTCCAAGTTAACGTCGTGGTGGGCAGAAACAGGGATAATAGGTGCATTTTGGGCAATTGTACCTTCGAGGAATTCTTTGATTTCAGCATGGGATTCCAAAGCCCGTTCTTTACTCACCAAATCGATTTTGTTTTGAACCACAACGATATTTTCAATTCCAGCGATTTCCAATGCCATGAGGTGTTCTCGTGTCTGTGGTTGCGGGCAGGTCTCGTTTGCTGCCACCATGAGCATTGCCCCATCCATAATTGAGGCTCCAGTAATCATGATTGCCATCAAAGTCTCGTGACCTGGCGCATCGACAAAGGATATAACTCGCTCGAGTTCTTTTTTGTCATCCGCTTTTCCTTCTGGATGTCGTCCAGTAGCGTAGTATTGGCCACCTTTCGTTTTGTAAAACGCAGTGTCTGCATATCCGAGTTTAATCGAAATTCCACGCTTGCGTTCTTCGGAATGTGTATCTGTCCAAATTCCAGAAAGAGCTTGTGTAAGCGTTGTTTTACCGTGGTCGACGTGACCGACAAGTCCGATGTTGATTTCGGGTTGTGCGGGAAGCTTTCGTGCCATGCCTCCCTACTCCTGTTTAACGAAGCCCCTCTCGGGTTTCACTCCGATGCTTCCTCGCTTGGTGCAGCGAGGATATCGCCGAGAGATTTCTTCCCAGCTTCGATAACCTTTAGATTGATTTGGCGTGTGTCTTGACTAATTGTATTTCCACGGAAAAAGCGTCGCTTTCGTAGACCATCAGGCTTGTATCGGAATCGCTTCTTCTCTCCACCCTTGTTCTTGAACACGAGGTTGTGGCCTTTGAAGCCGGTTGACTGAGTAACAAGAACTGCTTGTCGTCGACCACCTTCAAGGTCTCTTCGGAGGGGTGTACCGGTTTTGTCCGAGCCACCAGTAATTTCGAGTTTGTAACCGGAGAGAGTTTGCTCACCCTCGCCGACGAAGATTCCGTCTACGGTATCCCCGATTTTCTTACCCAGTAATTGAGCATGATTGTTTCCACTAATTTTCAATGAATAGGACTTACCGCCGTTTTTTGGGTCGGTATCATTCACTACAGCGACAAATTCTCCTTGTTGTCCAACAGCCATAATATCACTTCTAGAACGACCTTGCGACTATCGTCCTCTATTTAGCCCCACCGTTTGATTCCAACTGGGAAAGTGGTCGTCAAAACTTCTTTTTGAGCAACATTTCGAGCCGACTTGCTAAATCTTTTGGTAGGTAATGTGGCATACTAAGGTGGGTCGTTCTCCCTCTGCCACCAGTAATTGTGGCGACCCTTGTAGAGATAATTTGGCGTTCTTCAAAGTCTTTCAGATATTTCCAAACCGTTGTATGGCTCTTCATTTTCTGTTCATATTCTTCACAAACTACTGCGTAGAGTTGTTCAACATCTCCTGTTGTCATTGATTCTTCTTTCGTTAGTCTTCGGCATAATGCTAAGAGCACCAACATCGCGTTTGAATTAAGATCGTCGATGTGCTCAAGGTTGCTTCCATGAATTGGGGGCTCATGACTGAGCGGGACATGAATATCTTCGATTGCGAGTCGGCGTTCACTGTGATCATCTTGGCGAAATTCACACCGCTCAACAGCTGCATTGAGCAATTCAATAACTCTTCGAGCATCACCTGTTGGCGCCGCTTTTTCAGCGATAAGCCGAAGTATTTCTGGAGTCCATGTTCCGGGGACGAGGCCTTGTGTAGCTCGTTGATTTGCTATGGCCTCTAATCCTTCTACGCTGTAGGGTTTGATTCTGATGTGATTGGTGCTCCCCATTCGTGAAATTACTGCAGTTTCTAAGACATCGAGTACTTGTTCTTGACTCACAAGAATAAGCGACAGCGTTCCTTTTCCAGTTTGATCTTCATCGATTCGCAGCAATTGGTACAACAAATCATCTCCAGATCGGCGAAGCATGTGGTCTACCTCATCCAAAACGACAATCAGATGGGATGTTTCTTTTCTCAAAATTCGCCGTAGACTCATCAAAAGTTCACCCATTGAAAGACCTCGATCGGGGTGTCCTGGTGCGAGTTCATGCAGAATACGTTGAACAACTCTCATACTCGTTGAAGCATTTCTGCAATTGACATGAACGGTTCGAATATTTCTTCTGTTGGAAAGATGACGTTGTATGTCTCTGCAAAAAGTGCGTGCGAGTGCAGTTTTTCCGCTGCCTACTGGGCCGGTAATCACCGCTCTACCGGTTCCTTCAGAGAGATGAAGCGTCGTGAACTTTGACGCCAATTCGTTTTGCACATCTTCTCGTCCAACCATTTCAAGAGGTATATAGTCAAAATCAAACACATCAGGATTCTCAAGAATCCATCCAGCGCCAATTCGGTCGAGGTAGTTCGCCATAACATCGGAAGGCTTACGCCAACCGTTATTGAACATACGGTTTGATTTGAAGCTAATAACGAGAATTTTGAACAAAAAATGGTCGTTCAAGGAATTTCATCAAACTGGTATCCAGTCTCCCACTTCTTCTCACCCAGTGCCACTTCCAATTCGAATGGAGTAATCAATGGTTTTTGATATCGTACTGCATCGTCGATAGCGATTCTTGGACATGCAGTGTTCACAAAAGCATCGACAGGATAGAAGTCAATCAATTCTGGACCAACATGTTCCAGTGCCAAGAGGTATCCTTTCTTACCGTGCTTCTCAAGCATACGTTTCATTCGCAAGGCGAGGGTTCGGCGCATTTGCCCAGGCTTTTCACCAATCAAAATTCCGAATTTCTGTGCTTCCCCCGATGCCATAATCAACCCAAACCGTTGGCGAAGGATGCGTTCAATGCGTTCCAATGACATTTCCTCAGCATCTCCTGTGTAGGGGTCAAGCATTGCTAGTGGTTTACCTGTATGAAGTACCAAACCAATTGGATGGAAGTCTCCAGATCCGAGGAAAAGGTAGTGGCCGATTGAGTCGTCATCGCCCGAATAATTGCACCCAAGCACTTGTCCAGGGAATGAAAGGCGAGCCCCGCCAATTGGGATTTCAACCTCAAAACCAGCTTGTTCCAACCGGTCGTGGAATTCTGGGAGGAGGTGAAGGTGCTGAATTGAACCGACGAGCCCTAGTTTTGTTCCTGTCAGGGGTGCAAGTCGGCCTACGGCATCCATAAAGCGGTCCTGTGCTTCTTCTTCAGACAGGTTCTCTGGTGCCGGTTGATTTTCCATTCTTTGTCTAGCCATTGCCCTGTGAGCCTCTAAGTAAGCAAGCACTGGTTTAAGTTCAGGGTCCCCATCATAGGTGACGTCAATGAACTGAGTTGGCATTCCCGAGTCAATGTTCATTTGAGAGTGACCCATGTGTGCTACTAACTCTACACCCATCATTTTCATCTTGTCATGGACCAAATCACATGCTCCGTAGCATGGGTCTGCTGCCAAAATTACCTTCGCGCTGGTCTCGGTTTCGATTGAATCCATCATTTCAAGAGCCTGCATTTTCAAGCCTTCGGGGACTTGCAAAGCAATCAGACGGTTATCGTTTGCTTGAATACGCTCCATCAACTCCGAGAGTTGGAAGTCGTGACGATCTAAGTCCATGGAAGTCCCCCAGTGCGAGGGGCACGCCACCCCCTCATCAATCCACCCTTTGACGAACGAGTTTATTCATCGAGTAGAACCACTTGGCCGCCGTCCATTTCCAAACGCACCAGAGATTCAATGATGACTTCGGGATATTCGCTTTGCAGTAGCTTCAAACCCGGGCCTTTTTCGACCACTGCGATGATATGTGTGACGATAGCACCAGTTCTCCGCACGCCTTCGAGCACTGCTTTGAGTGTACCGCCAGTGGAGAGTACATCATCGACAATAACGACTTTCTCTCCAGGCTGCATGTCGTTAAGGTACATTTCACCTTTTGAATAGCCGGTTTCTTGACCAATGGTGACTTCTCCATCAAGGCCGTATGAGCGCTTTCGAGCAATAATCAGTGGAATCCCAGTTTGAACACTGAGTGGAGCAGTAAGTGGTAATCCCATGGCTTCAATGCCTAGAATCAGATCTACACCCTCCCAATCAATTGCTTTCTGGCACAGGTCAGTGACTGCTTGCAAAACCTTTGGGTCCAGACGTGGAACTCCATCGGTTATTGGGTGGATAAAATATGGGTAATCCCCTTTCCAAATAACTGGGGCGTTTTTCAAACTCTCACGAAGCCGAGTTATAGCATCCGACATGCATGCTGGCTTTGAGCGACGGAGTATGACCTTTGCTCAAAGTTCGGCTAGGTATTCAACATACTCATCAGGGTCGAGAAGGTTCTCGAGGTCCATTTCGTGAGGTTCGATGATGATAATCCAACCGTGGTCGTAAGCAGAGTCGTTCACCAGGTCAGGATTGATTTCGACTTCGCCGTTTACTTCTGCAATGATTCCGGAGTACAAGGATGGGAATGCTACCTTTTCTTCTGCCGTCCAAATTGAGAACATGTCCCGACCTTCGTCGATTTCGTACTCTGCTTGTGGGAGAATTACTCGCAAAACTTCTCCAATTTCGACTGCGAGAAATTCACTTACTCCAATCATCAAGCGTTCGTCTTTTTCTTGATACCAAAGATGGTCACGAGAATATTTTCGGTTATGGGCTACGCTAAATTCTACCACTTCTTCGTCCATGGTTAAACTTCCTTAAACCGCCCCAAACCCCATTGTATATGAATTTGGGCCTATTTCACTTTCAGTAAAAAACGACAAACGGATTAAGAGAGTCGGCGTTTTAGGGACAATGGGACGCCTATGGACTACGCCGAAACCGATGAACAGCAAATGATTCGCGAACTTGTTCGTGATTTCGCCGAAAGCGTTCTTGCACCTACAGTTGAGCATCGGGACCAAAATCAAATACCGCCCAGTGCAGAGTGGCAAGAGTTTCTGGAATACGGTCTGCAGGGTGTTACCATTCCCGAACAATACGGTGGTTCTCCCGTCGATGACATTTCAGAATCCATTATCGTTGAAGAACTCGCACGAGTAGACCCCTCGTTTGCCGTGATGTACTGTGTACATGTTGGCTTGTGTGCAAAGACCATTGCCTTGCATGGAAACGAGGCACAAAAGGAACAATACCTCACCCGATTAGCTGCCGGTGATGTGGGTGCATATTCACTTTCCGAAGCCGGAGCTGGTACTGATGCAGCCGCAATGATTTGTAAAGCAAAACTCTCCGATGATGGCAAGTACTTCATTCTCAATGGTGAGAAAATGTGGGTCACGAACGGCGCACAGGCTCAAATTCTCGTCTTGTTTGCAAAAGACGTCGATCACTCAGATTATGGCGTGAAGAAACACGGTGGTTCTACAGCATTCATCGTCGATTCTTCGTTTGAAGGTTTCTCGGTTGGAAAGAAAGAAGATAAACTTGGAATACGTTCGTCCGATACATGCACATTGATTCTTGAGAATTGTAAGGTTCCAGTCGAGAATGTTCTCAAAGGTGTCGGCAAAGGTTTCCCAATCGCCATGAACGCTTTGGACAACAGCCGAATCGGTATTGCCGCTCAAGCGCTCGGCATCGCTCAAGGTGCATACGAGGCTGCGTTACAATATGCGCACGAACGAGAAGCATTTGGCAAACCGATTGCTTATCATCAAATGATCATGGCTTACCTAGCAGATATGGCAACTCGAATCGACGCGGCACGACTGCTGGTTTACCGTGCCTCTTGGGTAAAGCAACAACATTACGAACATAATGGACCGCGACATTCGAAGGAAGCAAGTATGGCTAAGTTGTATGCTGGAGACACTGCAATGTGGGTTTCAGAAAGAGCAATTCAAGTGCTCGGCGGTTACGGTTACACCAAAGAATTCCCAGTCGAGCGATTCTTTAGAGACGCGAAGATTACTCAGATTTACGAAGGAACTCAAGAAGTGCAACGAATTGTTATTGCTCGGGCATTGAAGTGATTTAACGCAGAACAGGGTCTCTGCCCCTTAGCAATGCAAGCCTTCTTCCGCTTGACCATTTGACAATTTTTCCAACGCAATTGATCAAAATACCATTCTTCAAGGAAAGTACAGTATCGTTATCTGAAGCAGGGAACATTACTCCAGCCGAAAAAGGTCCGCCATCAATTTCTCCAACGATGGTGTATCCGCCTCGGTATTCTCCGTCAGCGAGTAATGTTCGATCAATCTGCTCTACTCGGAGTGCACAAAGATGTTCAAAACACTCGTTAAGAATCTCGTCTGCTTCACTGGAGAGTCGTGATTTTTCTAATTTCTCAATCATTAATTCTGTAGGATTTTCAACTTCCCAAGAAATGCTTTCAATACTTGCTGAAGTGGTATCTTGTTCACCGAGATTCTCAGCATCCTCGTGACTTTTGTGATAGTCAGCCTTTGCTTGTGCCTGCATTTTCTCAATAAATCCGCTGTTATCCGTAATGTCGATGACGTCAATTTCAAGAGTCTGCAATCCAACCGAGTTCAATTTTTTGTCGATGATATCAGTGCAGTGCCCTAAGAACCATGTTTTATCGCGATTGATTTGTTCAATGGAGATCATACGAATTGCTGATTTGAATTCCTCTGAAACGATGCCTCGGGCAATTTCCTCAATTTCAAGTGTTGAACTTCCGGAGAGTGCTATTTTACCACTTTCAAGAATATGCTTTTCACTCGAGGCTCCTACAGTTATCTTCACTGGAATTGTCAGCAAAACGTTTTGTTTCGATGGAATCTCTTTGAACTCAAAGTCCAGAACGATTTGTGACGGAATCTCGACCTCAAGGTTTGATGTTGTATCTTGAGGTTCGTCTCTTGATGTACGAATCGATGAAGGTTCCAGAGATGAACTTGATGACATCATCGAGCGTAAGTCACCTTCGTTGTCCAAAGCTCGAAGTTCACCTTCAGCATTGGCTTGTGCAATCAATTCCCGTGCTTCTTCCTCCGTCAATTCAGGAATTTCCTCGACCACTTCTAATTCCTGTTCAAGGTCTTCGAATTCATCTTTTTCAGGAGGTTGTTCAAATCCAATTGATTCAAGGAACCCCCACCACTCCTGGACAGATAAACGTCCATCGCTGTTGGAATCCATGACGTCCATGAGTCGGTCAACTACCCATTGCGGAGGCTGACTTTTTGATATAGTTTGGATGAAGTTATTTGCTTCATCATTGGTGATAAAACCGTCTTTATTTGCATCAAGCATTTGCGTCAATTCGG
>DAIUCF010000001.1:0-44473 GCA_036846305.1 Candidatus Poseidoniaceae archaeon | reverse complement strand
GTCGTGTAACCTGAATCCTTCAGCCAATCACCAAACTTTTCTGCCATTTTGGCTGCCATAGGGTCATTTTTAATTTTCGATTCTACTTTTGATTGAATTGAATTAACTTGTTTGCGAACTTGTTCAGTAGCCATCTCAGCAGCCTTAGGTGCGATGTTCTCTCGTACAGAAGATGCCCATTGCTTTACCGAGTCTTGTTGTGAAAGAATCTCAATCACGGTTTCACGAGGAATGTGGTCTGGAGGGGCATCACCGGTAAAATGAACTGCTATTGTGTTCAACTCTTCGTTGTTTAAAGAAGTAAGATTAAACCCATCCTTGAGGAGTTTCTCACCGATTTTTTCCAAGGCCTTGTTGCGTACAGCATCGGCTTGCATAAACAGAGCAAAGCGACCTTCTTCATCAACTTGATGCCAACATTATTCGGGAAATTGCAACGAAGGCCAATCTTGGTAATTTTCTTCGTTCCAATGCAGCGAGCACAGAACTTCTTCAATATCGTCTGTGTTTTCAAGGTCCCTTTCAACCTGTAATCTGTGTAACCAAGATTTCAGTTTCCCAAGCGCAATGCCTTTTTTCAAATACGTTCTTTGCATTAACCAGTGTCCATTAATCAGCGGCTCATCACCTGCTTTGAGGGCAGGGAGTTGTTGGAGCATATCGAGAAGAGATTCGACATATTCTGCATCGCCATCCTGCATGCCTACCGAAGGAGAAAGGTCGTGAGTTCGTACAATAATTTCGAGTTTAAGATGCTGAACTGCTTGGTCTTGGAGGACTGAGCGAAATACGCGCAGGTTCGAAGTTTTAGGTTCAGGCAATGCACCGAATCGAGCATGGAGGTTTTGGATATACAGGCGCTGTTTTTTTGACAACTTAAGTTCGATGAGTGCATTTTCAACTTCTATAGAAAAGGTCTCTGAGAGGATTAAGGCTAGTCGCGTTAAACCGTCAAATTGAGTTACATATGGATGATAAAGCGATTCAAGCCGAAGATGCTGTGATGCCCATTGTCCGGGCAAAATCATGTCAAGAACACCGTCATGGGCCATTTTTTCTACCACTTGTGCAACATTTCCTCCGTCCATTATTTTGTGAAACTCCATCCAAATGCGCTCTTTGGTAACAACTTCAAGTTTTGAGGCATTCTGCCGAAGTGCCTCACCTAACTCAATATCAAACTTCCAAACTCCTGCTTTATCTCGGTCCAGGAATCTGTATGCTCGAAGAATTCTCAAAGCATCCTCGGAGATTCGAGCATAGGCTTGGCCGACGGAACGGATGATGCCACGGTCAATGTCTTGGAGCCCGAAATGAGGGTCATGCATTACTTTTCGAGCAACATCGATTGCCATTGCATTAATGGTGAAATCTCTTCGTTCTAAGTCTTCACACAGCGATGTACCCCAACGAACCGACTCAGGTCTTCTGCCATCGGAATATTCACTTTCAATGCGAAGCGTTGTTGCTTCGTAAAATGTGTTTTCACCTCGGAGGGTTACTGTTCCGTATTCAATACCCGTATCAATAGAATTTGGAAAAATCTCCATCATTTTTTCAGGTTCAAGGGTGACTGCGAAATCAATATCATGTACTTCGAGACCTAAGCACACATCTCGAACAGCACCGCCGACAATCCATATCCCACCGTCATGGTCTGAAACTTTGGATACGATTTCAAATACATCGTTAGGTAAGTTTTCAATCCACTGAACGACATGAGGGGGACATTCCATCGATGGCAAATCCGCTTCTGTTGCAGTTTTCGGCCATTGTTGCGATGTCACTTTACCCCCACCTTTGGATGAATGCGGATGCAATCTAGACAAAGCATTATCGCAGAATGGCCGTTGGAAAGACTCAATGTGGGATGAAGAAGAAGTACATCTTGTGCCCTATGAATGGCTCAAACCGCATGAACAGATTAAACCAAAGAATCGAGATAAGTTGCTTGAGATGACCAAAAGGTGGGGTGGATTCACCAAACCATTGATTGTAGACAAAAAGACTGGTGCTATTCTGGATGGCCATCATCGGTATTCAATTGCTGGGAAACTCAACTTAGCTCGGGTTCCAGCGATTTGTGTCGATTATCTTGACGATTCACGCATTGAAGTCGATGTTTGGCCCGCATCGGAATTGAAGTCAATTACCAAACAACAAGTGATTGACATGTGTCTTTCAGAGGATGTATTTCCTCCTAAAACCAGCAGACACACGATTGCAGATCATCTTCCGCCTATCCACGTATCTCTTGAGGTTCTGGCTCAGCCGGCACCAACTCAACTTGATTGACGGGTTTCAATGTACGACTTCCACTTGGAATTACCTTTTCCATCCAACTTAACCCCGTTCTGTGGGGGATTCCCTGGTTGAACCGTGTGAGATTGAATGATTCCTTCGTGACAGGTCATCAGTTCAACTGGCTGCCCTGCCTTACCTTTGAGGGCGGTTTTGAGTTCTTTGAGGCTTGATGTACGAATGCTATCAAGAGCGATTATTTCATCACCAGGCATCACACAATGACGGATTGGTGAGCCAGACTGATGCGTCGTAACTTTGAGTTTACCGTCTTTGCTCGATAAGTTAACTCCGAGCCAACCGTTCTTTTCTTCACCTTCTTTGAGCGGATGTTCGGGAGCTAATTGAAGACCAAAATAGGCCATCGTAGCATCCACATCTGGGGCCTTTTTATCGTGCATTAAAGCATCGAGAAGTGACCCTAGCCTCCGACCACCTTTCATCGAGGTAAGTGCTTGTCGGATGTCTTTGTATGTCACGCCGAGTTTCGTTGCTGAATCGTATTCTATAGCGTGTCTTCTACAAAGTTCAGCCATCAGATCACAGACGCCAACATCGCCTTTTGACCTTCGACGTAATTCGACATCCAGTTGCATAATTGCCAATTCACCCTCGAGGTAGTACGAGATTTGAGATTCACGGGAAAAAGCGTGACCTCTGTACAAATGAATCCATGCATCGTGGCTTGATTCTGCCAGAGATTCAAGTTCCATCCCGTGACGAGCTGTATGACGTTTCATTTTGCGCATGAAATCCTTCCTCCAGTCTTCTTCTGACCATGCTCCTGAGCGAACACAGAGCATGTCGCCCATCCAAGAGGTCCCTCCTTCAAACCACCACAGTAAGTCAGAATGTACTTCTCGTTGAAGGTCGTAGTCCAAGAAATTGCGTGGGCGAAGGCGTTTCACGTTCCACTGATGGAGATATTCATGACTGAACAAACTAACTAAGTCACGGTATTCATCAGCATGTCCAGGCATCAAACTTTGGCGAGGGACCATGGATGTTTGTGAGTTGAGATGTTCTAATCCTCCTCTCATTGTATCTGTCAGTTGAATCACAGTAACATAATTGTCCCACGCTGGAATCCCAAATAAGGCGTGATGTTCGCGAATTACCTTATTCATATCGTCTTTGAATCGTTCTAACATCCCAGCATCAACATCGTGTCCACCGCTGTCCCAAAGCTTCAGGTGATGGGTTCGTCCATCGACGACCCAAGTATCCATCGGATTTGGGTTGCATTCGATGATTGCGTCTAGAAATTCATCTCGATTCGGAGCAGTGAAGCAAGAGGTGGTGCCCTTGTTCCCGGTAAGTTCCCCTTTACCGCTGTGATGGCCTGTACTGAGATACTGGGTTGCAGGTGACCATGATTCGGGGGCATGGAGTTCAACCGTATGTTCCATGTTCATTCTCGCATTATCAATTCCAGATGTAGGCATGAACCATGTAAATGGAGGCATCATGTGCAGATGAGTCCTATCCAAGTGATTTGAACGAACAGACATATCGTTGGCCAGCAATCTGTAGGATAACAGAACACTCGTCGTTCCCGGTGGTATCTTGATACGAACTGCGTCCACATCTTTTCGTTGCGAATCAAGAGTGTGACCGTCTTGGTCGATTGCTAAAAAATCGGTCATGTGCTGAATCGGTTCTCGTAAGAAATAGGACCCAGGGACCCATCTAGGGAAGTGGGCAATAAGTCTTGAATCAGTAAACGGACCTTGAATTTCAATTCCAACATGCAATCGACGTGAATCACCTTCTGTGGCATCGATGAGGAAGCGGATGCCCGACTTGGATTGGCTCATAGCCCCAGTTCAGTCGAGGCGGTTGAAAGGTTCTCTGCTGCTATGCGGAGTAAATCATCATCACATTGTTGTAAAAAATCTCGGGCTTTTTGTGCAATTTCGACCTCTCCACAACGGCCAATTAAACGTTCTAGGAGACGTGATCTTTCGATGGATTTGACCGATGGATTGCCGATGATTTCCCAGCGCAGGGCATCGATTTCAGGGCTTTTACGCCCTTGCATCCATCGTCCAAGAACCGTATAACATTGGTTATCAAGTAACATTTGAATTGGTTTTTCATCAAGCGAATAACATCTCAATCGTAATTCACCAACCAGTTCATTCAAGATTTTTCCATTTGAATTTTTGGCAATTTGAATCAACACGTCTCCTGAATTTTCTATGGCTGAGGAAAGAAGGGGTGTCACTTTGATACCTCTTTTGAGTGCATCTTTCATGCTTTTTTCAGTGAGTTTTTCACCGTTGTCAACAATTGATTGTAAAGCAGCCTCTTGTACGCTGTTGTTCTCATCATCAAGCGCTGCCAATCGGTGTTCAGCATTTGCAGCGTGGCATAGAATAGCCAGTCTGCGCAATGCACTGTCTTGATGATTAAGAAATCGCTCGAGATGTAGACCTGCATCTCTACCGTTCAACAGTGCTTCGGCAGATTTTCGTTGGCATGTAAGGTCACTGTCCTCTATCAACAACAGAGCAATATCTGTTGTATCTTCATCAAATTCATTCAACAGATTAGCAGCACACCTTCGAGCATCAAGCCATCCGTGTTCGGCTAGCACTCGCAGGGTTTCGATTCCCTGAGCAGGGGCCCATTTCCTATGTGCTTCAAGGGCCTTTGAGCGAAACCATGGGTCATTATCGTTGAGTAGGGGGACAAAACCCTCGAGAGCACGGGGAATATCAGTATCGAAAAGTACGCGTATTGCACGCCGTCTTTTACGGACATCTTTGTGCTTGAGACGAGCGATTTCGCTGTCCAAACCTCCACCTGCCATGATACTCCGAGTCATCGGAGCCTCATAGGGATGTGCATCATTCTTCTTCTGTAGTAAGTGCCACAACTTGCTTTGGCTGGCTATCAACCTCAGAATTCTGCTGGTCAACCATTACGTATTCCAAAATATTCTCACGCTTTGAACGCTTTTACTACAGCCAATAGTCTTGAATCACATCAACGGATATATTCATCAAAATTAAAACCGTCATCTTCGTCATCATCGGTCCAATCAATAGCGCCGGGTTGAGCGAGGTTTGGGTGCAGCATCATCTGCAGCATGGGCCATAATCTCAGGAAAGATGGAGAAGCCTCCCACATCAGTTGAATCATAGGATGCTCACTCATCGGTATTCCACCTTCACCGGGTGGGGGAAGGTCCGCAGGAAGTTGACGCAATTCAACGATTAAATCACGCAGGGCATTGGCTTCATCCTCATTCACCATGTCAAGTTCTTCACACGTCTCCATGGTTAATTCTAGAAGGTCAGCCAATTCATTGGGATTCATTGGGCCGGTCTCGGTATCTTTGACATCAATTGGGCCAAACGATACCGGTCCTAAATCGGTCGTGAACATTTCTTCACCCTGGCGTTCAACTTTGGTCAAATGTTGACCTGCAGTATTGCCAAGAGGTGCAAGGGCAAAACCTCCGTCTACGATTCGAGAAGATAGCCATTTAGGTAATTCACATACTTGCCCAGTGATGAGTACACGATTTAATTCACCAGGGAAGGCTACAGGAGCAATTTCCACAGCTTCTAAAACTCGTGATTCGACTGTGGGCCAGTGCGTGAGGCGTGATTGAACATGTTCAATGGCCAACTGCGAAGGGTCGAGTAAGCGAACTCGTCCATGCTCGCCGACAATCATTGCAATCAGTGCAGCGATGTATCCCCCTTTAGCGCCCAATACAACGACTTCTTGACCCTCTGCTAATTCTAGGTGGTACAGTAGTGTGGCAATCATATGGGGTGCTGAAATGGTTTTGACACCACCTTCATCAGTCTCGATAAAGGGTATCGGGCGATCGGCAAAAAAAGGTTCAACATCGTAGTCGGTAAAGTCCGCTACATCGAGTTTCAGCATAGCTTTTTTGATATGGTCGGGGACCTCTATACCACCTGATTCAAGACGCCGAAGCAGACCAGGCATGTCCGTCATGGATGTGTTAAATTCGCCGGCCCATGTAAAGGATGGGCTTCAAACGTTTCAAATTACAACGGTTTGAGATTGTTTAGCACGAAGAATCTCGTCGATGTGTGAGAGATTGTGTCGGTGCTCCTCCATGCTTGCTTCGATGAGTTCATCATCACTCCCCAGTCGCTTTTGTAGGTGTAATTTCTTTGCAGGTAATTCTTGTTCAATATTATTGCGAATTTGAAGCATCATCTTACGGAAACCATCGGTGTCTATAATGCCTAAATCCTGTGCTTCATCAACCATAGTTTGGATAGAATCCCGAATGGATTCAGGGGAAAGGTAAACGTTGTTGAGAGACGAAAACATATCGTTCATGACGGTTGATTCAATTTTAGCCATATGCTCTGAAACAGTTGCACGTGCAAGACCGAGTTCGTCAGCAAGGTCGGAAATACGGGTTCTTTTGGGAATCTCAAAGTATCCCTTGTCGTAAGCAAACTTAGCGAGTTTCATTTGCTTAGGAGATAGTGCTCCGTTTTGTTCGTTGAGCGACGTGTGAATGCTGCGTGCGCTTATGCGGTCAGGTTTCGCAATAAGCCTTGCAAGTCCCGAAACTAGTCTCAATTTTAATTTTGGTCCTTGGATTGTATACCTCAACCCTTCTCCGTCAAAATAGCATCTGCCAGGTACAGCGCTGGTGCCGTTTGTACGAGCATTCATATTGCTGAAAGAATGGTTGATACGAAGCATGAGAATGTAGGGTTCATCTGGATTATCTGGTTCGACAATTGTTTCCAAATGATCTAAAAAGTACAAGTCGGTGATATCGGCTGGACTTTTTCCATCTGCAAAATGACATTTCATTAAACATCGAACATCCTTTGGGACCCTTTTAACATAGGATAAAAACTCAATTCTCTTGAATATTGATACAATTGAGCCTATATCTAAATGCTCAACTCGGCGAAATTTCCAAAAGAATGTAACCTCGCGCATGAAGTTCCATTAACGAAGTTGTCTATAAGCAATATCCCGGTCAGTTAGCGCATTTCAAGCCAAGCAAAGAAGGAGAAGATGGGTAAGAGAATCAGTATTGCTCGGTTTATTTTTCTTTGTTGGTCAACATACTTGACGGTTGGCTCTGGTGAAACTTCGATGGATTTTGCACTTCTCTTACGTCGAGTAATGTTCACTTTTTGTTCAATTCGTTCGAGAACTTTGGAGCGAAGTTCAGGTTGGCGACTGTTTTGTGCTCCTTGTCCTACGATGAATCGAACAGAATGGTGGTCTGCAAGTTCTAGTGCAGCATCGACTACTCCGGTGACATTTGTGAGGTTGTGCATATCAATTCGAATAGACATACCATCGCTTTTGATATGACTAAGTACTCTCCATTTACCTTGCCCTTCGTTGAAGGGATGTAATAACTCTCGAGCGACCAATAAGGGTTGAGTTCCTAGGAAAACCGGTCTTCTACGCCGTGCGAGAAAGGGGCCAAGGAGTATTGCTCCAAGCATTGGTGGTACGCACATCAGTGTCGCCAATCGTTGAAGTTGGCTAGGGTCGGTCAAAACAGAAACAACAGCTAGGCTAAACCCGAGATAAAGCCCCATGAAGGCACCTGCTTGAAGGCCCGTCCAAAGGCCAACGGGCGCGCCCTCCTTGGTGCTCATATACATTCTATCACGACTTTATTCATCAATACTCGCATTTGGCCGAGCCAAACTTCTTCAATTCCCTCCCTTTGCAGAGTTCATGGAGAAGAACGGCTTGATGAACCGCAACCGTGAACGCAAGGTTGGGTTGTGGGTTTTTGGAATCAGTACCTTCTTTTTTGTATCTTTCTTTTTAGCACCTTTTCTGTTACCAACAGGAAGCATTCCAGATTTAGGCGCTCGAGCCAACGCTTTTGATTACGCAACCGAGGACGGTAAGTTCTCGAACGGCAATACTCCAGAGTCTCTTCGTCACGTGCACGAAGATGGCACAATCCATATTCACGAACCGTTTGCGTGGACCGATCTAGACCCATACACCGGTTTCATCTACATGTTTGGTGATTTGAACTGCCACAACAAACATGAGCGCACATGGATGATTAATGAAAATCAAATGCCTGTCTGTACTCGAGATGTTGGTATCTTCTTTGGTCTAGCAATTGGCGGTCTGGTATATTCTCGATTTGGATACAACAGATGGACTGTTCGAGATTCGTGCCTATCGTTATTACCCGATGCATGGCTCGAAGGAATCTATAGAACAAACAAAAGGACACTTGCTTGGATAGGTTTGGGCAGTCTGCTGTGTTTGCCTTTGGTTATCGATGGGTTTACTCAATTGTTAACTGGCTATGAATCCAATAACTTCACAAGACCCCTGACAGGTGCGCCGTTTGGTTTTGGTATTGCCATCCTAACAGCCGCTGCATATTCTGCTCGGCCAAACCTTTTTTCAAACGCTAGTGAAGTTGTTTTACCAGCAAATGCCAAATTCGCTCTCGCCGAAGAAGAATGATTGTTACTCAGGTGGTGGAGTTTCCCACCATGCCAGCAATTCCTCAGCAGAACTGGGGGCTGGGCAGTTTTCGTGACCACTGCTCAACATTTCCAGCCGTTTACAAATGTTCGAAATTGCTCTACGAATGGACGGACGAGGTAGTTTACCTTCCTCAACGACGATGAGTTCCTTTAGGGCAGACTCCCATGGCTTCGCAGGATTTGCTCTACGCCAAGATGCTAAATTTGACCGTAAAGGCCACATTGCAAGGGCGAGTCTTCCGTACCCAAGCCGACTGTCACGAAGTTTGAACACTTGTGCTTCTGCGAAAGGGACATGTGATTGCTGCTTGTGAATCCAGCGTGTTTGTTCAAGCCATTTGATGAGCCTTTGTGTGTGGCGCTGGGTCACCATTCGATGTGGGCCGAAGGCTTTGTGCAATCTTGGAATTTCACTTGACCCCACGATGAGAGAGAGTGTACCGAGCACCGACCAACAGGAATGGGCATGCGGTACGATGGGTACATCGTAATTGTTTGACAAGTCAGTATCCCATTTATCTTCAGCATATCCCATCCATTGTGCTGGTGAGCGACCAGACAGCCAACCGAGGTGAATAGCGGTTTTTTCTTGTGGTGCTCCAGGGAGTCGAGTTTGTTTTTTGACATCGGTGACTAGTGTTCGAAGTAAATATCGGTCCACTTCGTCTGCATCAACGTTCAGTGGTTTTGGTTTTCGATTGAAAAATGCTCGAAGTTCTTTTCGTAATTTCTTTTTCAGCTCGTCCAGACCTCCTTCGTTCAAAATAGGTCCAACTACGCAGCACTTGTCGAATGGAGCGGGCGCTTTGATTTCACCAGACAAAAGGTCGATGAACCCTTTTCGTATGGTTTTTTGAATTTCAGCAGTCTCGAAATATTCCTGCTTTTCACTGTTCATTCGCAGGGTTCCCGATTCAATTCGCTTCATGGCCTTATTTGGGTCACAATCGATCCACAATACTAAGTCAGGAATCATTGCAGCAGCATTCATTTTTGCCACCTGTTCAACCCCTAAGTCGCCTACTATCCCCTGATAGATAAGCGAGGAGTGAATGTTTCTGTCTGAGATGACAATATGTCCTTTTTGCAATAATGGACGAATCCAAGTATGGGAGTGGTCAAGGCGGTCTGCGGCAAAAAGACCAGCCTCCTCAAGTGGTGTTTTGTCACCAAGTTTGACCGATGTGAGTGCTAACTTACCTAGTGCGCTGTGTCTTCTTGGTTCGTGAGTTGCATGGACTTCGGGGAATGGGTATTCCGAAGCAAGTTCAAGCAATATGCGTGCCGCTTCACCTTTTCCCGAACCGTCGCCACCTTCAACAGTCACGAGGTACATTCAATCGCCTCCAATATCTGCAAATTGTTCTTTTGCGATAACAAGGAGAATCATTCCAATCAATATAAGCAATGGTCCAAACAAGATGAGGCCACGGCTGAATAAGGCTATGCCTGCGAGATATTGGGTTCTGCGATAGCGTTTAGCACGACGAACTTCAACTGCTGCCTGGAAACCGACAAGAGCGGTAATCACTGTAAATACACCAATAACTGTCGACAGAGCAACTGCTGACTCAAGTGTCCATCCATCGTCATTTGAGATGTCGTTTTCTTGGCGAACTCCTTCGCCAGGAGTCATTGTAACCGGTCTTAGGCCGGCTTCTTCGGGGATAAAATCGCGTTCGACGATGACATAGCCTTCAGCCTCTACCCGAAGCGTTATCGGTTCAGAAAATACTTCTTTAAATCTAAAATAACCGTTTTCATCGGTTGTTGTTTCAACAATTAATGTACCCGTATTGATGTCCAACAGTTGCACTGAGATGTTGGCAATACCGCCACCTTCTTCGGCTTCTAGAGCCAAACCAGTTATGTCAACCACGTCCGCTCGTTCGAAAAGTGTGGATGAAAGTAATTCATCTGGATTTCCGTTGAGGATTAAACCACCGGTAGCCATGCCAAGAATACTCCCGATGAGGATCAAAGATGCCGCTAGAGTAAGAATTCTCGAGCGGTCTGAATCGTCGAGTTCATCGATTTTCGCTTGAAGTCGGGCAGCAGCTCTTTCAACCGCTTTATCAAGGTCGCTTGAATCAACAACCAGTTCTTCATCTGCGGCTTTTTTACGCAACACAGTTGCCTCTTCAGAGGCTTGGAGTTGCGCCTGAACGCGAGAGCGAAGGGCTTCACGGCGTTGCTCCATGTCAGTTTTCTCCACAACACGCCCCTCCCGTTGTTACTTCCAAGTCATGCGCGGATAATACCCTTCCCTACTCCTGCCGCGCCACGGATTTGACTTTAAGAACGAATTTGCCAGCGCAAAAACGCTACAAGCAACAGTATTATGGAGACTGAGATCCCACCTAAGAGACTCAATAATGGATAATTTTGAGCGGTATTACTCACTGTTTCTTCAACACTTTCCTGTTCCACATTCTCATCGACGATTGGATTTTCGTTTTGAGTTTCGTTTGAAGACCATGTCCATGCTTCAGTTCGAAGTCCGAGTTCGAGGATTGAGCCGATGTACTCTAGTGATTCGGAACTTACTTTGTCGGCAGTATCGCTGTGTGTGTGCCAGTAACCTCCAAAATAGGAGGCGTTCTCTCCATAGTTCAAATCGATGAAATTAATTGCAGGTATCCCCGCATCGTGAGCCGCAACATGGTCATCAATTACGCCGCGAACAGTCAACGGGTCGTAAATCTTCAATCCATTGTTGCCTTGGCAATCTAATTCTCCGTCAATCATTCCTAACGACGCAGCAATAGGAGTCACCGTATCCCACAAAACATCTGAAGTGCTGGTCACACGAGTGAAATCTAGGTAAGCGTCTCCAATCATGTCAACCACAATATATGCGGAGATATTTTGCTTGTAATCGCTGGTCAAGTTACTGACCCAAGCATCTGCGCCGTATGACCAAGTTTCTGCAACATATTGATTGCCTTGGTCCTCAGCGTCGGTGAAAAATAAGGTGACATCATGATTAAGATTCAAAAAGGGAATAACACGGCCTAATTCGATTAAGACGGCAACACCGCTTCCACCATCGTTGGCGCCTGGAATTGGTAAAGATTGGAGCGTTTCGTTTTCATCACGCTCTCCGATATACCTGCTGTCATAGTGGGCGACAAACACGACATTTTGTCCCGTGGAGTTTTCGGGGCTGTAGGTTCCTACCAAATTTGTGAGAGTGAAATTTTCTCTTTGGTGTGAGGATTCTTCAAACGACCATTGTGTCAAGTTTTCAGTAATTGATTGGCGTAATTGGGCTGAAGCATTGGAGCCCGGTAGTCGAGGGCCAATACTTGTTTGCCAAAGGACAGATTCGTTTGCAGCAGTCCCATTAAATGCAATGGAATCAATCGATTCACACGGATCTTTTCCTGCGTATTCCTTAGGGATCTCTTCGCCGTAAGCATTCACTGAAAGCAGCATCAATGCCGAGAGAAAAAAAACCCCAAAGTTGCGAATCTTTACGCTCTTTAATTCGAAACTTCTCGTGAGCATTAATGACTCCTAATAGACGGACACTTAAATACTTCTTTTTCACTGCTCAATTTGAATGCAAGACTGCATTTAGTCGGGTCACAACTATGTCGGAACTACGCTCTAATACCGCCTTGCTTTTGGTCACTCTCTTATTTGTCTCGGGAGTGTCACCAATCTTGCTCGCTTCTGGTGCTGATTCGGCTTCTCAAGAAGAGGCGGAGCCTTACAACGCAGGTGGCGTTGTCATCGGTGATTTGGCTGATTTTGAAGTGAGTAAAGGAAATCAATACTTGATGATTGAAGAAGAACAACCAGTGGTGTCAGCGTTCTCCTTTTTCAAGCAAGAATGGATTGATGCAGGTCGCCCTGGCGTAGGAGACATGGTTTACAATCCGCAGACATCCGGTAGAGCCTCTGCTCGAGCCTGTACTCCACACGTAGTCAATGATCAAATCACCGTACCTACTTCTGGGGGCTCTGTTGATACCTATGTTGCTAAAACAACCACGACTGTGGCTTTCTTGGTTCAATCTGGAAGGACCTTGAGTTCCACCGTACTCAACAACCTTGCTTCGTCATGGGACCAAACAATTTACCCTACCATGACCACATACTACGGCAAAGATTACCAAGACGGTCGCGGCCTGGCTCCTCCTGATGTTGACAACAATTGCCAAGTTCAAATTGTGATTTACGACATTGACGGCGCCTTCAACACCGGCGGATATTTCGCACCATCACTCTCAAATTCCCGAGAAGCAGTCTATGTCGACTATGCGGACATTACCCTGTCATGGGGTAAATCGATTCTCGCGCATGAACTCGAACATCTACTTCACAATGCCCAAGACCCTTATGAAAATCTGTGGATTGATGAAGGTAACGCAGACGTTGCCATTTATCTCTGCTTTGGCGCTGATTCAACTCTTGTGGGCCATCTCAACCAATGGACACAGTCCTCTGAACTTTCTGTCCGCTGGTGGAATCAACGATTAGCTGATTACGGTGCAGGTTTCATTTTCACGATGTATCTCGCCGACCATTTGGGCGGGGGTCCTGCAGTACGTCAGCTGGTCCAAGACTCTGCGACAGGCGGCCTCAGTGTTGAAAATCTCGCCATTTCCCCGGTAAGTGGGCAGGCTGGAATGCTCGGACGAACCATGGGCGAAATTTTTGCTAACTTTTCTATTGCTGCAGTACTTGATTCGAATCAAGGAATCTATGGTTTTTCAAATCTCGAGTTGACTCAATCATGCTCTTCAGGTTCCTTTTGTCGCGTGCAACCTGCTGACACCAACAGCGATTGGACAGGGCCATGGTCTTCTACAGGCCACTCCGTTGAAGGTTGGGGTATTCGGGCATTCAAATTCACTCCAGGGTCATCCTCGCCCGCACCACTGACCATGAGGCTTACGGCAGATGTCAGTCAGTTCGACGGCGTAGTTGTCTCGCGAGCAACTGCCGATGGGTTGTGGACTGCTACTGATTTGAACTTCCAAAGCAACGTAGCCACTGCTCTTATCCCCGGTTTCGGAAACCTTACCGATGAGGTTTGGGCCATTACTTGGTACGCCAGTACGGTTGCTGATTGCGACTATACTTCGTGCGGTCCCTCCTATCCGCAGGGAACCGTTGACATCGAGGCAGCTAGAATCACCTCTCCAGCAACCCTCACTCTAAACAATTCCAAGTTGACAGACCGTGATGGTGATGGTGTTTCAGATACGGCGCAAATAGCCTACGATGTGTTTTCAAATGCCTTCTTTGAAGACCTCGATGTCACCACTAAGGTACTTGACAGCAGTGGCGTTATCATCGATACGCAAACCAAGCGAGTTTCCGCTGGTGGTGGAGTAGCAACCGAAGAAAATATCTGGTTTACTGCTCCTAAGAGTTCCCAGTTTACCTTTGTTATGGAGATGAAGGATATGGTCGGAACGACTGTTGACACGTTAACTTCTTCGCCCCAAGTGCTTGACAACATGAGACCAACTGCTAATGGAACCATCTTGCCAAACATCTCTCAAACTTGGGAAAACATTCAATTTTCTGGCGATGGTTTTGACGCATGGGGGCTCTCTTTTGACAATAATTCGCTCCCTTACTCAGACCCACCTACAGCATATGCTTGGGATTTCGGAGATTCGACAACTTCTGGCTTGAAATCGCCCTACCGTTCGTACAAAGACGTTGGTCTTTACAACGCAACTTTGCGAATCCAAGACCAAGGGGGCTCGTGGTCTGATGTTGATGTTCTGCAACTCAACATCACCGACAACTCGCCTCCAATCCCGCTGATCACTGTGAACGGTGTTCTGATTGATGATGAAGTATCCATCCTTACCGAACAACTTATCCTTTTTTCAGCATCTCTAACCGTCGACAATGTGCCGACTCAAAATTTGTCGTTTGATTGGAACTGGGGTGATGGCTCGATTGACAACGGTGTAGGCTTGTTTGAAGCAGCCCATGAATGGGGCGACATAAGTGGCATCAACGAGACATACAACCTAACCCTGACCGTATCAGACGGAATTAATATCGGAATCAAGAGTATTACTGTTGTTGTCAACAACAGAATTCCTTACCAAATATTTACCGATAACTTGTCCACATCGACATACAACTCAATCGTCATGCCCGATGTTTTCAAAGATTCAGATGGTAGTATTGTGTCCTATTCATGGTTCTTCCCAGAGGGTGTTAACCTTGGAGGTGGAGTCACGGACAGAACCGATGAATTCACGCAAACTTCGTCCAGCGATGCAAATCCCATGCCATCTTGGGACTCTCCTGGTCTGAAAACAGCAGAACTTACCGTTGTGGATGATGATGGTAGTTCGGTAACTACATCATTGTCGGTAATGGTGATGAATCAGATTCCAATTGCTAATTTTGTCGTCAAAACAACCAGTTCTGGCACCTCGATCATCGACTTTAGAGTCGAGGATGGTCAAGTTGAAACTCCGTATACCTTCGATGGTAGAGATTCGTTCGACCTTGATGGAACCGTCGGCGACTCAAGTGATTTGACCTACAATTGGAGTTTCTCAGACGACGGGACCTTCGGCTCCAGCCCTCAAGCGACACACACATTTTCGACCCCAGGCGTTCACACGGTTATTCTTGTCGTGTTCGATGAAGTTGGGGCTCAAAGTATTGCTCGAGAACTCACTGTTGAAATTGCGAACCCTCTCCCAATTGTTTCGGTGCAAATCCTTGATGCTTGGTACAACGGGGAACAAATGACTGACTCAAGTGCTCTGCCGCCTTTGACACAATTGGACTGGTCACGCACCTTTGATGAACAAGGCGAAACCTTTGCTGCACCTCATTCCCTTCTGTATTTTGATTCTGATGGAACACGAGATGGTGACCAATCGTTTGAGGGGAAATATGTTCCACTCGATGTAAATTCACCTGAGTGGAATGGCCTAGTGCAATATATTTGGGATTTCGGCGACGGCACTCCACTGAATTCAGAACCAAATCCTTGGCACTCCTATTCCTTGCCCGGTACTTATTCGGTCTCGCTCACGGTTCGGGACGCCTATGGCACTGGTGATGTATCCCGTGCCTATTTCTCCGTAGTCATTGACTACCCTCCCGTCATCCATGAGATTTTTGCTGCTGAAGAAATTTTGGTGTCTGATTCAAATTCCTTCAGTGCCAATATTTCCGACTTTGAATCCAGTTTAGGACTTGCATTCTACCGAGATACCAATGTTTACGATGGCTCGATTTCAGACCGTGACGAAATGCTCCCTCCAGACCTTGATGTCCGGTGGGACCTTGACATTGAATTCGATGCTGATGGCAACGGCAATCCTGCCGATGACTGGGTTTCGCCGAACCCCGCTACCGAAAGTCGCGTGACTGGCAGTTGGGATGAAGTGGGTACCTACACCCTGCGAATTGAAGTCTGCGATAATGTTGGAATATGTGACTCAATGGACCTTGAAATTGAAGTCATTCCTGAAGCTTCTGCCCCCCCTTCTCTGTCAGACTTCAGTGTTGATGACTGGAAGAGTTGGCTTGCGGATGCGGGTTCTGATCTCGCTACCTTTGTCGCTCTGATTGCGGTTGCGCTCATCCTTGGATGGTTGGTCATGCGAGAACCATCTGATCTGGAAGATGAAGCAAAGCAAGCTGCTGAATCATATACTGATGTCGAACATGTCGAGGCTCAAGGAGGTCTCCTCGGCATGGACCAGCACTCGCCACCTCCGGCGCCTGGAATTTTATCGAAAGATGAAAGACGAAGTGATGATAGCGGCTATATTCGGCCACTTCGCCGTAGAACTTGACCGTTAGTTTGTATAACCTCCTAGCGTATGATGATTTGAGGGAGAAACATGTCGTCGTATTTTCGAGTCGGGTCAATTGCTTTGACGCTCCTTCTACCCATCTTCATGCTCGCGTTTACATCTCCTGTTTTGATGAATGCACAAGCTGCAGATGCTTGCTCGGGGGATACAACTCCTGTTCAATGGAATCAAACGGCGCAACGCCTCTCTCTGGTACCCCATTACAATGGTATGTGGTGGGGTTATGATTACTATGATGATGATATTTATTATGAGGAGGGAGATATGAGTCGCGAACCTTCGAACAGTAATTCACCTGGATATTCTGCATACAATCCCGATCTAAGCCCCGAAGAACCTTGGATGTACGAATCGTATTTTTTGCCCAGATTGGACCCGCTTGAAGAAAACCACTTCACTTCGATGCTCATTGGAAACGATAGCGTTGGTGCACTTCGAGTTAATCTGTCCGAGAATTATCGAACAACGGTATGCATCACTCTTCAAGATACAGACCTCAATCCGGTCAATGGGGATGTCTATTTGTTTACGACTCAGGATTATGAAAACTACGTGCAATCCTATCATTCAAGCCACGACCAAGATAACTGGTGGTTTGACGAGGAAGCCGAAGAATCACTTTCCAACATTCCTCCGGAGTGGAGAAGCTTCAATTTCTTGGGTTGGAACACTTTCCGTGATTCTCACGAATATGAGGAGGCCTCGGAAGTGAATTTCGCACTCAATCTCGACGGCCCAGAGGTATACACCTCTTTCTTTTCAGGAACCGATTGGCAAGATTTCTACATTGTCATTGATACATGGGATAATGTTCATGATTTTGATGCTGAATCTCCTGATACAGTTGTGGCGGCAGACATCACAATCATTACCACGGAGCGAAGTTTGATACTGCCTCCTTTCACGGTTGCATTGGTATTCTTAGCGGTTTTCTTGACTACACTTGTAGTGCCGTTCATTCTGAATGGAAAGTACATGAAAGCGGGCCTTGAGGTGGAAATGCCAGATCAGTCGATCGTTCCGTCTTTGGAAACTCTTCCGGACCAAGAGTATCTCTCTCGCAAGGAGTTGCAGCAGCCAGTACCCTTGCCTGAGCCAGCGGCCGAAATGCCAATTGCCGTAGAGTCAGAGATAAAACCCCCACCTCGTGAAGAAATTTAATTAGCCATTTCTGGCGTTTAAACACACCTAGCAAGGAGATTAATACTCAAGGAGTCTCCATGCATCTTGGAGGTCACGAACATTCACGAGGCCTTTGTCAGAGAGTCTAAATTCATCTCGCATGGTCGCATAGACCAGTTCTTGTCCGAGAACTGGAGCATGTAGTCGGCCCCAGTCGCCGCCTTTGCCAAGCGCCATAAGGCTGTATGGGGGGGTATCTTCTTGATCAGAGAGATTGTTTGCTGCCTCGACGATTTGCAATGCGTCTTGGTGGTCATTCACAGTGCTGCAGAACTTGACGATGTCACCTTCGCTAACGTTGGAGGTGACTAGATTCATGATGTCTTCTGCGCTTGGAGTACCTTCGACATCATGTTGAGATGCAATGATTTGACAATTCGCAGATTTAGCTGCATCAACAAGTGCTTTGCGTTCTTTGGTTTTGATTGAAAGTTCAAGATCCACCCAAGTCACTTTGGAATCAATAGCGTTTTGGAGTATGTCCAAACGTTGTTTTTCGGTGCCAGGGAAGTGGCCTCCTTCTCGAACAGAACGAACAGCGAAAATGACAGGGAGGGAGATGCCTTCTTTTAGGGATGAGATTGATTTTTCCACATCGAGTTCAGAAGCGTCAGATACAGCCCAGTCGGATACAGGTGGCATTGTTGATGTTTTGTTTCCATCTTCGTCTTCAACTACGGTTGCCTGAGGTTTGGTAAGGTACAATCGATCGAATCGAACTTCAACCATATCAGCTCCTTGGATGACCGCACGAGCGGCTTCCTCGACCATTGCATTGACCGTTGTTTCTTCAAGAGAGACGCATATCTTTGGGTTGGGCATGCTTTCGGCGACTTAGACCGGCTTCTTAACGCTCTCGCTTAAATTTAAATGGCGTAGATTGCATTAAAGTCCAGTCGTTGGGGCTTTTGGAGAATTGGAATATCCCTCCCCACAGCATTGAGAAATCTATTTCCAGTACCGAATTCGCCCTTGTTTTTCGTCACTTTCAACCACCCTATTGCACTACCTTTATACCCCCTCGGCACGGGGTATGTTTGTAGAGGGCAGAGAGGGGAAGAAAGTAGCGCACTGCGGCCAAAATAACCTCAAAAAATCCACTCTATTCCGGCACAAGTTCAGCCCAGCAAAAAACTCATTGGAGGAATAATTTTGACAGACGATTACAGCGCATCTAGCATCCAAGTTCTCGAAGGCCTAGAGGCCGTACGAAAACGCCCGGGTATGTACCTTGGCGATCCGCATGACGGGACAGCCCTTCACCACTGTATTTGGGAGGTTGTTGACAATTCCGTGGACGAACATCTTGCGGGACACACCCCAAACATCGATATCACCTTGAACCCAGACCATTCCGTCAGCGTTCGAGATTACGGCCGAGGAATTCCCGTCGGAGTCCATGAAGAATACGGGATTTCTGCTGCTGAAGTCATCATGACGAAGTTGCATGCTGGCGGCAAATTCGACAACAGCTCGTACAAGGTCTCTGGCGGCTTACACGGTGTTGGAGTTTCTGCAGTTAACGCAGTATCTGAATGGATGGACGTAACAATTCACCGTGACGGGGCCATCCACTTCCAGCGATTTGAAGCCGGCGTTGCAGTTGCGCCATTGGCTAAAATCGGCACGTGTGACGATACTGGGACGACCATTTCTTTCAAACCCGACCTCACTATTTTCACCGAAGTGACTGAGTTCGAGTTCGAGCAGGTTAACACTCGTGTGCGAGAGACCTCATTTCTTAACGCTGGATTAAAAATCTCAATCGCAGATAAGCGTGGTGAAGAAGAACATACTGTCGAACACCATTATGAAGGCGGACTAAGTGAATTCGTACAGCAATTGAATGAGCGCCGGGAAATTATGCACGAAAACGTCATCACGATTTCTGGTTCGAAGGACATCGAAAAAGGCCCAGTCGAGGTCGAACTTGCACTCCAATGGTCAGACGCTTTTAGTGAATCTATCATGTGCTATACCAACATCATTCGAAACAAGGATGGCGGCACCCACATGTCTGGCCTGAGGACTGCTTTGACAAGCTGTGTCAACGGTTACGCCAAAAAGAAAAATCTCTTGAAAGGAGATGCACTTAGTGGAGAAGATGTTCGAGAAGGACTTGCAGCGGTTGTCAGCGTTAAGCACCCTGACCCATCCTTTTCATCTCAAACGAAAGACAAACTCGTCAGCAGCGAAGTAACAGGTATTGTTCAAACCGTCGTTTATGAGAAACTCAACGAATTCTTTGAAGAAAACCCGTCCGTGGCCAAACAGGTTGTCGATAAGGCGCTGTTGGCCTCTAAGGCGAGAGAAGCGGCCCGGAAAGCACGAGATCTCACTCGCCGTAAAGGCGTCCTAGAAGGCGGTGGCCTTCCTGGCAAACTCGCTGATTGCCAATCACGCGATCCGCGAGAGTGTGAAGTCTACTTAGTAGAGGGGGATTCTGCAGGCGGTTCAGCAAAAACAGGTCGCGACCGCCGAATCCAAGCTATTCTACCTCTGCGAGGGAAAATATTGAATGTCGAGCGCCAAAAGCACAATGTTGCAAAAGTATTCCAAAACCAAGAAATTCAAACGATGATCAGGGCGCTAGGCGCAGGTGTTGGCAATAATTCAGAAGATGAGGGCTCCTTTAATCCAGAGAAACTCCGATACAGCAAAATCATCATTATGACTGACGCCGACGTTGATGGCGCCCACATACGTACGCTGATGTTGACATTCCTTTGGCGATTCATGCGGCCCGCAATTACCGAGGGTCATGTTTACATCGCCCAACCACCTCTCTACCAGCTGTCGAAAGGAAGAATCAGCAAATATGCGTTTTCCGATGATGAACGCGACTCTATCATTGCTGAATTGAGAGGTGACAATCCGAACACAAAGATTGGAGTCCAACGTTACAAAGGTCTAGGTGAAATGAATCCGGAACAATTGTGGGAGACCACGATGGACCCCGAATCTCGAACTATGCTCAAAGTTACCGTGCGAGATGCCGAAGAAACCGATAGAATGTTTGAGATTTTGATGGGAGAAGATGTTCCTGACAGGAGGGCGTTTATCGAACGCCACGCAAAGGAGGTGACGAACCTTGACATCTGATGATATTGAAGAGAACACGGAACAAGAGGACGAAATTACGGCGTCAGGAAACCTCCTGAACCATCCACTTAACGATGAAATGAAAACGTCATACATCAATTATGCAATGTCAGTCATCATTGGGCGCGCTCTTCCAGATGCTAGAGACGGCTTGAAACCCGTTCACCGCCGAGTGCTTTACGGAATGCACGAAGGCGGACACACCGCTGATAAAAAGTTCAGCAAATCTGCTCGTTCTGTGGGTGAAGTGATGGGTAAATATCACCCTCACGGTGATCAATCCATTTACGACACAATGGTCCGAATGGCACAAGAATTCTCTCTGCGTTATCCGTTGGTTGATGGCCAAGGGAATTTCGGTTCTATCGATGGTGACCCGCCTGCTGCAATGCGATACACGGAAAGCCGCCTCGACAGAATTTCAAAGCATATGCTTGAAGATATTGAGAAGAAAACCGTAGACTTCCAGCCGAATTTTGACGATTCGGAGCAAGAACCGACGGTTCTGCCCGCCCGTCTTCCAAACCTTCTGCTCAACGGAAGTGATGGTATTGCAGTAGGTATGGCAACTCGGATACCACCCCATAACTTGGGAGAAATTGCCGGTGCCATCCACCTTCATGTGAATCGAATTATCGAGGAGGGAGAAGCGAATATTGGCATGCCTCAAATTTCTATAGAAGAATACATGCAGCATGTCCAAGGCCCCGATTTCCCTACCGGTGCATCCATTCACGGTATTGACGGAATTTACGATATGTACAGTTCAGGAAAAGGAAGATTCCACGTTCGTTCGAAATGCGATGTTCTTGATGATTCCAATGGAAAGAGAATCATCGTTCACGAGATTCCTTACCAAGTAAAGAAAGCAGATATGCTTGTCCACATTGCAGATTTAGTCTCCAAAGGAACTGTTATTGGAATTCGAGACATACGCGATGAATCTTCAAAAGAAGGTATTCGTGTCGTTATTGAAGTGAAGAATAATGCCGACCCACATGCAGTACTCAATCAATTGTTCAAGTCAAGCCGTTTGCAGGAATCCTATTCTGCAAATATGATGGGTATATTGGACGGCCGACCGGTGTTGTTGACGTTGCCAGTCATGCTCCATACGCACGTTTCTCATCGTGAATCAATCATTGAACGCCGCGCTCAATTTGATCTCGATAAAGCGCAGGCACGGGCGCATATCTTGGAAGGCCTGGTTATTGCCCAGGACCGTATTGATGACGTCGTTGCAGTAGGTAAAGCCAGCTCCAGCAGAGAACAATTTGAGTCTGTACTTCGTGGAGATGAAACGATGGCTGGAATAACGGCATTCAGTTTCACCGAACCACAGGCGAAAGCAATTGCAGAACGACGATTGTACCAACTCAGCCGATTGGATGTCGACAAGGTTCAGAATGAATATCAAGAATTGAAGTTGCGCATTGCAGATTTAGAAGATATTATAGCATCCAGAACTCGAAGACTAGGAATTCTTCTGTCTGAACTTGACGAGATGGTGGAGCGGCACGGAGATGAACGCCGTTCATTCATTGACCCAATGCCTCTTTCAATGAACAGAGAAGACTTGATCGAAGAACGAGCGATTGCAATTACATTGAGCGAAGACAATTACATTCGACACATGCCTGTTGAATTGTTTAAGGTTCAAAATCGCGGCGGTAAAGGGCTCAAAGGTGTAGCGACTAAGAACGAAGACACTCCTCAACTCATCGTCACTTGCTTTAGCAAGGATAGATTGCTCATCTTTACCGATAAGGGTAGAGTATACGGACTCAAAGCATGGGAAACTCCCCTCGGTAGTCGCCATGCACGGGGAAGTCATATTCGCAATGTGATTGAGAAGATTCAGGACGATGAAAACATCGTGACCATCCTGCCAATTACACGAGACTTGCTTGAATCTCCAGAAGGTCACTTCTTGTTGTTCGCTACTCGCCTTGGACTTATCAAGAAGACCAAACTTGAAGAGTACGTTCGAATTAATCGAAATGGAAAGTATGCACTGCGATTTAAACTTGAAAATGACAGTCTTGTCAATGTACGAACAGGAACCAACGATTCCTCGATTGTTATGATTTCGAGTACAGGGTTTGCAAGCCGCTTTGCCTGCGTAGATATTCGTGCGTCTGGTCGAGTTTCTGCAGGTGTATATGGAATCAAGACTGGAAACAGAAAGAATGCTGACGGCGGACATGTGGTTGCTATGATGGCTACAGAAAACACCGATACGCAAATTTTGACCATTACCCGCAACGGGATGGCAAAGCGAAGCCGTCTAGGTACCTCGGAAAAGATTCCGGATTTGGATGTCGAAGGTAATCAGAAAATTGATTCTGACACCGGAGAAGGAAAGATGCGAACTGACGGTTACCGTAAAACAAAGCCTGGTGCTAAAGGCGCCTTTACTATGAATTTAGACCATGATAACGAAGATGTCATAATCAGTGCCCGACAAATTCCGAACTTGGATGACAATCTCTTCCTTCTAACAAAGAAAGGTATGATGATTCGAATCAATGCAGGTCAAACCAAGGAAACGAAAAATAAGAAATCGAAAGGGACCCGAGTTATGGAACTTCGAAATTCAAATAAGACTGGATTTGACGACCACATCATCTTTGCAGCACGTTTACCAGCGGAGTTGCTGGAGACTCCAGCAGATGAATTTGAAGCGATGGATGTCGATAACGATGGCGTGGTTAGTCGAGAAGAATTTGAGGCAGCTCAATCCCTCAAAGAACTCAATTCATCGGAAGAAGAGTGAATTCAATCGAGCCGACGCATTGAAACATGATTCGGTACTGTGGGGGTTGTATCGGCCCTCGTCGGCTGGTCAGGTGATGTTGGATGGATGAACGCTCATTGATTTACGATTGGAACACAGTGGAGTATGAATTGAACCGAAATCCAGCCAATCACCCACACGGTGTTTGGTTCGATGACGAAACACTTCGAGATGGTTTGCAAAGCCCCAGTGCCCGCAATCCTACCATCGAACAGAAAATCGAATTACTTACGTTTATGGAAAAACTAGGTATCCAAAAAGTAGATCTTGGATTGCCAGGAGCCGGACCTTTTCACTTGGAACACATCGATGCTATGCTGACACATATTACTGAAAATGACTTCAAAATCCGACCTGGTGCTGCAGTTCGCACACTCATGAACGACATTGAACCACTCGTTGAACTCCAAGCCAAACATGGAATCCCAATCCAAGCCAGTGCTTTTCTGGGTACCAGCCCAATTCGCCAATATACCGAAGGGTGGACAATGGAAAAGTTGGTCTCAACCATGGAGAAAGCAGTATCTTACGCTGTTGAAAACGATGTCCCGGTCATGTTTGTCACTGAAGACACCACTCGTTCAAAACCTGAAGATGTCAAACTCATCTATCAGCGTGCGATGGAATTAGGAGCACGTCGTCTGTGTGTTTGTGATACCTGTGGCCACGTCACTCCAAATGGAGTCAAGAAGTTGCTCCAATTCATCGATGAAGAAGTCATCAAAGATTCGGGGTACAAACGCTCTGAAATTGAAGTGAATTGGCATGGCCATCAAGACCGTGGTCTTGGAGTTGCCAACAATATCGCTGCTGTTGAGGCAGGTGCAGATGTCATTCATGGAACTGCGCTTGGTGTCGGAGAACGCGCTGGAAACGCACCTCTTGACCAAACCTTGGTCAATCTCAAATTACTCGGAGTCATTGAAAACGACCTCACTCAACTGGATGCTTACATGCAAAAGGCGAATGAGTACATCGAAGTACCGCTACCTCGTAACTACCCGGTTTTTGGCATGGATGCATTTGAGACCGGAACCGGTGTTCATGCCTCTGCCGTCATTAAAGCGATGAAGAAAGGTGACAACTGGCTTGCTGACAGGGTGTATTCTGGTGTTCCTGCGGGTGACTTTGGTTTGAAACAAGTCATTCGAATTGGACATATGGCTGGGCGTTCGAACATCATCTGGTGGCTTGAACAAAATGGATACGAAGCTACTGATGACTTGGTTGGTCATGTCTTTGAGGTTGCGAAGAGTCAACGACGTAACATGGAAGATGCAGAAGTCAAGCAAACTGTTGAGTCGTATCTTACGGCTTAATCACGGCTAAGATTCTTCTTCATTATCGGAAAAGGCATCGCTTTGATTACCGTTCTCTTCCTTGGTGATGGTCCATTCTGAATCAACACTTCCGCCGCTCCAATCCCCTTCAACAGCGACTTCATCAACGTCTTGTTCTTCACGCCAAACCGGATTGCTTTGGGAGCCGCAAACGAGGAATCTACCGTTGGAATCAATTTGGTCTCCCAACAGTTTCATGTGTTTGGAGACGGGAAGGAAATGCCCTACTGGCATTCCCGCTGCGGTAAACGGATTGGTTGCAGCACCAATAAGTAGGCCGTCCTCTGGAGCAACCACATCGACAGTAATCCCTGGTGTTCCGGGGTCGGAGATTGTAGCGATTACTTCGCCTTCACGCATAACTGAACCTGCTGAAACAAACATGTCGAGTAATCCACCCTCGCCTGCTCGAAGCCAGTGCGAGCCACTGGCGAGCATTCTAAATCGCGGTCGATGTGGATTTCCATCAATCATTCGTAATGAGCGAAGGACGTTCAGAACTCCGTGCATTGCTACTTTAACAGATTCATGGTCCAACACATTCGCTCCACCACCTTCGTAGGTTATGACTGGAATGTCATGTGCTATTGCTGCTTTACGTAAAGAGCCAGAAGGAGGCTTTGAATCGAGAATAATTTCGATGCCGAACGCTTTGGCTAGAATGTTTGACCCTGCATGCGTGAGGTATGCTCGCACTTGCGGCATATTTGAACGACCTTTTCCGGCACTGTGCAGGTCGACGATAGCGTCCACATCACTGAACAAATACTTCCATGTTTGTGCAGCAACCCGTTTAGTGGTAGAACCCTTTGGGTCACCCGGGAAATGGCGATTCAAGTCTCTACCATCGGGGAAGTATCTTGACTTTGAACGATAACCTGGCAGATTAACAATAGGTACAATCCGAATTGTTCCAGCCATTTTGCTGGGGTCAAGTGGCTTTCCTTCATCAGTAAACGTATTTGACAACAGGTGAGTACATGTCGAGGGGCCGGTTAATTCATCACCGTGGACGCCACCTAGAATGGTGATTACAGGGCCGGGGCGAATGCCGTGAAGAATGGTCACTGGAATTGGCCATGAATCGCCGAGGTCTGTTTCGAGCAGAGGGAGATGCACAGTTCTCATTGTACCTGGTTTGATGATTTTTCGATAGAATCGTGTACTGGTCCATTTCGCAGTTCGATCCCATTCGGGCCGGTCCTCTAATTTGTGCGCTGCCATAGCTTCTTGAATGGCATTTCGGCGTCTTTTTGGCAACTCGTGAGCGACGCGAACTTTTTTCTTCGCCTTCGGCTTCTTTGCTGCCATGGTTGTTGCATACTCACCCCCCCATTAAGAATGCGTATTTATTAGCACTTTGAAGCAAAGAAAACAAGTGCTATCATCTCTACCCGAGTGTATGGAAGAACTCGGTGTCCAAATGCAATATGCTCCAAACTCGATTTGTTTTGGTTGTGGCCCGGCAAATAAGATGGGGTTGCAAATCAAAAGTGTGCGAATTGAAAATGGTCTCTCGCTCGAATATCTGCCCGAGCAGCATCACCAAGCATTTCCTGGCATGATCAATGGTGGAATCATCGGTACTCTTCTTGATTGCCATGGGAATTGGACAGCTGCAATCGCAATTATGGATGCTCAAGGTTTAGATGAACCCCCGTGTACAGTCACTGCATCTTACACCGTAAAACTCAGAAGACCAACGCCGTTGGATGTTCCATTGAAAGTGACAAGTCAAATCAAAGAAATTAGCGAAGACCGTGCTGAAATTGAATTATTGTTGGAAGCCAATGGAAAGGTATGTGCGACGGGGAGTGGTCTTTTTGTTGCGGTAAAAGAAGGTCATCCCGCTTATCACAGATGGAGTTGAGGCCGCTATGGCCAAACCCAACAAGAGACAACAAATTCTCCTTGAAGAGTTACGAGATTTCGTAATTGAAGTCATGATGGATATGCCAGAGTGGGCAGAATCCAATGTTGAAAGGCTGCGCAACATTCAGTTAGGGGTATTGAGGAAAAACGCAACACAACGGCATGGTGTAACGCGTTGGAAGCGTGGAGTCGACCTTCGGTCATTAACACCAGAGGATGTAGAAGTCATCGACCTTCACCCCCGAATGCTTGAAGGTGAATGGAAACCATATTCTGCTTTTGTATTGCATCATGAATACATTCATGCTTTAGGGCTCCGTGAGCATAATTCTCTCTTTCGAACACTTGAGTCGGCATGGCCAGCTCCAAAAGCAGGCGTCCAAGGCCGAAAGTTTACGGAATTTTTACGAAGGCAACGGGCTGAATGGTTGTGGTGTTGCTCAAATTGTGGAAGTGAATATCCGCGCCAAAAGCAGTCAAGAAGACGTTACAGGTGCAGGGCGTGCAATACGATTTTAGTTGACCGTAAGAATCCGGATGCCGTGTCAACAATTAACCATTGATTTGAAACATGACCGCCCCGTAGTGAGTACTATGGGCTGTGATGAAACATTTCGACGGTCTAAATCATCGTCGGTTCTGTTGTTGCTGGCAACTCTTCTCTTCTCGCTATGTATTCCAATTTCTCAAGCAAATTTGAATCAAACTGAAGACGGCGGACAAATGTTTCTTTCATGTTTACAAGACGACCAGTGCTCTCTTACTTCGGTAGCAAGCGGAGAAGAAGTGATTTCAAACAATGTCTTTGCATCACCTGCTCAAACTGAAACAGTTACGCTTGAATTTGATATGGCTCCTCAACAAGTGGACTTGGCATTATTGCCTACTCAGTTGTCATCAATGGAACTCGATTTAAGATTTACAGGTGAATTTTCGGGATACAATAAGCCGGAACTTGAAGTTGCTCTCATTCTTGGTTCGACAGTTACAACATGGGATTTTGAATCGGATTTTGTTCCTTCAGTCTCTGCAACAAGTCCTTACACATTAGAGGACGAAAATCTTAACCTTAACGGCGAAAGAGTTCTGTGGCCAGGCGACCCTGTGCGACTTAGAATGACCTTTGTATTAGACCGGCCAGGCACTTGGGAATTGCATCTTCGTGGCTCGTCTTCTTTAGTCCTAGAAATTCCGTGGTCCGAAGACATCGTTGAACGAAATTCAGACGAGCCATCAAGTGATTATGAGCCCCGAGAAACGGAGTTTGAAACGGTTCACTATGGGGCACTGGTCGAAAACGATCGTGATTGTTGGATTTTTGAAATCGACCAACACGAACTACTCAACATATACCTTGAATGGGAAAGTGTTCCCATTGAACTCCAACAAAGTCACGGATTGCCGGATTTGATTCAACCGTCTGGACGACTTTCATCTACCCCAGATATCGTTGTTCGAGAAGACGATGATTCGACACGAACAACCTATCGTTGGAGGGCATTACCTGTTGGAGAATATACCTTTTGCTTCGGTGGAACTGCTGGTAAATTCCAACCTTATGCGTGGACTGGTCAACTCGCTTTTGAGGGTGTGGGGCCAGTTACACCTGACGATTTTGATGGAAGGGCACTCTATCCTGCTGGAAGTGCGGTTATTGGTGATGAGGATGCATCACGTTCCTTATCTCCTCAGACCTTTGGTTTTCTTTTCCTTGCTTTTTTCATACTGGTTGGTTTTCTTATTGACGGACTGAGGAACTCCACGTCTGCTCTACTTCGGTTTGGAGCATTTACTCCAGGTGTTATCTTGTTGATGATTGGAGGAATTGTTCACCCCTTGTGGGCCATCGCTGACGAAGTTCAAGGTGAAGATGAGATTTTGTTAGAGGATTTGATTGAAATGCGGCTACAACAACTCTGGGATGTTTCTTTCCCGGGAGTGCCTGAGCAAGTTCTGGTTACCCATACTGGTTCAACCTGGGGGATGCTGGATGGAGATCGACTTCAGTTACGTTTGGATATTGAGCAAGCCATACCCTTGCCGGATGGTAGGTGGCAACTCATCGTTCCTGAATTACAGGAATTACGACTCGATCAGGCTATATTTTCTCAAGTAGCCCGGGGTGGGCTGGAATCGTTTGATGATGGAATGTTGGAACAACAGACTGTACGATTTGTTCTTCTCGCAGGCCGCTCCTTGTTGTTGGACTTGTTAATGCTCGAGGCAATGATGGTGGTTGAACAACCACCTAAGTCTTCGATATTCCATGTGGATTTTGAAATGGTTGAAACTTCAGCAACCGGTTCCGTTTCAGTACCTGCATGGGGCACACGGCCGGTATCAGTGAGTGAAAGTGACTGGACTATCCTTCAAGGTTCATTGTTCCCGGAACGTATTTCTGTGAGCCTTTGTGATTGTGAACTTGATTTGTTAGATGTTCGATTTATTGCCTCTTCAGGATTCGATACAGGAGATATTCCTCAAAACATCAACATTGAGAATGCATCCGGAGTGATACCCTTCGCAGCTCCAGTCAGTGTTCTCGGACTGGTACTTTGTGCAGTCGCAAGCCGAGGTGAATATTCACGAAGAGCAAAAGCGAGACAACTTGCAAACAGAATGTTTCAAAACCAAACAAAATGGGACTAGGTCACTTTTTGTTTCCTTTCTTGCCCTTCTTTGCTTTTGATTTTGCTTCTTCAAGAACCTCTTCGGAGTCTACGCCAGCCTCTTGAGCGACCTTCTTGATGAGTTCTTCTTCGTCTTCAGAGATTTCACCGTCTTTTGATGCAGATTTGACCACTGCATCAACATTCATTTGTGCGGCTTCTTCATCACTAATACCCAATGCGTCTTGGAATGATTTGAGTTCAGCAAGTTCTTCTTCGGTAATAATTCCATCTTCCCAAGCAGCTTCGTAGGATTCGAGCAGGAAAGAACGGTATGCGTCGGGATTGAGCAATACATCTCGAATGAGGCCATGATTGGGGCCGTCATCCATTTGTGACATATCAAGAATAGCAATCGAACGACGCACCTCTTTTACTGCCATATCTTTGAGTCCGTGACCGGCCCAGACTGCTCCAGCAGCAATAACGGCTGCAGCAAACCAGCGCATGATGTCAGGATTCACGAATTCCCAAGGCTCAACGAGGTGGAAAATACCGAGAACCGCCATCGCTGCGCCGCACATAACTTCGACCCAGTCATTCAAATCTGGTTCATCTTGAAAGACTGAAAGGCGTTCTTCTACCATGGACTCAACATCATCGGCCATGCAACGCTCATGTGAAGAGGGGTCTTAGGGATGTCGGATTGAAAATATCCAAGCGTTGTCCTTTTGGACTGTTGGCGTAACTGGGGGTACATGGAGGGGTCCAAGCGTGCAGTGTCGGGGCTAGATTTGCCCGAAAAAGCACTCCAATTTTTAACCCAAAAATGGGGTATTACACACCTTCACCCGCCTCAATTTGAAGCCATGCCAAGCGTTCTTTCTGGAGACAACACTTTACTCGCTATTCCAACTGCAAGTGGTAAGTCATTAGTTGCTTACATAGGGATAATACGGCGCTTATTGGTCGACGAACCGGGCTCAAAAGCCGTGTATATTGTTCCGTTGAAGGCACTCGCAAATGAGAAGCATGAAGACCTCGTCGAACTTGGTGGTTCAGTGGGGTTATCCGTTGGATTAGGTATTGGTGATGCTTCTGGAGAAGCAAAGAAAATTGACGAGTGTGATATTTTGGTATGTACCTCAGAGAAACTCGACTCATTGATGCGTAATCGATCTGAATTAATGGCGAATGTCTCGATTGTTATTGCTGATGAATTTCATTTGATGAACGATTCGACCCGAGGTCCCACTTTGGAAATTAATTTGACTCGATTACGTTACTTGCGTCCTCTGGCACAAATCATTGCACTTTCTGCTACAGTTGGCAACTGTAATGAGTTAGCTGAATGGCTGAATGCCAATCTTATCCTTTCTACATGGAGGCCAGTTGCTCTAGAGTATTGTACTTTTCACGATTTGCATTTGGAACCCCGTCTTGTCCAGTCTGCTGGGATGTCAACTGAACCTGATGTTCTGCAGCCTCCGCGTGACCTTGAAGGTCCCAAGTCGCATCCTGCTTGGGTTGTTGTCAATGATGCCTTAGAGCAAGATGGGCAGGTTCTCATCTTCGTCGGGACCAGGCGAAGCGCACAATCTGAGGCACTCAAGTTATCCAAACGAGTTGCAAAACGCCTTTCTCAAGAAGACCCGGACCGGATCAAGCGTTTGGAGGATTTAGCGAACGTTCTGGACGGAAGGAGTCAAACAGCGATGGCGGAACGCCTGGCCGAAGCCATTCGTGGAGGCGTCGCCTTTCACCATGCAGGGCTTACTCACGGGCAAAGGAAATCTATAGAATCAGCGTTTAAACAAGGACTTCTCGTAGCATTGACTGCCACGCCCACTTTAGCAGCAGGAGTCAATCTTCCAGCCCGAAGAGTGCTCGTTCGTGACCTAAAAAGGTGGGATGATGGAATGAGTCGTCCTCTGCCAGTGATGGAGGTTAGACAGATGTTAGGGAGAGCCGGTAGACCAAAATACGATAGTTTTGGTGAGGCTTGGGTTCTTTGCAAAGGCACAGATGGATGGGGTATTGCTGATGATGTCAGTGAACGGTATTTCTTTGGTCCGGTAGAATCTATCACCTCCAAATTAGCGAGTGAACCTGCTCTTCGAGCCCATCTTTTAGCATCAATCGCAACCGGTGGTTTTCGTCATAGAGGAGAGATTGGTGATTTCTTTTCAGCGACTTTTCTTGGTGCATCATTATCGAAGAATCAGTTGAATGAACGTCTAGATGAGATGCTGAATTGGTTGGTTGACGAGAGATTTATTCGCCGATTAGGGGCTGACGAATCCTATGCATCTCGCAGAGCAGATGACAAGGCAAGCAAAGATGAAGCTGAAGACTGGGATGACGAAATGCCAATCTGGGCATCTATTGCTCAAACAACAGAAGGGGTCGAACTCAAATCGCCTTCTGAAAACCATGTGCCAAGAACAAAAATGGATTCTGCCTTTACCGAGGCATCCTTAGGTTTCACTTCTGCTTCGAAACTGGCGAATGTTGGTGGGTGGAGTCAACCAACATCCAATGACCATGACTCAATGGAATATGAGGCGACACTGATGGGTGAGAGAATAACTCAACTCTATCTTGACCCACTATCCGCATCGATTTTACGCACTGGGTTGAGGCGGGCAGTTCGAAGAAAAGTCCGCGGGAACGGAGAGGTTACCGATTTCGGGATGATGCACCTTGCTTCGTCTACACCTGATTTTATCCCACTTTGGGCGAAGAATTCGGAGTTGGAACGAAGTTCTCCTCTTTGGTTGAAAACCAATACCATCGAAGATGAATTATTGGTCGACGATTCAATGGAAGAGAGATTATTGGGTAAAGTAAAATCGGCATGGATGATTGAGATGTGGATTCAAGAAGACACATTACGTTCTATTGAAAGCGAACTTGATGTGAGCCCGGGCGACGTAAACCATCGAGTCGATCTCATGGGTTGGTTATTGGCAGCCGGACAGCAAGTCTTGCTAACTGACGATGTATTTTCGGAAGAACACCTGCCTGTTATCGGAGAAATAGCGACTGCAATCGACATGTTGAGGCAACGCGTCCGTCATGGATGCAAGAGAGATCTACTGCAATTAGTGAACATCAAGCATGTTGGCCGTTCTCGAGCACGTGAACTAGCTGGTCTTAACATTCGTACTCCAAAAGATGTGGTTGCTATGGGCCGTTCAACACGTAATGAATTGCTTTCAAAGCGAGGCTGGGGTCCACTTCTATTGGACAAAATACATGCCGAGGTCGACAAAGTTCTCCGACGTCAAAGTACCCCTCATTTTCAGAAGAAAGAGCCGAAGATTCGGGCTGATGACATCCCTCTATCTGATGAGTCTTCATCGGATGATTGAAAGACAAAACCTCTGTGGTAATGTCATGGCACAGCCATCTTTTCCTTGCTTTGCATGGCAATGTGAACCTCCTGTCGAACCAAAAGTACTCTTACCCAAGTTCTTGGAATTGCGTCCGGATTCACAATGGGTCTTGATTGGGGAGGGGTGTGCTCAGTCAAATCTTCAATTGTGGACTGCATGGAACTGCGCTTCCCGTCGTTGGCTTCGTTCAACCGCGTTAGCGCGTTCATTGGATGCAGAATTTCTACGGTATTTGAGCGGAACCCACCATGTTTCTGAAGCCTTCAAGCGTGCGGGAATGAGGAGAAATGACACCGCCGGATACCTCTTGTATCTACCGAATACTTCGAACACTGATAAAGATCAAGCGGACTGTTCGCCAATAGATTTCGATGCTACAGAACTGGAAATGCAAGCAATATCCTTACTTGATAATCTAAAACTGGAAACGAAATCGTTTCAATATGAACTTTCCAAAGAAGGCGCTATTCGGCTTGGTGTAAGGTTTGAAAACGACCAAGAGCAGTTGACTGAGCAGACACTTATTGGACATATTATCTCGGCTGAGTTCACCTCTTGAATACACAAATCAGAGTAGACTTCAAACACTTTCGCATATTGCGTCGATGTATGGTGATGAGCGCAAGTCCAACTGACGAACATAGACCGAGCACCGGTCGATACCTCAATCAATCGAAAACCCAAGCCGCTCTGGACCATGCCCAAGAACTTGGTGCATCGTATGCTGAAGTCCGTCTTATGGCAATAACCGACTCAAGTGTGGCATTACGAGACGCGAAACTTGAACGAGCGATTCCCGGTCAAGAAGTTGGTGTAACTCTCCGAGTTTTAGCTGACGGAGCATGGGGTGTTCATTCAACAACCGACCTAGTATCTTTACCGTCTCAAATAGAATCCACGGTAAGACTTGCAAAGGCAGTCGCCTCTCGCCGCTCCTCTAAAGACCGTCCAGTTCAACTTGCAGATGTTCCGATTTTTGAAGATGAAATTCACTGGAAGTCTAGAAAAGATGTTCGAAACACAGACCTACAAACGAAAATGGAACATCTCAAGGAATTGCATGACAGTGCAGCAGACGATGATCGCATCATTTCTGTGACTTGTGGATGGAGCGATGAACACCTTCACACAGAGTTGATGACCAGTGAAGGAATGAACAGAACTTGGTCGTTCCAACGTTCGCTCATCAACGCAAGTGTCACTGGCCGAGATGGAGGTGAAGTCGTCTCTTACAGAACTCGTCACGGTGGTGAAGGCGGACTTGAAGTGATCGAATCGTGTGACCTTGGTAACCTTGGGGAAACAGCGCGTGTTGCTACATTGCGTTTGTTGAAAGCAGAACGAGCACCGTCCGGAAAATTGCCTTTGATTGCTGACCGAGACTTAACTGGAGTATACATCCATGAAGCACTCGGACATCCATGTGAAGCAGATTTAGTTGCTGCCGGCGATTCATGTTTAGACGGAAAGTTGGGCCAAACAATCGGCAACGAAATAGTGACCGTTGTTGACGATCCAACAATTCGTGGTGGTTACGGTGCTCATCCGATTGACGATGAAGGCCTTGATACACGAGAAAAGTGCCTCATCAAGAACGGAGTCCTCACTGAATATCTCAATCATCGAGAGACTGCACATCATTTTGGAATCGCTCCGAACGCTGGTGCTCGGGCCCAGGACGGCCTGCATCATCCACTTGTACGTATGTCGAATACTTTGATTCAGGGCGGCACTCACAACGATATGGACGAATTGATGGAAGACATCGATTACGGTGTGTATGCTTGCGGTTCTCGAGGCGGGCAGGTTGATACGGGACGCGGGTCATTCCAATTTGCTGCTCAAGAGGCTTGGCTTATCGAAAACGGCGAACTTACCCGACCTCTCAAGGATGTAAGTGTGAGTGGTTTGACTCTTCAAATTTTGAAAGATGTCGATGGTCTCACCCGTGATTCACGTCTTGCTGCCCCAGGTTTCTGTGGCAAAGGCCAAACTGTCCCAGTTGGAGACGGTGGACCAATTATGAGAATTTCTCAAGCGTTGGTGGGCTGATTATGCTTCCTGATGACGCAGTAGACAGAATTGCCGAAGGCTGTCGAACTATTGGTGCTATGTGCACATCCCAAGGTATTGAGCAATGGGAGGTCGTAGCAACCCAATCGTATGGCCACAGTATCGATATTGAAGCCGGAAAAATCTCTCTCGCAGCTGGAGGGGGCGAAGGGGGATACGGTGTTCGAGTCGTTGAAGGTGGTCGGTTTGGCTACGCTTACCTTGTCGACGTATCTTCTGCAGATTATGCTATTCAGCAAGCCCGAGATATTGCGAAGGCTTCACCATCCATCAAGGGTTTTGTTTTGCCAAGTGAGCAGTCTGCCGAGAAGGTCAGCGGTCTGTTTGACAAGAATATTCTGAACATTGGTCCAGAGGATTTACTCGAACAAGCAGATGCCATCCTTAACGAGGTTTCTTCTCTTGACCAACGAGCGGTGGTAACCGGCGGTGGATTAGGCGTGAGTGCTAATGCTGGAGCGATATATACCAGCGAAGGAATTGAATCAAGTGGCGTGACTACATCACACGGTATTGGCGTTCAAGTTTCAATCGATGCCGATGATGAACTTACCAGTTCCTATGAGGGCGAGTCAAGCCGTCAACGCCTCGAGCAAGTTCCGATTTGTGTCTCAACTGCTGTGGATTGGGCACAGAAAACACGAGGGCCAATAGAGGTAAACACCGATGCTCATGATACTCCAGTATTGATGACAAGTAAGGGCTTCTCACCGTTGTTTTCGATGGTTGTTCCGTCTGCAATCCGTGGTGACCGTTTGGTTCGTAACGAATCCTTTTGGTCGGGAAAGCAGGGTGAATTGGTGCTTGCAAATGACCTTTCACTTATCGATGACGGAAGAATGGAGGGAGGTAAGTCAGCATCATCAAGGGATGGAGAGGGGGTTCCAACTCGTCGCCAAACGCTGGTTGAAAACGGTCGCTTAGTCGGTTCACTGTGGTCCACTCGGGACGCCGCTCAACAAGTCGCGGAAGGCCGAATTGATTCTGCACAGTCAAACGGTTGTGCGGTTCGAGGCGGCCATCAAAGCCCACCGAGTACCGGTTGTGCCGATTTGCACATGACTTCTACTCGTCAAGGGTCATCTCAAGATGCATTGCTGCAACGGATGGATGAGGGATATATCGTCCACAGTGTCATGGGTGCGCATACCGCAAACCCTACCAGTGGTGATTTTTCAGTGACAACCAGCACAGTTCTACGTGTCCAAGATGGTGAAATCGTCGGTCCAGTGAAGCAAGCAGGATTATCAGGCAATTTGGCCAAGGCTCTCTCCAAAGACGTTCATCTAGGAGATGAAATTCGAATACAAGGCTCGTATTCCTCCGGCGCAATGCACCTCCCAGATGTCCTGCTGATGCAAGGTTTGAGAATCAATCCTGTGTAAGTCCCCAGTGACTTGATTAGCAGATTGCTGCATGGGTGAAAACTTCTAGGCATTCTTTATGTCCTGTCGTCTTCCCTATAGCCACCCATGGAGGTCAAGGGAGTGTACAGTCTCAACCAAATCGCACGAAAGCCCGCAGCCTGTTCTCCGTACAGGCATCGAACAAATTCGCCTGACGGGGGGCATTGCAATGTCTGAAAAATACGAATCGCATGTCAAGTCTATTCTAGCAGAATGTCCTGATGCTGATCCTGAAGAGGTAGCAGCAGCCTTTGCAAAATACGAGAAAGAATTTTTCATCCCACCTCAAGATGCAATGCGTTCAATCCTTCGGCGTTTCAAGGGTGATAAAGCCCCAGCGCCATCGGGTTCGTCGAATTCAACAGCATCAAAACCAACACGAAAAGTGAGCCGTCTTAGTGAACTCAAAGGAGATGACAAAGACATTGAAATTGAAGTTGAAATCATTTCACATAATATCCGAGACCAAACCATTCGTGGAGAACAAAAACAAATTGCTTTTGGTTTACTTGAAGATAACCCTTGGGAAGAAAACGGTGACAAGAATCGTTGGGAGTACAAAGATTGGGGCCCAAACTCGAACATCACTCCGGGCTCCGTCGTCCGAATCGAAGGCGCATCGGTGAATGAGTATCAAGGAAAGATGTCGCTGAACATCAATCAGTCGACACGAATCGCTGTTGTGCGTGAGGGTACTCGCCCGGTAACTGCTCCTGGTGAGCCTCAGGATATCGAATCATTACCGTCTGACGGGTATGTGTGCGTCGTGGGTCGAATTCTAGCCTCGAGGCCAGACCAAATTCATCGTAAAGATGGTTCAGGTTCAATTGATATTGTTCGAGGAAGAATCGCTGATGAATCGGGAACGATTGGATTCCTATCATGGGAGCCATTTGAGCATGAAATAGGCACTTTGTTGAAGATAGAAGGCGCTCAAGTGAGAACTTTTAGAGACACACCAGAATTAAATTTCGGTAGGACCACTAAGGTTGAAATTTATCACGACAAAAACTTCTCTGATACAGATGCACTATCTCAGCAAACTGTACTGACATTGTCTGAGTTGAGAGATGGTGCTCGTGACGTTGATGCTGTAGTCCAAATTACAGAATGGACCAAACGCTCATTCACTCGAGATGGTGAAGAACGATTTTTGTGGTCCGGTCAAATTGCAGATCCAACCGGTCGATGCAGAATGAGCGCCTGGAGCGAACTACCCATTACGGATGACAAACTTCCCCTTACTGTTCGCCTCAAAGGAGTTCGAGTTCGAGCATGGCAAGGAATCCCGGATATTACAGTTGACAATGCAGACCAAGTTGAATTTCTCGACGCTCCGCCTTGGGATTCTGAACTCGACCTCACTCAGCATACAGCTGAGGTCGAATTGTACGAACTTTCGACAGGCGCAAGCCGTGTAGGCGTTTCCACAACAGCAATTGTTGTGAGTGTTCGAGAGGATTCTGGATTTATTCAACGTTGTACCGAATGTAGACGAGTGCTGCGAGATGGTGAATGCTTTGAACACGGCCCAAACGATGGAAGCACGGATGTCCGCCTCCGTTTGGCAATCGATGATGGTCGTTCCTCAGTATCTCTCCTCACCAACAAAGATGCTACTCTATCTCTCATAGGGATGACTGAGGAGGAACTCGCAGCAGAAGTCAATGATTTGGGTCAAATGGCATTTGTTCAATCTCTTCGCTCAAAGATGCTCGGTAGGAAGATTAAGGCCTCGGGCAGAACAATTGTGGATGACCAAGGAGCCATGATGCTTGCTGATTCAGCGTCTCTCATCGATGAGGATGCAGGTTTACGAGCGACTGAAATTCGTGCACAATGGAGGGTTGCTTGATGCAATCATCTCGGCGTGCAAAAAGGCAACCAGCATGGCATATGCTTGCTTCTGAATTCAGTGAATCTACCCTAAATGAGAAAGGTTCTGGAGAATACGACCCATCGTTTGTTATTACAAAACTCGGTGCTAAAGTGAACAGAGTCGTTGTTGCAGGACTACTCGAACGTCTTGAAGTTCGAGAAACCTCAAATGGCTCCACACTCTATCAAGGTCAGATGCGTGACCCTTCTGGGCTTCATTATTTTTCAGTTGGTGATTATGCTACTGAATCGATGCGCGAATTGACATTACAACTGGTTGAAAAAACCGAAGTTGGAGAACCGGTATTGTTGCTTATGACTGCAAAGTCACGTTGGTACCAAACCGATGAGGGTGCAGTCTATACGTCTCTTCGTCCTGAAGAGGCTTGCGAAATCGATGCGCAACGGTATGCATTGTGGCTTACTCGAGCCTGCGAAGACACACTTGGTCGAATGAAACACTACACCGATTCTTTGTCTGCTGAACCAACACGTGAAGGTTTGGTGGCTGCAGGTGTTCCTGAATTCATGATCGATGGACTTCTTGTATCTCGTAATCATTACGGCGATATCGATATTGAAACTTACACCCTGAACATTATGCAAGCCCTTGATATTGCTGAAGGCCGCATGGAGGCTGCCAGTCAGCCAGTTGCTGCTCCACCTCAATCTTCCGAACAGAACGGTGAAGTAGCACAGGAAGCGGTTGGTGATTCGGAAGTTAAAGACACGATAGTCTCACTTATTGAGCAACTCGATCAAGGAGATGGAGTTGATTTTGAAACCGTTCTTACCAATGCAGTAGCTCGTGGTTTTGATCGTGGATTGGCAGAAGAAAAGTTGGACGAACTCTCCAATGAGGGCACCTTACATGAGCCTCGATTTGGCTGGTTTAGAATCGTTGGTTGATTGATTTACGCCCCCAACATTGAAGACCTTGTGATTGCGTGGAGTGAATAGAGGTCGGCATATGGCAGGTATGGATTTCTTCATTCGCCCCGCATCCGGAACTACGAGCGCAGATTGGGTTCGAATACCTGATTGTGACATGAAGGTACGACTAACTCGTCGTCTTACTCGGACCATTATACGAGGAGAAGAAGGAGACGACCTCCACGATGAAGGTGCCGAATCGACTGCATACACCATAACAGGTGAACTTTCTATTGATGACTACAAGCGGGTTCTGGCAATGTTTCGTTCTGGTCAACCCTACATTCATGACCCGTTTGAGGAAAGAGACGTGAAAGTCCTCTTTGCATCGATGGAATACGAAAGTTCGAATCAAATGTTTACTTTTGAATTGTTTGAAGATATTGTTTGAGGTGAGCGAATGCGAAAGTTGGATGAGCAGAGAGAAGTTCTCTATGTTATTCGAACTCTCGATGTTTTAATGTCATCTGGAGTAGGTCTTGAAGCAGCAATTCATACCATTGGAAGCGGAGGATACGGCATCATCTCCGAGGATTTTTCTTCGATGATGGCTCGCTTAAGAAAAGGAAGCAGTAGAGGATTAGGTCCGGAATTGAAGAGTATGATGAATAAAGCAGATTCGGAAGGTTATCGAAGACTTCTCAACACAATGTACACTAACGTCACGCAAAATACTGACATCATTGATACCCTCCGCAAACAAGGCGCAAGAATGGAGAATGAGCGTACTGAGTCAGTGAAAAAGTATATCGAAGAATTGGGAGCAGTACCGGAAACTTTGCTTTCAATCGGCATGATTGGTCCAATTATTTTGGCCATTGCCGGATTGGTACCTCAGTTGATGACCGGCGACCTTGGTGCATTCATGCAACTGCCTCCCGCCTCGACCATCAATGCCGTTGTCAAAGGCGGACTGGTCGTTACACTCTTGGCTATGTTCATGATTGGTCTCAAGGCCCATACCAAAGACCCTGGATTGTGATCTCATGATATTTGGATTGCTGGAAACCTTCAATGACAATCTGTTGTTATTGGTTCTCATCGTCATCGGAATAGCTTGTGCAGTCGGCGGGATTCCACCAATGCTTGAACGCAACAGGAGGCGTTCTATAGAAAACGCCTTGCCTGGCCTATTAGAATCACTTTCGGATTCGGTCGGTGCTGGTAGAGGTATTCAAGAAGCAATGATGGAACAATCCCGGACCTTAACAGGTCCGTTAGGTAAACTCCTCAAACAGACTCTGGAGGAAAGCCATTCATCTTCATTCGATGCAGCCTTAGCTTCTTTTTCAGCAAAAACCCGCTCCTCTCAAGTACAAAGAGTCATGGTCTTAATTGAGACAGCAATTGAACAAGATTCTCCGCTTCAAGGCATACTTTCTGACCTTGCAATGGATTATGAACGCCTAAACGACCTGATGAATACTCGGGAGGAAGAGTTGCTTGGACGTGGTATTTTGATTGTCATGTTCATTAGCATTGGCTTGCCGGTATTGATTGCATTCATTGTCGGTTTATTCGCACCTGCTAGCAAGGGGTTCCAAATTGATTCGTTCAACACGACTTTTTCCTACTTCTTTGGAGTCGCTTCAGCGATTGCAGTTGGAGTCTCTGGAAGGATGCTAGGACGGTTTAAGGATGCACTTTGGTGGATGCCGGGTTGGATTGCACTTTCCATGACGCTCTATCTAGGAGCAGTAATGATTGTTGGAGGATGAAAGTATGAGTGAACAAGTATTGGAACAATATGGACGAGTAACAATTTACACTGAAGAAAATCATCCTGCACCGATTTATCATGTTGATGGCTCAGCCGAACCAAATCCGTATGGCGATCTGGCTGTTTTGCTTGAAGATGATGCACTTGAAGAAGTGATGTACAACGGCGGCACACAATGTGTTAAAATCGCTCATAGAGATCATGGAATGTGTCGGACGAATATTTGGATTGACGATGATTCCGGAATTCAAATCGCCAAAAATATCGCTGCTTTTACCAATGTACCTCTCGGTGATGGGCCAGGGCTTGTTCCTATCTTTGATGGCCGACTGCCTGATGGTTCCCGTGTCAATGGGACCATTCCACCAGTTACGCCAGATGGGCCGACATTGACCATTCGAAAGTTCAGGGAAGACCCGCTTACCATGATAGACCTCGTCAAATTTGGAACAGTCAATTCCCGCCTTGCTGCAATGATGTGGGTTTGGATTGAAGGACTTGACAGCCGTCCGGCGAACTTCGTAATAGCAGGTGGTACTGGTTCAGGTAAAACAACGACATTGAATTGTTTAGGAATGTACATTCCTTGGCACCGCCGTCTCCTAACTGTTGAAGACACTGCTGAATTGCAGGTGTATCACGACCATTGGCTCCGAATGGAAACTCGCCGTGAACGACCTGATGGTACTCCAGAAGTTGATATGAATGATTGTCTAAAATCGAGTCTACGTATGAGACCAGACCGAATCATTGTCGGTGAAGTTCGTGGTCCAGAAGCAGCAACTTTACTCACTGCAATGAACACAGGTCACGACGGCTCGTTTGGTTCACTGCACGCAAATACCGCCCAAGAAACGGTTACAAGAATGATCAACCCTCCAATGAATGTTCCTCCAATCATGCTTAGCGGTCTTGATTTGATTATTATTCAAGCCCGATTACATGTCAATGGAAAAACTGCTCGTAAAATCACCGAGGTTGCAGAAATAGCCGGAATGGAGGGGGACAAACCTCGACTCAATATCATTTGGAAATACAATGCATCTACCGACCAGATTGAGGAAACTGGTATCCCGTCCAAGTTGCGTGAAATCATCTGCACAGCTGCAGGTGTTTCTCCTGATGTTTTTGAGAAACACGTATCCCAACGCCAAGCAATTCTTGAAGACTTAGCACGTCGTGATATTCATGATATCCAAACAGTGACTCAAGTGATTCAAAATTTCTACGCATCTCGCTGAAATTTAGCCACGCAATCGCTCGAGTAGGTCGTCAATCGCATCGATTTTTCCTCGTGCAGAATTCAACCTTTCAGATGCTTCACTCATCGATTCTGCAACGATGTGTTCATCTGAGTCCGATTCTTCTTGGTTTGGTTTGAATGCTTGAGCAAGTGCCTTTAGTTCCGTTACGATTGCATCCACTTGTGTATCTGAAATCATGATTCCCGGTGCGATGCGAGGAATTTCTGCAGGAGATATGAAGCCTAATTCTGCACCAATGATACCAGCACAAGCCAAGACCCGCGGGCGTAAATCAGCAGTATTGACTTCATATCCGCGTGATTCAAGAAATCGGATGACTAATGCTTGTTGTGACTCTGAGAAATGCCCTTCGCTGGACTCCAATACAGTTTCTACCAGTTCTTCAAACGCACCAATGTTTCGCTCCAATCGGTCGACGGTCATTCGTTCATTATTGGTCAAATGAACTGCTCCATGCTGGAGGACTCGCAAAATTCTGTTTCTCCTTGCAATCGAAGGGTCTTGCAGTGCCTCAGCCTGATGGATTTCTACATGCAAGTCAAACAAAGCATGCAATCTTCCGGATACGCTTGGGATTCGAAGATCAAGACCCATATCATGTCCAATTTGTTCGAAGCTCATACGAGCCTTGACCAAATCGCCATCAGATGACGCTAATGTGTTGTTCAATTGGTCCCGAAGCACTTCTCGAGCGCCCTCAAAGTTCCGCAGTGCTTCGCGTTCTCTCCAAGAGTTCGGCATTGAGTAAACGGCCTCTTTTTCATTTTGCGAACGGAACTCGAGTTCCATGAGTGTGTTTCGGATACTGTCTCGAATTGCAGGGACTTCTGTTGCAAAACCATGTTTCGATAAACTTGCAATGAATGCCTCCAAATCATCGACTTCACTGGTTGAACTCACTGCTAAGAAGTCTCTTCCAGCAGCCTCGATTTCTGCGGAACGGGCGGTTAGTTCCAATAACACAGCTTCAGTTTCAAGGCTGTGTTCACTTGGCTCGGTGACATGCGCTGTTTGAACCATTGCAGGTACGTCTGAGTGTTGCTCATTACTTTGAGCAGAGCGCAATGCATCGTCAATTGATGAGGAGATTGGTGCTCTAGAAATGGCAATACCATCTTGAGCAAGTTCAGTTCTCATCTCACTTTCTTCTTCGAAAGTCCATCCTTCTGGATGTTCAGAGACGAAGGTTTCAACTTTTTCAATCACTGCAGCTTGTTCGTAAGTAGTTGTTTCTGGTGTTTCGTTCTTGGAATCTTCAGTAGGAGTGGGAATCAATATTGAGGAGTTACCTCCACGCGGCCTTCGTAAACTTTTCTTGACCTTACCCCAACCTCCCTGCTGATAGGCTAGTACTCCTGCAACTCTCACCAAGAGGGTTTGCTTGTTTCCCGACAACGGTAATTCAAGGGTTTTGCATAATTCGTGCAATTGGTCACGGGTCTTTCCGTCAAGCGATTCAGGAACCAACTGTTTGGGATCATGATTGAGATGGAGGTACAATCGCTGTCTCCTAGCTCGAACTGAACCGGACTTTTTAATTCCAAAAACACCTAGTATTTCGCCTATCTCAGCGTTCATGAGTTTCTTGATGCCTTCAGGTGATAGGTCCCATTGTTCAAGAATTAGATGCTGAATTAGCCTTGCTCGTAGAACTTCAACCGATCCCGCCTTTGAGATTTGATAGGTCACTGCAAGCTCCTTAAGACCATCGAAACGAGCTTGGTAAAGTTCGTTTAAGAGTTCGCTTTTGGCAGTCACTGCATCACCTACGAATCTCTTTCGGTTCTAAGGAGTATATGTGTTTTCGCTGTGTCGATACGGTGGAAAGGGCTGTTCTTCGACTGTTTTGGTTTTTTCGAATTCCAATTTCCTTTTAGTAATGGCAATGGTTTCAAGTGATAGAACACTTGGATTGAACTGATGGCGAGGACAATCAAGGCCACTCGACAGGGTCTCAAAGAGACAAATACTCTTGTCGATTCACTCAAAGAATTGGTTTGGACCGATTTGAAGACGCATTACCACGGTTTCGAGGAAATGATTGATTCCCGTCTCAAGGAATCCGAAGAGACTATTTTGGATGCCAGTAAAGCGAAATTAGCGCTTGTAGCCGGAATTTCAGTCATGCGCAAGGACTTTGAGAAAGTACAGAAGCGATTTTCTCGGTCCAACAATGTGGATGAACTTCGAGAATTTTTGGTCGAACTATCCGCTCGAATTCGGCGATTACGCGAGACGAACCTCAAGATTGTAGATTCTCTTCATTCCGTTCTCAACCACAAT